>NZ_CP096829.1:1565614-1878737 GCF_023272795.1 Flavobacterium humidisoli | reverse complement strand
TCATAATCAACTAAAGCTCTTTGACCATAAACAGATTCAAAAGCATCTAAAGCCTCAGATGAAGAAACTGCATCATACACAACGTGCTTAGCGTTTGGATTTTTTGCAATAAACTCAGCAATTAATTTTTCTGTAGATGGACTAGCTAAAGTATTCGTTAATAATACTACTTGCCCACCTTTTGCTTTTGCATCTGCCAAACTTGATTTAATTTTTAAATCAACAGCTGACCAAGAAGAATTTTTACCATCTACTTTTGGCTCTTTCAAACGAGCGCTATCATACAATCCTAAAATAGATGCATGAACTCTAGCATTTGCAGAAAATTTAGCTCCTGCAATTGTATTGTTTTCAATTTTAATTGGACGACCCTCACGAGTTTTCACCAAAAGATTAGCAAAATCAAATCCGTCAAAAACTGTAGTTGCATAATAATCTGCAACACCAGGAATGATTTGTTCTGGTTGTAATACATAAGGGATAGACTTGTGAACAGGACCTTCGCAAGCAGCTAATGTTACAGCCGCTGTACTAAACCCTACGTACTTTAAAAAGTCACGACGTGAAGTCCCAGATGTAGATAAAGCCTCAGCGTTACCCAAAAACTCATCAGTAGGAATCTCTTCAACAAATTCGTTATTTCTAAGCGCCTCAACAATAGAGCTATTTTCTAGCTCTTCAACACTTTTCCAGTATTTTTTGTTTGATGACATTGTATATATATATTAAAATCTTAATAAATCGATTAATAGTGGCATTTACCACACTCTAAACCTCCCATTTGCGCTGCAGTTAATTTCTCTACACCGTATTTTTTAGAAAGTTCAGCATGAATTTTGTCATAGTAAGCGTTACCTTCCATCTTAACATCGGTTTTTCTATGGCAATCAACACACCATCCCATTGTTAATTTAGAATATTGCTTCATGATTTCAAATTCTTGCACTGGTCCGTGACAAGTTTGACATTCAATACCTGCAACAGAAACGTGTTGAGAGTGGTTGAAGTAAACAAAGTCAGGCAAGTTATGAATACGAACCCATTTTACAGGCTGTGTTTTTCCAGTATAAGCTTGTTTAGTCTTATCCCATCCAACAGCATCATATAATTTTTGAATTTGAGCATCGTAGAACGCTTTACTGTACTCAGGAGTCGCAGTTGTTTCAGCAACCTCAGAAATATTTTTATGACAGTTCATACAAACATTTAATGAAGGTATACCAGCTGTTTTACTTACACGAGCAGCAGAGTGGCAATATTTACAATTGATTTCGTTATCACCAGCGTGAATCTTGTGAGAGTAGTGAATTGGCTGAATTGGCTCATAATTCTGATCTACACCTACTTGCATTAAGTATCCATAAACAAAATAACCACTAGCTAAAAGCAAGAAGATTGAAGTTACTAAAACCAAAAATTGGTTTTTAACGAAAGCTTTCCAGATTGGAGTTCTAGCTTCTTTTGGAGCAACCTCAATACCATTTTTATTCGCAACTTTAGTTAAAACCTTGTTTACCATAAACAACATTACAACCAAAATAGCCATTACTAGAGCAAGAGCCCCTAAAATAATGTTATTTGAAATAGCACCATCTTGAACATTTGTTCCTGGAGGAGTTGCAGCACCTCCTGCAGCCGCAGCAGGTTCAGCTTTTACTTCAGACGTATAAGCTATAATATTATCAATATCTCCTTCAGACAATTGAGGAAACGAAGTCATAACAGCTTTGTTATTTTCCTCAAAAAGTTTAACAGCAACAGGATCACCTGACTTAATCATGTCAGAACTGTTATGCACCCACTTGTAAATCCAAGCCATATCATGCTTAGCAGCAACTCCCCTCAAAGCGGGACCAGTTGATTTAGCATCTAATTTGTGACATGCAGCGCAATTTGCATTAAAAAGTTCCTTCCCTTTTACTGGATCACCGCCTCCTGCAGCTGGAGCAGCGGCAGCAGCCTCAGGCGCCGCCGGAGCAGCAGCATCTTGAGCAAATGACGTTAGGGAGAAAATTAACGTTAGCGATAAGCCAAACAGCAATTTTCTTGAGATCGAATTATGGTTACCCACCTTTTTCATATAGTATAAATAATTGTCTACTAATTTTTGGTATGATTTTTTCTGTACTAAATCCAGTAAAAACCTATACCCTCTTTTAAAACTTGCACAAAAATACGACTTATGAACTATTCTCAAAACCTTAAAATAGTCTTAATTATCAATTTATATCAATTCTAAATAATATTAAAATTTCACACTCAAACTTTAAATAGTATTTTTGCATAAAAACCATCACATTATGAGAATTTTAAGTCCTTCAAAAAATCTTTTCTTAACAATTACAACGATTGCTTTCGCACACAATATTAATGCTCAAGATCAAAATTTAACACTGAACCAAGACCCTAAATTTGAGCAGCTCCTTAACGAAAAGCGTAAAATTAACACGTCAATAAATACAAACGATACTTATAGAATTCAAATCTTTAGTGGCAAAAGCGACGAGGCAAAAAAAACGTTATCGGATTTTAAAAGAGAAAATTCGAATATCGACGGGACCATTATTTTCAGCACTCCTAATTACAAAGTAATTGTTGGAAATTTTAAAACTAGAATAGAGGCAGAAAGAAACCTAGCGGAAATCAAAAAAAGATACAAAAGCGTTTTCTTACTTAAACCTGGAAAATAATCTATTCAAAAAACAAAAAAAGGCGAGATTTTTATCTCGCCTTTTTATTTCCATTAACATATCTTAAACACTATCCTCTCAAAAGCAAAACCATCTCACAATTAAAAATCGGCTCATTTTAATTTTCAATTTACCACTTTTATCCCACTAGCCAAGAAACGAATTTCCTCCTTAGGCGCTTTGATAGCATCTATTTCTCCCTTTGTTTTTTTAGCATCTTTTGCATAATGTTTCAACTCCTCAACTGACGTTATTTTTCTTTCTACACTTCCTTCTAAAACAACATTCTTACCTTTTACTGCCGTTGGCACAAAAAAAGCATAATCTTTCATTTTAACAAAGAAAGAAGACCCATCTTCCGTTTTAACGCTTATCCAACAACCTCTCTTCGGACAAACATCCGTCACTTCCCCTCTAACAGCAACACTTTCTATTTTATTTGTAGTTTTTAGATCTTTCTGCAACTCCGTTACCGAAATTACCTTGCTGATCAAAGCATCTGAAACATCTTCGCCATAATAATCTCCAACCAAAGCATTACCTGCTGGCGGAGCTGGTTTTTCTACAGCTTCTTGAGCAAAAGACACAGCAGAAAAGCACATAAATAAAATCATCGAGTAAAATCCTTTTTTCATATTTCATTATTTTTAGTTCAATGCACCAAACTTGAATAAACTAAAATACACATTTATCTCAAATTATTAAGAATCAATTTTCGGCTCAAAATTTCACAAATAAAAAAGTCCCAATTCACATTGGGACTTTTAATTATATAATTGAATATTATTTCAATTTCTTTTTGATTGCTACTTCATGGTATGCCTCAATAACATCATTAATTTCGATATCATTAAATCCTTTTATCTGGATACCACAATCATAACCTTTAGTCACTTCTTTCACATCATCTTTGAAACGTTTTAAAGCAACTAACTCACCTGTATGAACCACAACTCCATCTCTAATAACTCTAATTTTAGAAGTTCTCAAAATTTTACCATCTGTTACCATACATCCAGCGATTGAACCAACTTTAGAAATTTTGAAAATCTCACGAATTTCTGCATTTCCTAAAATCTCTTCTTTCATCTCTGGCGCCAGCATTCCTTCCATTGCATCTTTCAAGTCGTCGATGGCAGCGTAGATAATAGAATAATAACGGATATCGATTTCTTCTTTATCTGCAAGCTGTCTTGCATTTCCTGCTGGACGAACGTTAAATCCAATAATGATTGCATCTGATGCAGAAGCCAAGTTAACATCAGTTTCTGTAATAGCACCAACTCCTTTATGAATAATATTGATCTGAACTTCTTCTGTAGAAAGTTTAGAGAACGAATCTGATAATGCCTCAACAGAACCATCCACGTCTCCTTTAAGAATCACGTTTAATTCTTTAAACTGACCAAGAGCAATACGGCGTCCAATTTCATCAAGCGTAATATGTCTTTGAGTACGAACAGATTGCTCACGCATTAATTGAGAACGTTTAGACGCAATTTGTTTTGCTTCTTTTTCGTCTTCAAATACATTAAACTTATCACCCGCTGTTGGAGCTCCATCTAAACCTAAAACAGATACCGGAGTCGAAGGACCTGCACTTAAAATAGTATGCCCTCTTTCATCATGCATTGCTTTAACTTTACCATGGTGTTTACCAGCAAGCATATAATCCCCAATTTTCAAAGTACCTTGTTGTACCAAAATCGTAGAAACATATCCTTTTCCTTTATCTAAGTAAGCTTCAACAACAGTTCCTTGAGCCGCTTTATTTGGATTTGCTTTTAGATCTAAAATCTCAGCTTCTAATAAAACTTTCTCTAATAATTCTTTAACACCCGTTCCAACTTTTGCAGAAATATCATGTGACTGAATTTTTCCACCCCAATCTTCAACAAGTAAATTCATACCAGCCAAACGCTCTTTAATTTTATCCACATTTGCGTTTGGTTTATCAATTTTATTGATTGCAAATATAATTGGCACTCCCGCAGCTTGTGCGTGAGAAATTGCTTCTTTTGTTTGTGGCATGATATCATCATCCGCCGCTACTACGATAATAGCAATATCGGTAACCTGAGCTCCACGCGCACGCATCGCGGTAAACGCCTCGTGACCCGGAGTATCTAAGAATGCAATTTTTTGTCCATTATCTAAAGTAACTCCATACGCTCCAATGTGCTGAGTAATACCTCCTGACTCACCAGCAATTACATTTTCTTTACGAATATAATCCAGTAAAGATGTTTTACCGTGGTCAACGTGACCCATTACTGTCACAATTGGCGCTCTTGTCACTAAATCTTCTTCTCTATCTTCTACAACCTCGATTGCTTCTTCAATATCTACAGTAATGAATTCAACATCATAACCAAATTCATCTGCTACAATAGTTAATGTTTCAGCATCTAGACGTTGGTTCATGGTAACCATGATACCAAGAGACATACAAGTTCCAATTACTTTAGTAATCGGCACATCCATCATGATTGCAATTTCACCAACAGTAACGAACTCTGTAACTTTAATCGTTTTACTTCCTTCGTCAAGAGCTCTTTGCTCATCATCAGATTTCTGACGGTGCGTTTCTCTTTTATCTCTTCTATATTTAGCCGCTTTAGATTTTCCTCCTTTACCTTGAAGTTTTTCAAGAGTTTCTCTAATTTGGTTTTTTACTTCTTCTTCTGTAGGCTCAACTTTTGCGACAATTGCAGGACGGTTTCCTTTTACAAAACCTGGTCTTTGACTTCTGTTCGCATTAAAACCTCCTCCACTATTTTGAGTTGGTTTATTATTTGGATTTGGCGTTCCAGCCGCATTACCTGTAGCAGGTTTTGGCGCACCAGGCGTACCCGGTTTTGGACCAATTCTTTTACGCTTATTTTTATTATTTGCGTTGTTATTATTACCAACACCAGGAGCTCCAGGCTTATTCTGAGCCGCTTTAGGATCTTCTTTCTTTTTCTTAGGCTTATTAAATTGAGATAAATCAATTGTCTGACCTGTAAGAGTTGTTCCTGTAAGTTTTTGGTATTGAGTAGTAATAGTTTCCTCCGAAGTCGTTGGATCAGTAGACACGATTGGCTCCTGAGCAACTTTAGATTCTACTTTAACTTCTTTTTTCTCAGTAATAATAGGTTCTTCTTTTTTTGTTTCAGAAACAGGAGTTGAAACAACTGGTTCAGATTTTACTGTTTCATTTTGAACAGGTTTTTCTGGTTGCACAGGTGCAACAACAGCTTTTGGCTCTTCAGCCTTAACCGTTTCCTCAGAAGGAGTAATCGCAGGTTTTTTTGGATTCAAGTCAATTTTACCCACTTGTACAGGTCCTGAAACAACCGCTCTCGCTTTAATTATTTCTTGCTGTTTTTGACGCTCTTCTTCTTGTCTGCGTTTGTCTTCAATTTCTTTCTCACGCTCTACACGTAATGCTTCTTTTTCCTTTCTTTTTTCTTCTCCAACCTCTTTAGAAGCCTCCTTGTTCCCCTTATCGCCCGCAAATTGGCTTTGAAGGATATTAAATTCGCTATCAGAAATTTTTGCATTTGGATTTGCATCAATAGCAATTCCTTTATCTTTTAGATAATCTACAGCTCTTTCTAACGAAATATTTAATTCCCTTAAAACCTTGTTTATTCTTATTACTCTCTCTTCAGACATATAACCTTTTTATTATTACCTTTTTCGTTGTGTTGTTAGAGCAGATGTAAGCTATTGCTTAATTATCAAACTCTTCTTTTAGTATCTTCATAACATCTAGAATCGTTTCCTCTTCTAAGTCTGTTCTTCTTACTAAATCTTCTACGTCGTGTTTCAAGATACTTTTTGCTGTATCCAAACCGATCTTTGCAAACTCTTCAATTACCCACTCTTCGATCTCATCTGAGAACTCTGTCAATTCAACATCGTCTTCATCAGCAACAGTACCGGCAACATCTCCTTCACGAATAACATCTAGCTCATAACCTGTCAATTGACCTGCTAATTTGATATTGTGACCACCTCTACCAATTGCTTTAGAAACCTCTTCTAATTTCAAGAACACTTCAGCTCTTTTGTTATCTTCATCAATTTTGATAGAAGAAACTTTCGCTGGGCTTAAAGCTCTTGTTATAAATAATTGAATATTGTTTGTATAATTGATTACATCAATATTTTCATTTCCTAATTCGCGAACAATTCCATGAATACGAGAACCTTTCATTCCCACACAAGCTCCAACTGGATCAATTCTATCATCATAAGAATCAACAGCTACTTTTGCTTTTTCACCTGGAATACGAACTACATTTTTAACCGTAATTAATCCGTCAAAAACTTCTGGAATTTCTTGTTCAAATAATTTTTCCAAGAACTTCTCTGAAGTTCTAGACATAATAATTTGAGGTTTGTTTCCTTTTAATTCAACGCTTTCAATAATTCCACGAACATTATCTCCTTTACGGAAGAAATCTGACGGAATTTGTTTTTCTTTTGGAAGTACGATTTCATTTCCTTCGTCATCAACTAAGATCACTACTCTTGGACGCACGTGATGTACTTCGGCTGTATAAATATCACCGATAATATCTTTAAATTGCTTATAAAGATTTGTATTATCGTGCTCATGAATTTTAGATATTAAATTCTGACGAAGCGCTAAGATAGCTCTTCTTCCTAAATCAATCAATTTTACTTCTTCAGAAACCTCTTCACCAATTTCAAAATCCGCTTCAATCTTTCTTGCTTCAGTCAATGTAATTTCCTCATTTTCAAAATCAAGATCCTCATCAGCAACAATTACTCTTCTTCTCCAGATTTCCATATCACCTTTGTCAGGATTTATAATGATATCGAAATTTTCATCTGACCCGTATTTTTTCTTTAATGCATTTCTAAATACGTCCTCTAAAATTGCCATAAGCGTTACACGATCAATAAGTTTATTATCTTTAAACTCTGAGAATGAATCGATTAATGCTAAATTTTCCATGCGAATTTTTTAATTAAAATTAAAATGTTACCGTAACAACTGCCTCTTTAATTTCTGTATAAGGTATTTGTTGCTCTTTTTGAACTGTTTCTTTTCCTTTTCCTACTTTTTTCGGTTCTCTTGCTTTCCAAGACAAAATTATAAAAACATCATTAGCTTCTACTAATTCTGCTTCTATTTTTTCCGTATTTGTGGTAACAATCAACGTTCTACCAACATTTTTCTTGTATTGTCTTACCATTTTTAATGGCGTTCCTACACCAACCGATGCTACTTCAAGCGAAAAATCTTGTTCTTCACGATCTAGATTATTCTCGATTGCACGACTTATGTCGATACAGTCTTGCAACGCCACTCCATTATCACCGTCTAAACCAACACTAATTTTAAAAGAATCCGAAACTGCCAAATCAACCAAAAAGACTGATGGTTTTTCCAGAAGAGCTTCTGTAATTAATCCGTTTACTTTTTCTTTAAATGTCATAATTTTATAAAAAGAGGGGACACTTAGTCCCCTCATTATTTAGATTTTAATAAATAACAGTGCAAATATAGTGTTTTTTTTATAAATCAAATAAATTGATTGCTCTAAAATAATTCCGTATCTTTATAATAGCATTAAAAACATAGAATTATTCCCATTTTAACCCTCAAAATCATGAAACGAATCTTAGTACCTACTGACTTTTCCCAACACGCAGAAGACGCTTTAAGAGTTGCCTCTCAAATCGCAAAAAAGAACAATTCTGAAATTATCCTTCTTCATATGCTCGAATTACCACAGCAATCTAACGACGCCATAGTGGGCGGAACCAGCATTCCTGAAACTATGCTTTTTATGAAAAAAGCAAACGAAACATTAGATGAAGTCGCCTCAAAAGAATATTTGGAAGGAATACCGGTAACTGAAATTGTAAAAATGGATAAACCTATACATGGAATAACACAGATAAGCAAAGATTATGATGTTGACCTAATAATCATGGGTTCTCACGGCTCTTCTGGAGTCGAAGAATTACTAATAGGCTCTAATACCGAAAAAGTAGTGAGAAATTCAGAAATTCCTGTTTTAGTCATTAAGAAAAACATTCCAAATTTTAACGCTTCTGACATTGTGTTTGCCTCTGACTTTTCAGAAGAAGCAAAAAAACCATTTGAAAAACTTTTAAATTTCACCAAGCTATTTGATTCAAAACTACACTTAGTTACCATTTGCACCCCTAACAGTTTTAAACCAACTCATGTAAGCGAAAAAGCAATGAGTGACTTTGTAGCCGAATTTAACATCACCAATTACACCACTCAAATTTACAACGATACAAATATTGAAAAAGGAATTATAAACTTCTCTAACAGAATAGACGCCGATGTTATCGGAATGTGCACGCACGGCAGAACCGGCTTTGCACATTTCTTTAATGGAAGCATCAGTGAAGGATTAGTCAATCACGCTGTTAAACCTGTAATTACTTTAAAGATTTAAACAATAATCAAAACTCAAAAAGCTTCTCGAATGAGAAGCTTTTCTTATAACAGCTTAAGTCATAAAGATTTTCATACCATTCTTTAAGACTTATTACAATCCTAGCATCGCACGCACTTCATCTACAGTCTTGCCGAGATATGCAGCCACAGCCTCAAGACTACCAAGAACCACCACCAGATCGTCTACCCAGTTTCCCCCTTGTACTAATTTCATTTCAGAAGGATCTAACTCTGTAAAATTCATTTTTTTCAAATTGTCCATAATTCATTCTTTTATAATTATTATTCAGTTAACGCAAAACATAATGTAGTATTCTAATTATAACAAATATATAAAACACTGATAATAAGAACAATAAAAAACAAAAAAATATTAAATCATTTCAAACATTTCTTCATAGAATTAAAACAAACCACTAACACCCAACCCCCTTCAAACACAAAAAAAAAAAAAAAAAAAAAAAAAAAAACTAACTATAAAAACTTTTTATACATTCAATAAATTCCTGTTTTTTTCTAGAAAAACTCCTTCGCGATGAGCTTTTCAACAAAGTCTATTTGAGCCATACAACAAAGCTCTCAGCATGCTTTATTTAGAACTTTGTCAAATAAAATCTAAATATATATATCATGAAAACAATAGACAAAATTTACATTAACGGAGAATTTATCACTCCTCAAGGAACAGAATATTTTGACCTTATTAGTCCAACAACAAATGAAAAACTAGGAAGCGTTCTTCTAGGAAACACCGAAGACGCTCAAAAAGCCATTGAAGCAGCTAAAAATGCTTTTAAAACTTTTTCAAAAACAACAACCTCAGAAAGGATTCAATATCTTGAAAAAATTAAATCTTCTATTAAAAAAAGAAAAGAAGACTTTGTCAATGTAATGACAGAAGAATATGGAGGCACATTTCAATTTGCAAGCGTAAGCTACGATTATATGTTAAAAAGTTTTGACTCTGCAATCGACATGCTTCATTCTTACAACTTCACTAAAACAATGGGCGAATCTGAGGTTCAAATGGCGCCAATTGGTGTTGTCGGAATTATCATCCCGTGGAACTCAAGCAACGGTTTTATCTGCAGCAAATTATCCACCGCAATTGCAGCAGGATGTACAACCGTAATCAAACCAAGTGAAATGAGTGCCCAGCAAACACAATTGATAACAGAATGCCTTCATGAAGCAAATCTTCCTAAAGGCGTATTTAACATTGTAAATGGATTAGGAGAAATTGTCGGCGCCGAAATAAGCAGAAACCCTGAAATTGCTAAAATTTCTTTTACAGGATCAACTAACGTTGGGAAAATAATTGCAAAAGAAGCTGTAAACACAATGAAAAGAGTAACTCTGGAACTTGGAGGAAAATCTCCAAATATCATTCTAGACGATGCCGACTTTTCAACAGCCATTCCGCTTGCCATTGGCGCCGCTTTTATGAACAGCGGACAAGCTTGTATTGCCGGAACAAGATTACTGATTCCAGAAAACAAACTAGACGAATCTAAACTACTTATTAAAGAAATAATCTCAAACCTTATTGTTGACGATCCAAAAAATCCAAATACCGCAGTAGGACCAATGGTCAGCACAAAACAATACAATCGTGTTCAAGATTATATTCAAATCGGAATTAATGAAGGCGCAGAAATATTAACTGGCGGACTTGGAAAACCAGAAGGCTTAGAAAATGGAAATTTTGTCAAGCCAACAGTCTTTATCAATGTAAACAATCAGATGCGCATTGCAAAAGAAGAAATATTCGGACCTGTTCTCTCCGTTATTACCTATAAATCGGAAGAAGAAGCTATCGAAATTGCTAATGACACAACATACGGATTACAAGCCTACGTAAGTTCTTCAAATACGGAAAGAGCTCATCGAGTTGCTTCTCAAATTAATGCAGGACGTGTTCAAATAAACGGAATTGGTCATGACCCAATGGCACCTTTTGGGGGATTTAAACAATCTGGAATCGGACGTGAATTTGGAATACTTGGCCTAGAAGCCTATTTAGAGCCAAGAGCACTAATTCAACAAAAATAACCTCTCAATCTGGAAATCTTTAACGCATAAAGATTCCAGATTTTAGTATTTTTACAATATGAGCATAAAATCACAAATAAAACCCAAAATACTCTACTCCTGCTATTACTCACGGAGTCGAGAAGGCGAGCATTTTATACCAGAACATGTTTTTAGCTATCAGATTTCTGGCGAAATGATTGTTACAGATAATCAAAATACTTTTCACTCAAAACCAGGAGACTTCCGCTTTAGCAGACGAAATCATTTAGCTAAGTTTACCAAAATTCCACCAGCAGGAGGAGAATTCAAAACCATTTCTCTTTTTCTTGATCAGGAAATTTTACGAGAAATTAGCAAAGAGCACAATTTAAAAGCCGATAAAAAAGCCGATACAAATGCCATGTTCTCATTAGCCCCTAACCCACTCTACCAATCTTTCATGGAATCGCTGATATCATACCTGGAAGTCGAAGAAGAAAACAATGAAACATTGTTCAATTTAAAAATCAAAGAAGCAATTCATCTTTTGCTAAAAATAAATCCAGAATTAAAAGACATATTGTTTGATTTTAATGAGCCTGGAAAAATTGACCTGGAAGCCTTTATGAATAAAAACTTCCACTTTAATGTTCAAATGCAACGATTTGCCTATCTAACAGGAAGAAGTTTAGCCACATTTAAAAGAGATTTTCAAAAAGTTTTTCAGCAGGCACCCGGAAAATGGCTTTTAAACAAAAGACTTCAGGAAGCTTATTATTTAATCAGCCAAGGAAATCCGCCATCAGAAGTATATCTTGGCGTTGGCTTTGAAGATCTTTCACATTTTTCGTTTTCATTCAAAAAGAAATTCGGAATAGTCCCTTCTTCTTTAAACCAAAAATAAAACAATCAAATAGCTAAACATCAGACTCTAAACAAAAATAGCATCCGCTAAATTTACAGCATAAAAAAAGCCTCTCATTTCTGAGAGGCTTTTCTGTTGGTCTACTAGGACTCGAACCTAGAAAGACGGCACCAAAAACCGTAGTGTTACCATTACACCATAGACCAGCAGTGCGGTTAAGCGGGTGCAAAATTAAAACTTTATTTAATTTATGCAAATTTTAAACAAAACTTTTTTAAATAAAAAAAAGTCTCTCATTTCTGAGAGACTTTTCTGTTGGTCTACTAGGACTCGAACCTAGAAAGACGGCACCAAAAACCGTAGTGTTACCATTACACCATAGACCAGCAGTGCTATTAGCGAGTGCAAATTTAAGTCTTTATTTAGTTTGTGCAAACTTTTTGGTCAAAAAAAATCATTTTTTTTGATTTTTCTCCGTTTGAAATTTCCATCAACAATAGAAGTTACTCATAAACAACACATTGCTGTTTCCCGATAGTTTTATAGAATTTTTTGTTAATGCTCGTTTCTTTACATAAAAAAACATTTTCTTTGTAGGATAGAAAAACACTCAAATTTTTAACACCTAAATATGGCACAATTCAATTTCAATAAATGGAATACAATTATTGGTTGGTTTGCATTTGCAATCGCTTTAATAACTTATACATTAACAGTAGAACCTACAATGAGCTTTTGGGATTGCGGAGAATATATTGCTACCGCAGCCAAACTTGAAGTAGGACACCCACCGGGAGCTCCCCTTTTCCAGATGATGGGTGCATTTTTTGCAATGTTTGCAATAGATGCTCAGCATGTGGCTCTAATGGTTAACATGATGTCTGTTTTCTCTAGCGCATTTACCATATTATTTATGTTCTGGTCATCTTCCATGATTTTAAAAAAGATCGTGGCTCGTTTTACAGAAATTGACCAAAACAATTCGATTGTTATTTTAGGAAGCTCTTTTGTTGGGGCTTTGGCTTATACGTTTTCTGATAGTTTTTGGTTTAACGCGGTAGAAGCCGAAGTTTACGCAATGGCATCTTTATTAATTGCATTGCTATTCTGGCTTGGTTTACGTTGGGAACAAGACATGGACAAACCAAAAGGAAACAAATGGCTTTTAATTATTTCTTTGGTTGTTGGTCTTTCGTTTGGAGTCCACTTCATGGCTCTTTTAACCATCCCTTCTATTGGATTCTTATATTATTTCAAACACTACGAAAAAGTTACCATAAAAAACTTCCTTATTGCTAATGTGGTTGTTATCGGAATCTTGTTATTTATTTTTAAATTACTTCTTCCACTAACTATGGCGTTTTTCGGAAAAACCGAAATTTTCATGGTAAATAGTATGGGGCTTCCATTCAATTCAGGAACTATCTTTGTTGCATTACTATTTATTGCGTTTTTCTATTTTGGATTAAAATACACGAGACAAAAAGGTTTAATATTTTACAACACTATTATATTATGTGTTTTATTTATCCTGATTGGTTTCTCTACTTGGCTAATGCTTCCTGTTCGTGCAAATGCGAATACCGTCATTAACGAAAACAAACCATCAGATGCAACTGAGGTTTTAGCTTATTATAATCGTGAGCAATATGGTGTAAATCCTTTGTTTTACGGACCTCAATACACTGAGCTTTTTGCCGGTCTTGATGCTAAAACACCTTATTTAGACAAAAAACCAAACTACGAAAGAGATTATAAAACAGGTAAATACATTATTACCAATAATTATAAAAATGCAGAACAAAATTCTGACGACAATCAGAAAGCAATTCTGCCAAGAATGTGGAGTACAGAAACAGGTCACATTCAAAACTATATCAACTTTACAAATCCTCCAAAGTTTAGAATTGACCCAAATCATAATTATGATGAAGATTTGGCAAAATACGGAATCGATGCTAGCCAATTAAGCGAAGATGAATACAACAAAGCTACGGCTCAATTGCGCAATGAAGTTGAAAAAACAGTTTCGGAATTTAGAAAAGCTTACGCTCAAAAACAAATTGACAACGAAGGTTACGTAAAATTTTTAAGAAGCTACGGCGAGTATTTACTTATCGAAAAACCTTCTACGGCAGACAACTTCAGTTTTATGTTTGAATACCAATTTGGATATATGTACTGGAGATATTTAATGTGGAATTTTGTTGGACGCCAAAACGATGTTCAAGGTAAATACGATAATCTTGACGGAAACTGGATTAGTGGCATTAAAGCTTTAGATTCGGTTCATTTAGGTTCTCAAGACAATTTACCTTCTGATGTATTAAATAACAAGGGACGTAATGTTTATTATTTCCTTCCGTTTATTTTAGGATTAATTGGTATTATGTACCATGCTAACAAAGACTTGAAGAGTTTCTATGTTCTTTTGGCTTTGTTTTTATTTACAGGAATTGCACTAAAAATATATTTAAATGAAAGACCTTTTGAACCTCGTGAAAGAGATTATGCTTTAGTAGGTTCCTTCTATGTCTTTGCCATCTGGATCGGATTTGGTGTTTATTCACTTTATGAAAGTTTGCAGAAATACTTGGCTCCAAAAATTGCCGGGCCAGTAATTATTGCCGGAAGTTTATTGGCCGCTCCTGTTTTAATGGCTTCTCAAAACTGGGATGATCATGATAGATCTGGAAAATATACAGCAGTTGCTATGGCAAAAGCTTATTTAAATTCTTGTGATAAAGATGCTATTTTATTTACTATTGGAGACAATGATACCTTCCCTCTTTGGTACGCGCAGGAAATTGAACATTTTAGAACCGATGTGAAGATTGTAAATACAAGTTTATTTATGACAGATTGGTACATTGATCAAATGAAAGCAAAGTCTTACGAGTCAAATCCGTTACCAATTTCTTTTGTACACAGCCAATATGTGGGAGATAATTTGGATTACACGGCTTACATCCAGAAAATTGATACACGCTGGAATATTAAAGATTTTATCGATTTCATCAAAAATCCTAAATCGACTGTTGGTTTACAAAACGGACAAACCATCCATTTCTACCCAACAAACAAGATTAGAGTAAATGTTGATAAAAACACTATTATTCAAAATAAAGTAGTTAATCCTAAATATTACGATTCTATTGTTCCTTATTTAGACATTGATATCAAAGGAAGCGCATTATACAAAAACCGTTTAATGATGCTTGATATCTTAGCAAATAACAACTGGAAAAGACCAATCTATTTTAGTGGTGGTGCTTTTGATGATGAAGACTATTTATGGCTAAAAGATTATCTGCAGTTGGACGGAATGGTTTATAAATTGGTTCCAGTAAAAAACACTCCTTCTAAAGATGGCGGACCATTAGACATGGGACAAATTGATGCTGATAAAATGTATGATATTGTAATGAAATGGGATTGGGGAAATAGTAATGGAAACATCTATCACGACCCTGAAACTAGAAGAAATAGCATTACTTACCGTACAAATCTTTCTAGATTAATGAATCAGCTTATTGCTGAAGGCAAAATTGATAAAGCCAAAAATGTAATCAATTTAGCGATGACCAAAATGCCTTTAGACAAATATGGTTATTATTCATTAGTTGAAGCTTTTGGAGATGGTTATTATAAAGTTGGTGAAAAAGCTAAGGCGCAAGATCTTTTAAATAAATTAGTTCAGAAATATAAAGAGAATCTAAACTATTACAGCACATTGCCTCCTTCTGACCAAACTTCTTTAGCAGTAGACATTATTACTGATATTGAACGTTACAGAAGCCTGCTACACGTAATGGATGACAATAAAGACACTGCTTTTTACAACCAGCACAAAACTACGTTTAACACTTATGTAAATGTTTTCGAGCGTTTTGGACGTGAAAAAGAATAATTAATATACGCAAATCTTACTTATTAAAAAAATGCAGCGCTGTTTGATAAATAGCGCTGCATTTTTTAATTTTATACGACAATAATTTTAATTTAAAATGAGCTTCTATTGGGTAAAAACTAATGCATTTATCAAAAAGGTGTTTTCTAAATATTGCTGGGATATTCCTAACAACGAAAAGAAAATATACCTCACTTTTGATGATGGCCCGACTCCAGAAATTACAGACTGGGTTTTGTCTGAATTAAAAAAATTTGATGCTAAAGCTACTTTCTTCTGTATCGGAAAAAACATTAAAGCCAATCTGGCTCTGTTTGAAAAGTTGATTACCGACGGACATTCAATTGGGAACCATACTATGAATCATGTTAATGGATGGAAAAGCCACACCAATGAATATATTGAGAATGTACAAAACTGTGCCGCTATTTTAGACGAGCAAGAGAAAACCCCTCACCGCTTATTATTCCGTCCTCCTTATGGAAAAATTAAAAAAGCACAGTCTAAAATTCTTAGAAGCTTAGGCTATAAAATTGTAATGTGGGATGTTTTAAGTGCCGATTTTGATCAAAGCATTACGCCAGAAAAATGTCTTGAAAACGTAACAAAAAATGTAAAATCAGGTAGCGTAATTGTTTTTCATGACAGCGTTAAGGCTTCTCCAAATTTAAGATTCGCCTTGCCTAGAACACTGCATTTTTTAAAAGAAAATGGATATAAGTTTGATATTATTCACTAAATAACATCAATCAAAAGAAGTTATTTAGACATTAAATTGTTCCTGAACAATTCCGATAATAGTATTAGCATCAAGCTCTCCAGATTGTCTCCAAATCATTTGCCCTTCTTTGTAAATCATTAAAGTTGGAAGCCCTTTAATACGAAGTGCTTCTGCGAGTTCCTGATTTTTATCTACATCAATTTTGATTACTTTGGCCTTATCGCCAAGCGCAGCCGCTACGTCCTTAATAACAGGATGCATAGAAACCGAAGATTCATTCCAATCTGTGTAAAAATCAATTAACACTGGAACTTGGGCATTTATTAGTTCTCCAAATTTTGACATAAAACCAAAAATTTAAGTTTTTTAAATCTCTTAAAAGAAATAAATATTATACAAATGTAGCATTTTTAACGAATTAAGCGACATTACGGCCTTTTTTTAGTTCAATTACTGTTATTTCAGGCATAATTCCAACTCGTCCTGGATAAGCGTGAAAACCAAATCCGCGGTTAACATAAACGTATTTTCCGACGTTTTCGTACAAACCTGCCCATTGTTTATAAATGTATTGTGCCAAACTCCATTTAAAATAACCTGGAATTTCAATTCCAAACTGCATACCATGCGTATGACCGGCAAAAGTCAGATGAAAATTCTTCGGATGGTCTTTAATTTCAGCATCCCAATGACTTGGATCATGGCTCATTAAAACTTTAAAATCGTCTTGATGCACATTTTCTGAAGCTTTGTTTAAATCACCTGCTTTTTTAAAATTTACTCCCCAATTCTCTACTCCAATCAGAGCAATTTTATCATCCCCTTTTTGAATATAAGTATGCTCGTTCAACATTAATTTAAAACCAATCTGACCATAAAGGTTTTTAATCGCCTTAAAATTTTCGTCTTTTTCTTTTTCAGAAGGCCATGTTACATATTCACCATAATCATGATTCCCTAAAACAGCAAACTTCCCATATTTATAATCTTTAATACGATTAAAAGTTTCCAGCCAAGGATGCATTTCTTTTGCGTGAGTATTCACAATATCTCCTGTAAACAAAATCAAATCTGCTTCTTGTGCATTGATCAAATCAATAGCATAATTAATTTTCTCTGGATTATCAAAACTACCACTATGCACATCAGAAATTTGCGTAATTTTAAAACCGTCAAAAGCATCTGGAAGATCTGGAAAAAATACGGTTTGTTTGATTACTTTGAAATTATATTTCCCTTCAAAAATTCCGTAAATAATAGAAAGAAATGGAATTGCTGCCAAGCCTAAAGCGATCTGACTTACAAATTTTCTTCTGTCAGGCATCATTTCCTTTCGCGGAGTATTGTAAACAAAATAATTCAGTATACTGGCGCCTACTCTAATAATATCCTCGCCAAACATTATTAATGTAAGTACAATTTTTGGCACATATACTACGAGCATCAAACCTGTAGTAAACATAAATTGCCTAGTTTGACCAACTGATCGGTCTACCTGCGAAAAAGAATAAATAATAAATATTAAAACCAGCAAGCTTATTACTTGATAGCCAATCAAAACCCAACGTGCTTTGATTAAAGTGCGAAAAGCTTGATAAGAATAGAACTCAATAAATAATAAAAGAGCGCATAGAATTATAAAACGAAAGATCATTTAATATATAGTTTTAAACAAAGTAACAAAGAATGAAAATTCTATTTCTTTTTATTATAAAAAATTTAACGCTGTTAAAATAAAAAAGCTGAAAGATGGCTCTTTCAGCTTTAACCTACCAACCTTTAAAACTATTTACTTTTAAGACCTAAGTCTAGTTTTATTTTGCTTTTGGAGCTTCTGTTTTTGCAGCTTCTGCTTTTTTCTCTCCTTTTGCTTTTTTGTCAGCTTTCTTTTCTGCTTTTTTATCGTGTTTAGCAGCTTTCACTTCTTTCGTTTGCGCTGGCGCTGGAGTTGTTTGTGCGTTTACCATTGAAAATGTTCCTAGAACTGCTACTGCTAAAATTGCTAATTTTTTCATGACTTTAAATTTTTATGATTGTTTATTTTCATTTTTACAAGTCAAAGATATAATCGTAAAATGAAGACAAAATGAAGAAAAAGTCTTACAGAAAATTTTAACTTTTAATTAGCTTTTTCAAACAACAACGTAAAAGTTGTCCCTTCATTTAAAACCGATTTAACTTTGATTTGAATATGATGAAAAGATGCGATACTTTGTGCAATTGCAAGTCCTAATCCCTGCCCTTCTTGATCTGAATTAATTCTCGCAAAACGGCTAAATATTTTCTCAAGTTGAGATTCGTCCATTCCTATTCCTGAATCTTTTACCGAAATAAAATAATGCTCCTCTACAAAACCGTCTTCTACAATTATTTTTCCTTTTGGCTTATTGTATTTTATAGCATTAGTTACGAGATTATAGATAAGAATATGAAGTAAGGTTTTGTTTCCTATAAAAACAAAATTATTTTCCATTTCGTTCATAAACTGAATATCTCTATCCTCGATTCGATCTAGAAGATCTTCCTGCAGATCAGCAACGATTTCTTTAAGATTGATTGCTTCATTTGCTTCATATTGATTATTATCTATTCTAGAAATCAACAGTAAATTATTAATGATTTTTTTCAGCATATCTAATGTCTTCAAAGACCCTGCAATTTTATCAACCGCATGATCGTCCAAAGACTCATTTTGCAACAAGTTTTCAAGTTTGTTTTTAAGAAGAGCAATCGGCGTAAGAAGTTCGTGTGAAACATTCGAAATAAACTGTTTTTCCTTTTTAAAAACTTCGGTAATTCTATCCATCATTTGATTTAAAACAAAATCCAATTCTCTAAAATCTCTTGAAGTTGCTTTTATCGGAGTATGATCAAATGTTTCTGGCTCGTTTACACGCCTGATTTTGGTATCGATAATTTTGTAAAATGGTTTTAAAAGATATTCGATATAAAAAGTATCAGCCAAAAAAGTAATAAGAAGAATTACGACAAAAACAATTATAATGAAAAGTTTAATCGCAAAAGTCAGATCATTAACCTCGCTCAAACTACTTCCTATTTCAAGCTGATAATCTTCACCTTCATAAGTAAAATGATGCTGGAGAATTCTATATTCATTTTCTTCTCCTTCAATTTTTCGATACTCATTACTAAAAGTGGTTTTCTTCTGATGTGGTTTTACCGACACTCTGGACAGCACCAAAAACTCACTATGCAGTGTTGAAAATTCAGAAAAAGCATCGGTTGAATCGTCTGGGTTTTCTATAAAATCATTTATCTCTTCCTTATTCAGATGTTCAATAAATTTTTTCTTTTTCTCAAGCAGTGTATTATTAATATGATGATACACCACATTTTCTACCAAAATAGGAAGCATTAGCCATAAAACCAAAATGACCAGCAGTCTGGTCAAGGCGTTAAAAATAGCTAATTGATGTTTTATTTTCACGAGAATCGATTTATTCGTTTATACGATAACCAACATTTCGAACCGTTTCAAACCAATCTATAGCAGTATGCTTATCCAGTTTTTTTCGAAGATTACGAACATGCACATCTATAAAATTAGAATCAGAATTAACTTCTAGAATATCGCCCCAAATATGCTCTGTTAATTGCAATCTTGTAATAACACGGTTTTTATTGAGAACCAAATACTGAAAAATATCAAATTCTTTTTTGGTAAGACTGATTGGCTGATCGCTAAAACTCACCTTATAATCCTGAAGCTGTAATAAAAAGCCATGAATGCTCAAATTGTTTAAAGTAAAACCGTGAATTCTACGAACTACAGCAAATATTCTTGCGGCCAATTCTGTCAAAGCAAAAGGTTTGGTCAAATAATCATCAGCCCCCAAATGCAATCCATTTATTCTATCATCCAATTCTCCTCGGGCAGTAAGAACAATTACCGCAATTTTGGATTTGGTTTTTCTAATTGCCTGCAAAACCTCAAAACCATCACCATCGGGTAAACCAAGATCTAAAAGCATAACATCGTAATCATTGCTTCCAAATTCTTCAAGAGCTTCGGCACAATTATTTGCAATTTTACAAATATAACCTGCGTTGCATAAAAAATCGTAGACTTCTACGGCAAGTTCCTTATTATCTTCAACAATTAAAACATTCATAAGCACAACATTTAAGCGCAATTAAAATTAATCAATTATAAAAAATTGAGTAGCGTATTATTAAAAAATTAACGAATGAAAAAAGCTGATAAATTTCTTCATCAGCTTCTTCAATCGCATTCTCATAATCATTATTCCTGTTTTGCCTTCGTTACAAAGCTTCGAAAACAAAACGAGAGCAATTTTTATTTTTTAGCCTTTGCTGTTTCTGGTTTTACAGCTTCTGGTTTCGCAGTTTCTGTTTTTGTCGCTTCAGTTTTTGCTGATTTTGCTTTTTTATCAGATTTGTGTTTTGGATGTTTGGTTGCTTTTACTTCTTTAGCTGGAGCTTCTTTTCCATCTTTTGCAGGAAATGCGTGAACCATTGCACTTGTTCCTAAAACTGCTACTAGTAACATTAATAAATTTCTCATGATTTCTAAGATTTAAGAATTAATAACCTTTTAATTTATACCTCAAAATTACCCTCGCAACATGAAGAGAAAATGAAGAAATCCCTGAATAAAAAATTTTAACTTGATATTAACGCTTTGCAATTTTTTCTACCATATAAGTCATATAAATTCATTTAAATATTTAACCCTTTTTCAGCCTTATTTCACCGACCCAGAAGACGCACTGCGGTGCGTCTCTACAAAAATGGTCTTATAGGACTTATATGGTCAAACAAAATTAATTTTCGAGAAGCAAATCGTTTTTTAAAACCCAATTGTTTATTTTTACAGACTAATATTTTTAATATGTCAACTCAAAAACGCCTTTTTCTTCTAGATGCTTATGCACTAATTTTTCGTGGTTATTATGCTTTTATAAAAAACCCGAGAATCAACTCAAAAGGAATGGATACATCTGCAATTATGGGTTTTATGAACTCACTTTTGGATGTTATTAAAAGAGAAAAACCAGATCATTTAGCCGTTGCTTTTGATAAAGGCGGTAGCCATGTAAGAACCGAAATGTTCGTCGAATATAAAGCCAATCGTGATGCAACGCCAGAGGCTATTAAAATTGCCATTCCGTATATTCAGGAATTATTGCGAGCAATGCATATTCCTATTATTGAAATCGAGGGCTGTGAAGCCGATGACTTAATTGGAACAATCGCTAAGCAAGCAGAAAAACAAAACTACAAAGTCTACATGGTAACTCCAGATAAGGATTTTGCCCAACTAGTTTCTGAAAACATCTTTATGTATAAACCGGCCCGAATGGGTAACGGAATCGAAATCTGGGGCGTTCCTGAGGTTTTGGCAAAATTTGAAATCGAAAGACCAGAACAAGTAATTGATTTTCTTGGAATGATGGGCGACGCCGTGGATAATATTCCTGGATTGCCTGGAGTTGGAGAAGTTACAGCCAAAAAGTTCCTGAAAGAATTTGGAACAATGGAAAACCTTTTAGAAAACACACATTTACTAAAAGGCAAAATGAAAGAGAACATAGAAGCTAACAAGGAAAAAGGTATTCTTTCTAAAAAATTAGCCGCAATTATCACCGATTGTGATGTTACTTTCAATGAAGAAGATTACGAACTTTCTCGTCCTGATATCGAAAAAACAGATGCTATTTTTCAGGAATTGGAATTTAGAAGAATGGCAGAACAGTTTGACAATTTATTTAAAACTGATGGCACTCAAATTGCTGCTCCAGCTTCTGATGCCAAAATATACAAAAAAGCTCAGCCTAAAAACGAAGATCAATTTGATCTTTTTGGAGGCGGAAATACGAATGGAGAAAATGCTGAAATCGAAAGAACTTCGTTTTATAACACTTTAGAAAACACCGAGCATTTTTACCAAACCATTCAAGGTGATTTAGGTATTAAAATGCTTTTACAAAATTTACAAAAACAGACTTCGGTTTGTTTTGACACTGAAACCACAGGAATCGATGCTTTGCACGCAGAACTGGTTGGAATGTCTTTTGCTTACGAGAAAGGAAAAGCATTTTATGTTCCGTTCCCAGAAAGTCAGGAAGAAGCACAAGCTTTAGTTGACAAATTTATTCCGTTTTTTGAAAATGACAACATTGAAAAAATCGGACAGAATTTAAAATACGATCTAAAAATCCTTTCTAATTATGGTGTAACCGTAAAAGGAAAACTTTTTGATACGATGATTGCGCATTATTTGATTAATCCAGATATGCGTCACAACATGGATATTTTAGCCGAAACATATTTGAAATATTCTCCTAAATCTATTGAAACTTTAATTGGTAAAAAAGGAAAAAATCAGCTTAATATGCGCGACGTTCCTTTAGAAGATATTAAAGAATATGCTGCTGAAGATGCAGATGTTACTTTACAATTAAAAGAAATCTTCACAACCGAATTAGATAAAACAGAAACTAAAAAGTTATTTGACGAAATCGAAATTCCATTAGTAAGCGTATTGGCCGACATGGAAACGGAAGGAATTCGTTTGGATGTAGATTTCTTAAAAGCAATGTCTTCTGAAATGGAAGTTGAAATCAAATCTTTAGAAGAAAAAATATATGAAACTGCTGGCGAGAAATTCAACTTGGCCTCTCCAAAACAATTAGGAGATATTTTATTTGACAAACTAAAAATTGGTGGTGCAAAGCAAAAGAAAACCAAAACGGGTCAATACGCAACTGGCGAAGAAGTTTTAACTTATTTAGCGAATGATAACCCAATTGTAAAACAGATTTTAGACTGGCGCCAGATGGTAAAACTTCAAAGCACTTATATTTTGGCTTTACCAGAACAGGTTGACAAAAAGACTTTACGCGTTCATACTGATTATATGCAGACGGTTGCGGCAACGGGACGTTTGAGCTCTAATAATCCGAACTTGCAGAATATTCCGATTCGTACCGAAAGAGGCCGTCAGATACGTAAAGCTTTCGTAGCACGCGATGAAAATTATACTTTAATCTCTGCCGATTACTCGCAAATTGAATTGAGGATTATCGCTGCTTTGAGTGGTGAAGAAAATATGATCGCCGCTTTCCAGAACGGAGAAGACATTCACAGAGCGACCGCAGCAAAAGTTTTTGACGTAGCTTTAGAAGAAGTTTCCCGCGAACAAAGAAGTAATGCGAAAACAGTAAACTTTGGAATCATATATGGCGTTTCTGCTTTTGGATTGAGTAATCAGACTTCTCTATCTAGAAGTGAAAGTGCTGCTTTGATCGATGCTTATTACAAAACATATCCTCGTCTTAAATCTTATATTTCAGAACAAATTGAATTTGCTCGCGAAAAAGGTTATGTACAAACCATTTTAGGTCGTCGCCGTTATTTAAAAGATATTAATTCAGCCAATGCCGTTGTAAGAAGTGCTGCTGAACGAAATGCTGTAAATGCCCCAATTCAGGGAAGCGCTGCCGATGTGATCAAAATTGCGATGATCAACATTCATAAAAAACTTCGTGATGAAAACTGGAAATCTAAAATGCTACTTCAGGTGCATGATGAGCTTGTGTTCGATGTTCACAACGATGAACTCGAAAAAATCCAGCCTATGATTAAACATGAAATGGAAAATGCATTTAAAATGTCTGTTCCTTTAGAAGTTGAATTAGGAATGGGTAAAGATTGGCTAGAAGCGCATTAATGATTTTAGATTGTTGATTTCAGATTGTTGATTTCAGATTTCTAAATAAAAAAATTAACCCAATCTTGTCATTTTTGACATACATATGTATAAAAAAAATCCATTCTTTCGAATGGATTTTTTTGTTTTTATTATTTTTTTCGAGTGGATTCTCTTTCTTTCAATTTTGTTTTGATGACGATTGTTTCGTATTCAGAAATCGTTCCTTCTGGCTCTTCCAATCTTTCGATTAATCTTTTTGCTGCAACTTCTCCAATTTCAACTCCATGCTGACTTACAGTAGTCAAACTTGGTGACAAACGTCTTGAAGCTAAAATTCCGTCTGCGAAACCAATAATCGAAATATCTTCTGGGACTCTGTAACCTTTTTTCAAACTTACCCTTAAAGCCGCAACAGAATCATTTTCGTCTAAGGCAAAAATTCCGTCAATTTTATTATCGAAAATCGAATCAATTTTTGCTTTCATATCATCTTCAGAATCGGTGCGAAGAATGATTTTTTCGTTAACCGGAATATTATTATCTGCCAAAGCTTTCAAATATCCATCAGCCCTCAGCTTTCCAACACTTAAATTGTCTACAGAAGAAATTAGAGCAATATTTTTACATCCTAAATTAATTAAATGCTGTGTTGAGTTTAATGCCGAATCAAAATCATCTACAACAACTTTATCGCAATCTACTTCATCGGCAATACGGTCAAACATCACGATTGGTGTTCCATCATTAATTATTTCCGAAAAATGATTGTAATCTTGAAGTTTCTGAGCTTCTTCAGAAACCGAAAGAATAAACCCGTCAATAGTTCCGTTGCTCAGCATTTCAAGCGTATGAATTTCTTTCTCCAAAGATTCGTTCGAGATACAGGTAATTACATTATATCCTTTTTTATCGGCAACTTTCTCAATACCACTAAAAACTTTCGCAAAAAAAGAATTTAAAATATTAGGAATAATTACGCCAATCGTTTTTGTTTTACGATTCTTAAGATTCAAACCAATAACATTCGGCTTATAATTTTTGAGTTTGGCATACTCTTTAATCTTCACCTTGGTTTGTTCACTAATTTCTGGACTGTCATTCAATGCTTTAGACACAGTCGAAACAGAAACTCCCAGTTCCTTCGCAATTTGTTTTAGAGTTGCTTTAGCTTTCATCCAATTGAATTTTATGTAATTAATACAAATATAGTAGAATTACCTAAAATAAAACAAAAACAAGCCATTAGTATTTAAAAATATAAGTCATTTCGAAATAATAATTAATTAAACAGAGATTTTAAAACCGCTCTTACTAAAATTTCGTTAATAACTAAATACCCGTTAACTAAAAACCAATGTTATTAACCTAATAAAAAACTTGATTATGAAAAACGAAGTTAAAATTCATGAAGTTGACCCTTCATTGAATAGCAGAAGGAGCTTTCTTAAGCTCAGCGGATTAACATTAGTCACCACAGGTCTGGTTCTAGCTGGCTGCAGCGACAATGACAATGATAACGATATGCCGGACACCTCACTGCCCGGAATAAGAAATGGTGTTTTCGATTTAGGCTCTGGAGATTTTGGAGTTTTGACTTACGCGTATGCTCTTGAACAACTAGAAGCCGACTTTTATACTAAAGTTGTTAATGCAAGTAGTTTTAATACTGTATTTAGCAGTCTTGAACGTGAAGTTTTAACTGATTTATACCACCATGAAGTGGTTCACAGAGATTTTTTCAAAGCCGCTTTGAATGGAGCACTTCCCGATCCAAGTTCGCAATTACTTCCTTCTTTAGCCTTTAATTATGGTTCATTAAATTTCAACAGCCGTACCGAAGTTCTCGCAACTGCAAAAGCACTAGAAGATACGGGCGTCGCTGCTTATAACGGAGCAGGGAAATTAATTAAAACAGCTGACTACTTATTATTGGCAGGAAAAATCGTTTCTGTTGAAGCTAGACACGCTTCCGCAATAAGAAGTTTAATTAATCCGAATTCGAAAGATTTTGCCGGAGATGATATTGTAAATATGTCAACAGGATTAGATGATGCAAAAGATCCATCTAAAATACTGCCAATTGCTGCTGGTTTTATTACCACAAAATTCACAGCTAAATACCTACCTTAATCTTAACCGTCAAAAACTTAGAAATTATGAACATTTTAAAATTTATAGAATCCTTTACTGACGATAATTTAATGAACAGTACTGGTTCTCGAAGAGACAGTTTTACGCAGTTTGGAAATATTGGAAAAAATCTAGCTCTAGCATCAATTCCATTCGGATTGTCGGCTCTTACCAATAAAGCTTTCGCAAAAGATATTACAGCAACTCCTGCTACTCCTATTGGTGCTTTGCAATTTGCGCTAACATTAGAATATCTTGAAAACGAATTTTATGCAATGGCTTTAGATTCTGGAGTAATTCCAGCTTCAGAAAATGCAGGAAGAGACTTAAAAGTATTCCAACAAATTGCAGCGCACGAATCCGATCATGTTAAATTTTTAATTGCAGGCCTAGGTGGTACAGCAAGCGCCAACTTCGTTCCTAAACCCACTTTTGACTTTACGGTTGGCGGCGCCTTTGATCCGTTTGGAGATTACCCAACCTTTTTAGCTTTGGCACAAGCATTTGAAGATACAGGCGTTAGAGCCTATAAAGGACAAGCTGCAAACTTGATAACTGCTCCCGATTTACTGACTGCAGCATTGCAGATACATTCTGTTGAAGCGCGTCATGCTTCTGAAGTAAGAAGATTAAGAGGCTTAAAAGGATGGATCTCTAATGCCGAAAGAGGCGCTGGCATGCCAGCAGCAACTCAAGCCGTTTATGATGGCGAAGGCGTAACGATGCAAGCCGGATTTAATACCGCATCCGCTTTTGGTGCGGCGGCGGGCTCAGAAGCTTACGATGAGCCACTTACGACACAGCAAGTTGTTGATATTGCCAATATATTTATTGTATAATCCTTTTTTTTCTTAAATATTTAACCGTCTTTACTTTATTGTAGAGACGGTTTTTTTGTTCGATATTTTTTTAAAAAACTGAAGCCCTGATTTTCAGCAGATAAAATATTCTTTCAGGTATTTGGTTTTAAAATAATTAATTGTACTTTTGCATCCCCTTTATTGGGGATGGAATGTTTAATTAAAATAATATTATGGACGCATTAAGCTACAAAACAGTTTCAGCAAGCAAAGCCACTGTAACTAAAGAGTGGATTGTTGTTGACGCTGAAGGTCATAACTTAGGACGTCTTGCTTCTAAAGTTGCAATGATTTTAAGAGGTAAGTACAAGCCAAGTTACACACCGCACGTTGACTGTGGGGATAACGTAATTGTTATCAACTCAGAAAAAATTAACCTTACAGGTACAAAATTGAATGACAAAATTTACATGCGTCATACAGGTTACCCAGGAGGACAAAGAACTTTAACCGCTAAAGTATTGCAAGCTAAAAACCCTGCATTATTAGTAGAAAAAGCTGTAAAAGGTATGTTACCTAAAAACAAATTAGGAGCTGAACTTTTTAGAAATCTAAATGTTGTTGTAGGATCTGAGCACACTCACGGAGCTCAAAAACCTAGAACTGTTAACCTAAATGATCTTAAGTAATGGGAGTTATTCACAAAATCGGTAGAAGAAAAACCGCTGTTGCACGTGTATACGTTTCTGAAGGAACTGGAAACATCACTGTAAACAAAAAAGAATTCGCAACTTACTTTCCAACTGCAACTTTACAATACAAAGTTTTACAACCGCTTTCTATGACAGAAAACGCTGGTAACTTTGATGTAAAAGTAAACGTTTACGGAGGTGGTACAACTGGTCAGGCAGAAGCTGTAAGAATGGCATTAGCACGCGTAATGTGTGAAGTTAACGCTGAAAACAGAGGAATCCTTAAACCAGAAGGTTTATTAACAAGAGACCCTAGAATGGTTGAACGTAAGAAATTCGGTCAGAAGAAAGCTCGTAAGAGATTCCAGTTCTCTAAACGTTAATATTACCTGTCTTGTTCAAATGGGACAAGACCTTATCAATTATTTATTGAAATTAAAAAACACAGTTATTGTTGCTCTCCTGCCGAGGTAGGATATAGTTTAGCATCTAAATGGGTTGAGTCTTAAAGTCGAAAGTCTTAAAGTCAAATGCTCGAAGCCTAAAGCTTACAGCTTAGCGCCTAAAGCCAAAACACATTGCTAATCAACAGAACGTAAACTAGTACAAAAATGGCAAACAAAATAGAAGTAAAAGAATTACTAGAAGCAGGTGTTCACTTCGGACACATGACTAGAAAATGGGATCCAAACATGGCTCCTTACATTTATATGGAGCGTAATGGTATTCACATTATCAATCTATATAAAACTGCAGCTAAAATTGAAGAAGCTAACGAAGCTTTGAAAAAAATCGCTGCATCAGGTAGAAAAATCTTATTCGTAGCTACCAAAAAACAAGCAAAAGACATCGTTGCTGATAAAGCAAAAGCTGCAAACATGCCTTACATCACTGAAAGATGGCCAGGTGGAATGTTGACTAACTTCGTAACTATCAGAAAGGCAGTTAAAAAAATGTCTTCTATTGATAAAATGAAGAAAGATGGTACTTTCAACACTTTATCTAAAAAAGAGCGTTTACAAGTTGATCGTCTACGTGCTAAATTAGAGAAAAACTTAGGTTCAATTGCTGATATGTCTAGACTACCTGCAGCATTGTTCGTAGTAGATATCAAAGCTGAACACATCGCAATAAAAGAAGCTCAAAAATTAAACATTCCAGTTTTCGCAATGGTTGATACGAATTCTGACCCAAGAGAGGTTGATTACGTGATTCCTGCAAATGATGACGCTTCTAAATCAATTGACAAAATTTTATCTTTAGTAACTACTGCAGTAATCGAAGGTCTTTCTGACAGAGGTGCTGAAAAAGAAGTTGAAGCTGCTGAAGAAGCTCCTGCTGTTGAAGCTGAAGCTGCTCCTGCAACTGAAGAATAAATCAAATTTTAAATTCCAAATTTTAAATTCCAAAGTCCAAATACAAAATTAAAAACGTTATGTTGATAATTTATTAAAATTGGAGTTTGGGATTTAAAAGCTGGAATTTTTTACTTTTAACATTAAAAATTCAAAATATTATGTCAACAATTACTGCTGCAGACGTAAATAAATTAAGACAATCTACAGGTGCCGGAATGATGGACTGTAAAAAAGCTTTAGTTGAAGCTGAAGGAGATTTCGATAAAGCAATCCAAATCCTTAGAGAAAAAGGACAAAAAGTTGCTGCTAACCGTTCTGACCGTGAGTCTTCTGAAGGAGCTGCTGTTTCTTTTATCAATGCTGACAACACTAAAGGAGCTATCCTTACTTTAAACTGCGAAACTGACTTCGTAGGTAAAAATGAGGCTTTCGTAACTTTAGCTAAAGATTTAGTTGAAAAAGCGATCAACTTCTCTACTAAAGAAGAATTATTAGCTTCTGATTTCAACGGAATCACTGTTGCTGAGAAATTAATCGAGCAAACTGGTGTTATTGGTGAAAAAATCGAAATCGGTGGTTTCGAAATTTTAGAAGGTGCTTACGTTGGATCTTATGTTCACGTTAATAAAATTGCTGCTTTAACTGCAATTTCTGCTCCAGTTGCAAACGCTGAAACTTTAACAAAAGACATCTCTATGCAAGTTGCTTCTATGGGAGCTGACACATTATCTTACAAAGATTTTGATCCTGCTTTCGTTGAATCTGAACTTGCTGCTCGTATTGCTGTAATCGAAAAAGACAATGAAGAAGCAAAACGTTTAGGAAAAACTTTAAAAAATGTTCCTAAATACATCTCTTTCTCTCAATTGACTCCTGAAGTTATCAAACAAGCAGAAGAAGATGCTAAAGCTGAATTAAAAGCTGAAGGAAAACCAGAGCAAATCTGGGACAAAATTCTTCCAGGAAAAGTTCAACGTTTTATCTCTGACAACACTACTTTAGATCAAGAGAAAGCTCTTTTAGATCAAAACTTCATCAAAGATGACAGTAAAAAAGTTGGTGATTACGTAAAAGGATTCAATGTTGAAATTACAGGTTTCAAAAGAGTTACTTTAGGTTAATATATTATTTTTTCAATATTAAAAAGCCCGAATATTTATTTATTCGGGCTTTTTTATTTTAGCTTTTAATTGGAAAATTTCTTGCTCTCATCAATGCGTCAGATTGTGGCGCATGTCCTCTGAAATTCTCGTACATTTCTTCATTATCAATCGTATTTCCAACGCTTAAAACTGTTTTATAAAGACGTTCGGAAACATTCTTATCAAAAGGCCCGTTTCCTTCTAAAAAAGCTTCGTAAGCATCCGCATTAATAACATCTGCCCATAAATAACTGTAATAGCCTGCCGCATATCCGTCACTTGAAAAAATATGAGCAAATTGCGGAATTCTATGTCGCATCACAATTTCGGTCGGCATATTAATTTCATTTAAAACTTTCTCTTCAAATGCATCTGGATCGACTTTTTCAGTTGTTAAATGCAGTTTCATATCAACAAAAGAGCTTGAAATCGTTTCAACCGTTGCAAAACCTTCGTTAAAATTGGCCGCTTTTCCTATTCTTTCTACCAATGATTGGGATAAAGGTTGGTTCGTTTTATAATGAAGCGCAAATTTATTCAACACTTCTGGAGTCGCTAACCAGTGTTCTAGCAACTGAGAAGGAAACTCTACATAATCTCTCGCAACTGAAGTCCCAGAAAGACTCGGATAAGTAACATTAGAGCACAATCCGTGAAGCGCGTGTCCAAATTCATGAAACAAAGTGGTGGCATCATCCCACGAAATCAAAACAGCTTCATCGCTATTTCCTTTAATAAAATTGCAATTGTTTGAAACAATCGGAAGCACTTTTCCTTTTATTTTCTGCTGATCTCTATGTGAATTCATCCACGCGCCCGAACGTTTTCCTGTACGCGCATAGGGATCAAAATACCACAAACCAATAGGTTCTCCAGTAGCTCTGTTGTTCACTTCCCAAACACGAACATCAACATGATAAACCGGAACATCAAATAATTGTTTAAATCCTAAATCAAACAATTCTCCAGCTACCCAGAACATTCCTTCTCGCAAGTTCTCTAACTGCAGATATTGTTTGATTTCATTTTGATCCAAATCATATTGTGCTTTTCTAACTTTTTCCGCATAAAAACGGAAATCCCAAGGCTGTATTTTAAAATCTCCACCCTCATTATTTACCATTTCCTGCATGGCCAAAACATCATTTTTTACCTTTTCTACGGCAGGTTTCCATACAGAATTCATTAAATCAAGCGTTTTCTGCGGGTCTTTGGCCATTTTATTAGACAAACTCCATTCTGCAAAATTCTTAAACCCTAATATTTTTGCTTTTTCTGCTCGTAATCTTAAAATAGATACTAATGTTTCGTTTGTATCATTTTCATTCTTATTATCCCCTCGTTTTACGAAGATGCCAAAAGCTTTTTCTCTTAAATTTCTTCTGTTTGAGAAAGTCAGAAAAGGCTCAATTGAAGATCTTGTATTTCCAATGCAACCTAAAACATCTAAATTTCTTTCTTTCGCTTCGGCAATTGCCGCATTCTTAAATTCTTCGGGCAAACCGTTAAAATCATCTTCTGTGTTTAGCTGTATATATTGATTATTTTCTTCTGCCAGCAACTTTTGGCTAAAAGCTGTAAAAAGTCCTGCTAATTCCTGATTGATCTTAGCCACTTTATCTTTATTCTCTTCGTTTAGCTCTGCTCCTTCTCTAACAAAATCGGTATAATACAGCCAAAGCAAACGTTGCTGCTCTTTGGTTAAATCCTCCTTTTCATCTGATTTGTATAAGGTTTCAATTCTAGAAAACAGTCTATCATTTTGATACAACTTATCATTAATTTCTGCCAATTTTGGTGACATTTCGGTATCAACTGCATTAAATTCCGGAGTACTCAGATTGGATCTGTAAATACCGTAAACCGCATGAATTCGATCCAATTTTTCGCCAGAAAGTTCTAAAGCTTCAATTGTGTTTTTAAATGTAGGCTTCTCTGGATTATTGGCGATTGCATCAATTTCTTCTAATTTTTCCTTGATCGCAAATTCTATCGCGGGCTGAAAATCAGAAACTTTATACGCTGTAAAATCTGGAACGCCTCCATAAGGACCTGACCAGTTTTTTAATAATGAATTATCTAACTCTATTGGTGTTTTCATAACAAATACATTAATTAATTCTGTGCAAAATTTCAATTAAAAAAAAGCAACAGAATCTCAAAATTAACCAATCAAAAGCAAACTTCATATCGAAACGTATTATAAAAATTGATCCGTTTCAAAGATTTAAAAGAAATAGTTTATTTTTGAAATATCAATTTAAAAATGACATGTTTAAAACTAGAAAAGAAATTGTTTTTGTAATTTTAGCAGGAATATTTATAACCAATGCCGTTGTGGCTGAGTTAATTGGAGGAAAGCTAATTCAAATTGGTCCTTTTGTGATGAGTATAGGGATTTTGCCTTGGCCAATTGTATTTCTTACAACCGATTTGATTAATGAATATTTTGGCGAAAAAGGAGTGAAAAAACTTTCTTTCATTACAGCATGTCTGATTGCTTATGCTTTTCTGATACTTTTTATGGCAATTGTTATTCCCGCCGCAAAAGGAATCAGCCCTGTTAACGATCAACAGTTTGAAGCGGTTTTTGGACAAAGTATGTGGATTATAGTGGGGAGTTTAATTGCCTTTATGGCATCTCAGCTGATTGACGTTTGGATATTTTGGTTTTTCAAAAACAGAACTGGCGAAAAGAAAATATGGCTAAGAGCAACTGGTTCCACTGTTATTTCGCAATTGTTTGATTCGTTTATTGTTCTAGGAATTGCTTTTTGGCTTCCGGGAAAAATTGATTTTGACACTTTTATATCTTCAGGGTTAATAGGATATACTTTTAAATTAGCAATTGCTATTTTATTGACTCCAGCAATTTATTTAGGACATCATCTTATTAAAAAATATTTAGACCAAGATCCTGCTCATAAAGGATAAAAAAACATTATAGGTCATGAAAAATAATTATTTACTTATTTTATTCTCTGTTACCTATTTCTTTTTCAGCTGTGGCAATGACGAAAAAAAACAGCCTAAAAAAGTCATTCAGTCCGTCAATAAGTTGACACCAGCAACTATGAAGATACCTCGTAAAGTTTCTTCAAAAAACATCATCGCTCCAAAAGAGTTTGGCTCAAAGAAAACTACTGCTCAAAAAAATACTTTTTCGCTCAAAAATCCGATAGAAGTAAACACATTAAGCTCTCCAGCAGAAAACACTGTTGCAAGTCCTCCAATCTCTGTAAAAAAAGAAGCCAACGAGGAATTATTGAATTTTGTTAATGTTCGTAAAATATTAGCGAAATGTAAAATGGGTCAGACGATAACTCAAAAACAGTTAACAGAACACTTTGAAATTCCCGAAGAAGCTGTCAAACTAGTAAAAAGCGTAACTAAAACGGCAGAAAATGAATTGGCTGTAAAATGGCAATCTACCTGGCTTGTTGAAAGAGTATCTGACGCAGAACTTGAAGACGGCAAAATGAAAGTAATCTTTAAAGCCAATAAAATGTACACTTCTGGAAATGCAATTGGCATTAAATACAATCGAAAAATCTACACTAATTTAGTCATTGTAGGACGTTCTGCGTATATTCCGAGTGTAAAAGGATATAGCTGGCAAATAGGAAGATAGAAATGAAAAAAAAATCTATTAAAAAGCAAAAAAAATCAGATTTACTTGAAAACCAACAAATTATAAAAAAATGTTAAATAAATACGAAAAAACTGATTTAAAAACCTAGTTTTTCTTAAAAAAGATTTTACTTTTGTTAAAAATTTTAACAAACAAATCTACCAAAATGAAAAAACTAAGTATTTTTTTTGTGTCTGTATTGGCACTAGGATTATCAGTATCTTGCAGCAGTAATGACGATGATAACGCGTCTCTTGAAGGTAAATGGGAAGTATATCAAGACGGAACCATTGTTGATGGAAAAGAAAAACTAACTCCAGTAGTTTACGAAGGAGGTTGTAACAAAGATGTTTTTGAAATTCAAGCAGGAGGAAAATTCATTGATCATTATTCTCAATACAGCAATTCAAAATGTAATGATTATACTGAGAATGGAACTTGGACTAGAAAAGACAATAAGATAACTGTTCTATATGAAGGTGATACTTCTGGAGATAATGGAGAAATCTTAGTATTAAATAAAACGACTTTAAAAATTAAATATACATACGGTGTATCTGAAACATATGTAGTTGAATTTAAACGCATATAATTTTTTTTGAAACTTTTTTAAAACCTCAAGCCTTTAAGTTTGAGGTTTTTTTATACATTTAAAATAAAAAAGATGGAACCAATAAGATGCAGCTGGTGCTCTGCAAGCGATTTGTATAAAAAATATCATGATGAAGAATGGGGAGTTCCTGTTTATGATGATCCGACTTTATTTGAATTTTTAATTTTAGAAACTTTTCAGGCTGGTTTAAGTTGGATTACTATTTTAAACAAAAGAGAAAATTTCAGAGCTGCTTTTGATTATTTCGATTATAAAAAAATAGCCCTTTACTCTGAAGATAAAATTGAAGAGTTAATGCAGAATACAGGAATTGTTAGGAACAAACTAAAAATTAAAGCAGCGGTTTCTAATGCTCTGGCTTTTATAAAAGTACAGGAAGAATTTGGTTCTTTTTCTGATTATATTTGGAAATACACTGATGGAAAACCGATTGTAAACCATCTCAAAAATTCAAAAGATGCTCCGGCTACTACTCCACTTTCAGATGAAATCAGTAAAGATTTAAAAAAACGTGGGTTTAAATTTGTCGGTTCTACGGTTATTTATGCACACATGCAGGCAACCGGAATGGTCAATGATCATGTGGAAAATTGCTTTACCCGAAAGGGAAAATAGCATCAGTTTTCAGTCACAGTTTTCGGTTTTTTTGAACCTGAAACTTGAAACCTGAAACTTTTAAACAAAAATTACATATATTTGCTTCACACTTTAGGGGTGTCTACAAACTTGTAGGCTGAGATTTTACCCTCTGAACCTGATCTAGTTCATACTAGCGTAGGGAAAAGTAAGATGACTTCTTAAACGCATTTCTGTGCGTTATTGTAGCCATTCCTAAGGTGTATCTATACACTAAACTAATAAGGAATGGAACTAAAAATCAATCAACAAACTAAAAAATTCAATGCTGAATCGCTAAGCGTTCAATCATTGCTCGATCTCGAAATTCCGCAAAAACAAAACGGAATCGCTATTGCCGTCAACAATACTGTTGTTCCAAAAACCAAATGGAGCGAATTCTTCGTACAAGAAACTGACGAAATTTTAATTATTTCTGCCACCCAAGGTGGATAAATTACAAAAAAGAAATTCCAAATTCCAAATTCCAAGTTATCAATCACACGTAGACGCACTGCGGCGCGTCTCTACAGAAAAACGTTGCAATTAAACACAATCAGAATCAACTTTCAACTTCAAACCTGAAACAAAAATATCATGACAAACGAAGAACAAATATCTAGAACCCCGTTTCCAAATTCTAAAAAAGTATATATCGATGGAGAAATTCATCCGATAAAAGTTGCCATGCGAGAAATTGCTTTGAGCGACACCAAACTTTCAAATGGCGGAATTGAGAAAAACCCACCCGTAACTGTTTACGACACCTCAGGTGCATACACTGATCCGAATATCGAAATCAATATCCGAAAAGGACTTCCTCGTTTAAGAGAACAATGGATTTTAGACCGAAATGATGTTGAAATACTCGATGAAATCACGTCAGATTATGGTCAAAGCCGATTAAAAGATGAGAGCTTAAATCATCTTCGTTTTGAATACCTGCATCAGCCAAAACGTGCTAAAAAAGGTGCAAACGTAACACAATTGTATTACGCCAAACAAGGAATCATTACTCCCGAAATGGAATATATCGCCATTCGTGAAAACCAGCGTATTGAACTTTTAAATGAACAAACCAAAGCTATGCAATGCCAGCACAGCGGAAATAGTTTTGGTGCGAATACTCCAAAAAGCAAAATTACAGCTGAATTTGTTCGTTCTGAAGTGGCTTGCGGAAGAGCTATTATTCCAAACAACATCAACCATCCAGAAAGCGAACCTATGATTGTAGGACGCAATTTCTTGGTAAAAATCAATGCCAATATTGGAAACAGTGCCGTAACCTCGAGCATAGAAGAAGAAGTTGAAAAAGCAGTTTGGGCTTGCCGCTGGGGAGCTGACACCATAATGGATTTATCGACAGGAAAAAACATTCACGAAACCAGAGAATGGATTATCCGTAATTCTCCTGTTCCAATCGGAACCGTTCCTATTTATCAGGCATTAGAAAAAGTAAAAGGAATCGCCGAAGATTTAACTTGGGAAATTTTCCGTGATACTTTAATAGAACAGGCAGAACAAGGAGTCTCTTATTTCACTATTCATGCTGGAGTATTACTTCGTTACATTCATTTAACAGCCAATCGTGTTACTGGAATTGTTTCGCGTGGCGGATCTATAATGGCAAAGTGGTGTTTGTTTCATCATAAAGAAAACTTCCTTTACACACATTTCGAAGAAATCTGCGAAATCATGAAACAATATGATGTGGCCTTTTCTTTGGGAGATGGTTTACGTCCCGGTTCAATCGCCGATGCGAATGATGCAGCTCAATTTGCTGAATTAGAAACTTTAGGAGAATTGACCAAGATTGCTTGGAAACACGATGTACAGGTTTTTATTGAAGGCCCAGGACACGTACCAATGCATATGATTAAAGAAAACATGGACAAACAGTTGGAACATTGCCATGAAGCTCCATTTTACACTTTAGGCCCTTTAACTACGGATATCGCGCCAGGTTACGACCATATCACATCGGCAATTGGCGCTGCTATGATTGGCTGGTATGGATGTGCGATGTTGTGCTATGTTACACCGAAAGAACATTTAGGTTTACCGAATAAAAAAGACGTTAAAGATGGTGTAATTACTTATAAAATTTCTGCTCATGCTGCCGACTTAGCGAAAGGCCATCCGGGTGCACAGTATCGCGATAACGCCTTGAGTAAAGCAAGATTTGAATTCCGTTGGGAAGATCAATTTAATTTGGCTTTAGATCCAGATACAGCAAGAGAATTCCATGATGAAACACTTCCTGCTGATGGTGCAAAAGTAGCCCACTTCTGCTCGATGTGCGGGCCAAAATTCTGTTCGATGAAAATATCTCAGGAAATTAGAGATGTTGCCGCAGCAGAAAAAGGAATGCAGGAGAAATCGGAGGAGTTTATTGAGCAAGGGAAAGAGATTTACATCTAGAAGAAAGAAGAAAGAAGAAAGAAGAAAGAAGAAAGAAGAAAGAACAAAGAACAAAGAAGAAAGAGAAAAGATATGATTGCAATATCAAATCCTGTTTATATTGAAAATGAAATTAAAATCATTCATCAACTTTTTGAGGAAGGATTGCCTTTGCTTCATATCAGAAAGCCGGATTTTTCGGAATTGGAAATGGCAGAATTCATTCATCAAATAAAACTAGAATTTAGAGATCGAATTGTTTTGCACCATCATCATGCATTGGCACATGATTTTGGAATTAACCGATTTCATTTTTCAGAAAAAGAAAGAAAAAATGCGACAGATTCTCCTGCAAGGTTTTCAAAACCTTGTAGCTATTCAACATCAACACATTCAATTGAAGATTTTAATTCTCTAGAAAATGATTTTGATTTCGCATTTCTAAGCCCTGTGTTTAAAAGTATTTCAAAAGAAAACTATAAGCCCAAAACAGATCTCTTCAAAGAAATAAAATCGAGAACAAATTATAGAACAAAAATGATTGCCTTAGGCGGAATTGATGCTAAAAACATTCAAAAAACACTTGAAAATGGTTTTGATGATTTTGCGCTTTTGGGAAGTATTTGGAACAACGAGAATCCTATAAAACAATTTAAATTATGTCAACAGATCGCCCTTTCGTATTAACAATCGCAGGTTTAGATCCTTCTGGAGGTGCTGGAATTTTGGCTGACATCAAAACATTTGAACAGCATAAAGTTACTGGTTTTGCTATTTCGACAGCAAATACGATTCAAACCGAAAATCAGTTTTATGAAATTCAGTGGACTGATCTAAGTTTTGTACTTCGATCTATGGAAACATTGTTTTTAAACTATAAAATCAGTGCGGTGAAAATCGGAATTGTTTCTTCTTTACAGGATTTAAACGAAATTCTTGTGACTGTAAAACTGCTTTCTCCTTTGACAAAAATCGTTTGGGATCCAGTCTTAAAATCGACCACAAAATTTGAATTTATGAATATTGAAGATCATTTAAGCTTAAATACAATACTTTCAAAAATCGATTTGATTACGCCAAATTATAATGAAGCCAAAATTCTCTTTCCTGATTTTGGCTTTAAAGAAAATAAATTCTCAAGGAACATTTTATTAAAAGGTGGACATAACGAAAAAGGTTTAGGGACAGATCTTTTATTTCTAAAAGATGAAGTTTTAGAATTGCTTCCGTCAAACCAGAAATGCTTTGAAAAACATGGTTCAGGCTGTGTGCTTTCTGCTGCAATTACATCAAATTTAGCTCTAAATCAAACCATACCTGAAGCCTGTAAAAACGCTAAAAACTATATTGAAAACTACTTAAGTTCAACGACAACTTTAATTGGATATCATTATGTATAACAAATTGCAATACATCTCGCAAGGCGAAACCATCGAAAAACAATTGTACAACATTCATAAGGCACTTGATGCTGGCTGTAATTGGGTTCAAATGAGATTTAAAAACCAAACTCAAAAAGATACTTTCACTTTAGCGGAAGAGGTAAAATATTTATGCGAAAAGTACACCGCCAATTTTATTGTAAATGACGATTTACATCTTACGAAAGAAATAGATGCTTGCGGAGTTCATTTAGGATTAACCGATACCAAAATCGATGAAGCAAGAGCAATTTTAGGCCCTACCAAAGTTATTGGAGGAACTGCTAACACTTTTGAAGATATCGAAAATCATGTCAAAAATGGATGTGATTATATTGGTTTGGGGCCTTTTAGATTTACGAATACAAAAGAAAAGCTGAGTCCTATTTTGGGACTATCTGGCTATTACGAAATTCTTCAAAAACTGAAAAAAAATAACATCGAAATTCCTGTTTATGCCATTGGAGGAATCACATTAAGAGATGTGAGTCCGTTAATAGAGACTGGAATTCACGGAATTGCCGTTTCTGGAATCATTACCGAAAGTGATGAGAAAGAAAAATTAATTCAACAATTAAACGAAAAATTACATGCAAACATCATTGTTTAATATAGGAGATAAAACCTTTCGATCCCGCTTGTTTCTGGGAACGGGAAAATTTGGTTCAAATAAAGAGATGGAAGCTGCTATTTTGGCTTCGGAAAGTGAATTGGTTACTGTTGCTTTAAAACGTATTGATCTTGAGACTGATACAGATGCTATTTTATCGCATTTAAATCATCCAAATATTAATTTATTGCCCAACACTTCGGGAGCTAGAAATGCAAAAGAAGCTGTTTTTGCTGCGCAATTGGCTCGTGAAGCTCTGGAAACCAATTGGGTAAAACTAGAAATTCATCCCGATCCAAAATATTTAATGCCTGATCCTATTGAAACTTTAAAAGCAACTGAGGAATTGGCAAAACTCGGCTTCATCGTGCTTCCTTACATTCATGCAGACCCCGTTTTATGTAAACATTTGGAGAGTGCTGGAACTTCTGCCGTTATGCCTTTGGGTTCGCCAATTGGAAGCAATAAAGGATTAAAAACGATTGATTTCCTAGAAATTATTATCGAACAAAGTACTGTTCCTGTTATCATTGATGCTGGAATTGGAGCACCGTCTCACGCTGCAAAAGCAATGGAAATTGGTGCCGATGCTGTTTTGGTGAATACCGCAATTGCTGTTGCTGGAAATCCAAGCCTAATGGCTGAGGCTTTTAAGGAAGCGGTAATTGCCGGAAGAAAAGCTTTTGAAGCTAAAGTTGCCAATCAACAAAATTATGCTTCTGCTTCTAGTCCTTTGACTTCTTTTCTTTATGAGTAATTTTTTTCTAACGCAAAGTCCGCAAGGTTTTTTCGCAAAGTTCGCAAAGCTTTGCGGACTTTTTGTCAAAGACAAGAACTCAAAGCTTAGCGATCTTTGCGTATTCTTAGCGCGCTTTGCGTTAAAAAACTTTTGCAGTAAAACTAAACTCACATGAATACTTTTAAATCTATTTTTGAGCAATATAATTGGTACACAATTCAATCCAAAATATACAAAACCACATCAAAAGATGTCGAAAGAACATTGGCTAAAACCAAATACAATCTCGATGATTTTTTGATTTTAATCTCTCCTATTGCTCAAAATTATTTAGAGCAAATGGCACAAAAATGCCATGAAATCACCAAAAAGCGTTTTGGAAAAACCATCCAAATGTATGCCCCGTTATATCTGAGCAATGAATGCCAGAACATTTGTACCTACTGTGGATTTAGCTTAGACAATAAAATCAAAAGAAAAACGCTGACTGATGCTGAGATAAAACTTGAAGTTGAAGCCTTAAAAAAAACGGGTTTCGATCATGTTTTATTGGTTACGGGAGAGGCGAATTACACGGTAAACATCAATTATTTCCTCAATGCGATTAATTTAATTAAAGAAGATTTTTCGATTATTTCAGTAGAAGTACAACCGCTTTCGACAGAAGATTATGAGCGTTTGCATAACGCTGGAGTATATTCGGTTTTGGTTTATCAGGAAACTTATCATCAGGAAGTTTACAAAAAGTATCATACCAAAGGTAAAAAATCAAACTTCGATTATCGATTGGAAACTCCGGACAGAATTGGTTCTGCAGGAATTCATAAAATTGGTTTGGGCGTTTTATTAGGTTTGGAAGACTGGCGAACTGATAGTTTTTTTAACGCTCTGCATTTAGATTATCTTCAAAAGAAATATTGGCAGACTAAATATTCGGTTTCGTTTCCTCGTCTCCGTCCAGCCGAAGGAATTATCGAACCCAATTTTATTATGGATGATAAGGATTTGACGCAATTAATCTGCGCTTATAGATTATGGAATGAAGATTTAGAAATTTCGATTTCAACTCGCGAAAATGAGAAATTTAGAAACAATATTATTCCAATTGGCGTTACGAGCATGAGTGCAGGTTCTAAAACAAATCCAGGTGGTTATGTTGTAGACCCGCAATCTTTGGAACAGTTCGAAATCAGCGATGAACGCTCAGCAGAAGAAATTTCAAAAATCATAAAAAATGCTGGCTATGAACCTGTTTGGAAGGATTGGCACGAGGCATATAGTCGAAAGTTTGAAAGTCAAAAGTCATAAAGTCCAAAACTTGACTTTAATCTTTAAATTTCGACTTTTGACTTTTGACTTTTGACTTTCCAACTTTAAGACTAAATTAAAATGAGTATAATACAAGAATTTCTTCGTTACAATAGACAAACTATTCTGCCTGAAATTGGCGATGAGGGACAAGAAAAATTAAAAAAAGCTAAAGTTTTAGTAATTGGCGCAGGCGGTTTGGGCTGCCCGATTTTACAATACATTGCAACTGCAGGAGTTGGTTTTATTGGAATCATGGATTTTGACACCATTGAAATTCACAATCTTCATCGACAAATTTTATATACTGAAAATGAAATTGGTCAATACAAAGCAGTTGTCGCAAAAGATGTCGTTTCAAAACTAAATCCGTTGATTGAAGCTATGGCGATTAATGAAAAATTAACTGCTGAAAATGCGTCAAAAATCATTCAGCAATATGATCTTGTTGTCGATGGTTCTGATAATTTTTCGACTCGTTATTTAGTCAATGATACTTGCGTTCAGCTTAACAAACCTTTGGTTTACGGAAGTATTTTAAAATTTGAAGGTCAGATTGCTGTTTTCAATCATAACGGAAGTAAAAATCTTAGAGATTTATTTCCTGAAATGCCCGATCCAAAAGATGTTCCGAACTGCAATTTAAACGGCGTTCTAGGAACATTGCCTGGAATTATAGGCAACATGATGGCGCACGAAACCTTAAAATTGATTTTAGAATTACCAACTTTAAAAAATGAATTGGTAATTTTTAATACTTTAAACTGGAACTTTATAAAACTGAATTTCTAGAAAACAACCTCATCTCCCACGCTGATAATCCCAGAATTCAAACTCACGATATTAGTGCCAAATAAAACCGAGTTATCTACATTTCTGTATTTACTTAAAGTTTTCAAAGGTTCTTTTTTCAAACGTCCATTTTCTGGATCATTGTTTACCATGACACATCTTCCGCAGGGTTTTATGTTTTTAAATTGAACTTCACCTATTGTAAAAGTCTTAAAATCATCTTCTTCATGAGGATTTTCAGTACTTATTACAATATTGGGACGAAATCTTTTTATGGTAATTTTTTCATCGAGCTTCTCATTCAAAAAATCCAAGCTTTTGGATCCAATCAATAAATATGGATAACCGTCTGCCAAACTCACATTGAATGTTTCTTTTAATCTGGAGCTTTCGTGTTTACGATCTCCGTTTTTTATTATTTTAACCAATTTGCATTCAAAGCCTAAATGCTGGCTAAACCATTTTGAAGTTTCATGATTTACCTCAACAACTTCACTTTTATCATCCCAGACATTTACTGCTATTGCGTTTTCTAAATGTTCATCTGTAGAAAATTCATGTTTTTGATCCTGAAAAGTAATACTGATTTTCCCATTTGAAATCTGGGGATAAAACTGACTCATAATGCGATGCTCTCTCTGTGTCAGCATTTGATTTTCTGCATCAATGAGCATCCAACGTCGATCGTTTTCAAATCCCATTTCTTCAGCTTTTGCAGACTTAAGACTGATTCCTGCCAAACTTTTTATCGGATAAATATAAATTTCTTTTACGCTGTAAATTGCATTCATTTTTCTATTTACTTTTTAAAATGGACATAAACTCTTCGCGCTCAATTTCTCTGCAGCCTAAACTCTCCAAATGCGGATTGTAAACCTGACAATCCAATAGTTTATAATTTTCTTTCTTCAAATATAAGGCTAAAGCAATAAAAGCTGTTTTTGAAGCATTTGAAACTTTAGAAAACATACTTTCTCCGCAAAAAATATCTCCTAAATCAATTCCGTACAAACCTCCAACCAAAATATCATCTTGCCAAACCTCTACAGATTTAGCTATTCCCTTTTCATTCAATTTACAGTACGCTTCTATCATTTCATCAGAAATCCAAGTTCCATTTTGGCCTTCACGTTTTATCTGCTGGCAATTTGAAATTACTTCTTTGAAATTCTTGTTATAAGTGACCTTAAACATTTTCTTGTTGAGGATCTTTTTCATGCTTTTGGATATCACCAATTCATCAAAAAACAAGACCATCCTTGGGTTTGGTGCCCACCAAAGAATCGGTTCTCCTTCGTTAAACCAAGGAAAAATACCGCTTTTGTAAGCCAATAGCAAACGTTCTGAACTTAGATCACCCCCAATGGCCAAAACCCCTTCTTCATCAGCTTCTGTAACGGGCGGAAAAAACAAATCGTTGAATAAATAGTACATTCTTAAAAATAATCAATTTTTAAATTCCAATAATAAAATTCCAAATTCCAATGTTTCACCATCTTATTATTTTTCCTTCGTAGAAATGACAAAACTATGAGTAATATTTTTGCTTCTTTAAACAAAAAGAATCAAAAACTAAAATTCCAAATCCCAAAACATAGTTATGAATTGGAATTTGGAATTTATAATTTGGAATTTAAACCTTTTTTAGAACGGTAAATCGTCTGGTTCGTCTTCGTTTATACTTGTTGCTGGTGCGAAAGTTTCTGCAGCTGGCATTGGTGCTCCTTGTGCAGGTCCTTCTGGAGCTAATCTTTCGATTCTCCAACCTTGAATACTATTGAAATATCTAGTTTCTCCTTGTGGGTTAACCCATTCTCTTCCTCTTAAATTGATAGAAACTTTTACTGCATCTCCTTGTTTATAGCTACTCAATAAATCGCATTTATCTTGTGTAAATTCGATTAAAATATGTTGTGGATACTGCTCCTCAGTAGTAACAACTAACTCTCTTTTTTTGAATGAGGCACTAACTTGCTGCTCTGGGTTAACCACTTTTACTTTTCCTGTAACTTCCATCTTCGTCTATTTAATTATTGTTTCTATTTCTTTTTATTTTTTAGCTAAAAGTACTTTCCAAGCCGATTCTACATCGCCATTATCCAAGTATTTTTTGGCTTCTAAGTGTACTTTTTTCTGGTCATCTGAGCTTAAAACTCCTTTGACTGCGAAATTTTCTTTCACAAATATACTAACTTCTTCTTTTGTAGGCAAGGATTCAATATTGCCTAATTTGCCTAAATCATTCCCATCAAAAACAGGGCTTTCTTTTACAAAATCTGGTATTGCATCTACTCCAACTCCTAGTGTTGTCAAGGGTTTTGCAACTTCAAAAAGTCCTTGATTAGATCTTGAATACCAATTATTTCCAAGTCTAGAAACCAAGTCAATTTTATGCTGGTCGATTGCTCCGTTTTCATCTAGAATCGATTCGTCGATATGAATTTTCACCACTTCGCATAAAATCAGATTCCCTGCTCCTCCTTCTGTTCCTAACGGAATAATCTGTGTAATCTTACATTCAAACTGAACGGGAGACTCTTTTACACGATATGGTTTTACTAAATCTGAAGGAATTTGGGTTAATCCAGCTTTAATAAATTCATTTACTCCATCTCCATATTCTGTGCTTGCTAAAGAAGTCTGCTGTACAATATCGTAATTTACAACATTTATCACTACTTCTCGAGTTGCTTCGGCATTAATTAAAGTATGCTTAATCGTATTATCGCGAACACGTCTTGATGGCGAAAAAACCAATATGGGCGGATTTGCACTAAATACATTAAAGAAACTAAAGGGAGATAAATTTGGAATCCCTGTTTCGCTAATTGTACTTGCAAAAGCAATAGGCCTCGGTCCGATTGAACTCTGCAGATAGCCTTGCAATTTGGCCGTTGGAATCTCTTTTGGGTTAACACTGATCATACTTTAAAATTTAGACAGAATCTCATTTTAGTAGCTACAAAAGTATTGAAATGGTTTAATTCGAAGAAATAGTTTTGCAGATAAAAACGAAAAATCTTTCCACATTGGCAAAATATAAAATGTGTATATTTCGTTATATTTATACCTCAAAAAAACTGATATGTCTTTTTCTGAAAGAACAAATACAACCCGCTGGATTATTATTTCGGTCTGTTTTATAATCATTTCTCTAATTCTTTGGAATACTTATACTTTCTTCCAAATTTTTAAAAATGAAGAACGCCTAAAAATGAACCTTTTTGTAAAAGCACAAATTTCAATAGTGAATGCCGATGAAAATACCGATGTAGAGCTTCCTCTTCAGATTTTCAACAATAACACTTCAATTCCAGGTATAATAATGCTGTACGATAAAGTGGTGAGTGCAGTAAATGTTCCTGACGAAATTCTGAATGATAAGAAAAAAAGGATCGCTTTCTTGAATAAGCTAAAAAATGAAAATGAACCAATCACTTTCGAATATGCTCCAGGAAAATACCAGACCTTATATTATGGCAACTCTTCATTGCTAAATAAACTCAAATATTATCCGATTGCTCTGCTTCTGATTATATTTTTATGTATTGCTTTAATTTACAATTTTTACAAAAGCACAAAAATGGCTACCCAAAACAAACTTTGGGCAGGAATGGCAAAAGAAACAGCACATCAGATTGGAACGCCTCTTTCTTCATTAATTGGCTGGGTCGAGATATTGAAGACAGAAGATATTGATCCGTCTATTAGCACTGAAATCGAAAAAGATATTGAACGTCTGCAGACTATTACAGATCGTTTTTCCAAAATTGGTTCGGTACCTGTTTTAGAACTTCACGATATTATAGAAGAAACTAAAACTGCTTATGAATATCTACAATCTCGTTTTTCTAAACAGGTCGCATTTTCATTTCAAGCTCCAGACGAACCTGTTTTAGTTATGATAAATCCAACATTGCATAGCTGGACGATAGAAAATTTGGTCAAAAATGCTATTGATGCTATGAAAGGAAAAGGAACACTAGATCTTTATCTTGAACAAGATGCAAATCATGTAAAAATCAATATTAAAGATTCTGGAAGCGGAATTCCTAAAAAACAATTTAAAACTATTTTTGAAACTGGTTTTACGACTAAAAAACGTGGCTGGGGTCTTGGTCTTTCTTTAACTAAAAGAATTGTAGAGGAATATCACAATGGAAAAATAAAAGTCCTGAATTCTGAAATTGGAAAAGGAACTACTTTCCAGATCTCATTAAATAAAAAAGTGCAGTAATCAATTTACTGCACTTTAGTTATCTGTTTTCTTAGACTGACCGAAGTCGAAATCCTTATAAATTCGATTGAATATCTTTTGCTAAAGCTTCAAATTCTTCTTTTGAAAGAGAAACTTTATCGATAAAACGCATTTCATCCATGTGGTTTAACGGAATCAAATGTACGTGTGCATGAGGCACTTCAAGTCCAACAACGGCAATTCCGATTCTTTTGCATGGAACTGTCTTTTCTAGAGCCGCCGCAACTTTTTTAGAAAACTTCATCAGCCCTAAATACAGTTCTTCGTCCATATCAAAAATCTTATCGATTTCTTGTTTCGGAATACAAAGCGTGTGTCCTTTTGCATTTGGATTTACATCTAAAAATGCTAAATAGTTCTCGTCTTCAGCGATTTTGTATGCCGGAATTTCTCCGTTAACTATTTTAGTGAATATTGAACTCATGTTTTATTGGGTTAATCGTTTAACTGTTTATTCGTTTAACTGATTAAATAGTTAAACTTCAAAAATCTTAATAGTGTGATTGCTCGTTCGTCGCAATAACTTAGTCTCTCGAAATTTCTAGAATTTCAAATTTCAAAACTCCATTTGGAACTGTAATTTCAGCCACTTCTCCAACAGATTTTCCCAATAAACCTTTCCCGATAGGAGAAGTTACAGAGATTTTACCAGTCTTTAAATCTGCTTCACTTTCAGCAACAAGCGTATATTTCATCTCCATTCCGTTGCTTTGATTTTTGATTTTTACATTCGATAAAACCAAAACTTTAGAAACATCCAATTGAGATTCGTCAATTAATCTTGCGTTTGCATATACTTCTTCTAGTTTAGAAATTCTCATTTCTAACAAGCCTTGTGCTTCTTTTGCGGCATCATATTCTGCATTTTCAGACAAATCTCCTTTATCTCTTGCGTCTGCAATATCTTGAGATGCTTTTGGACGCATTACACTTTTCAGGTGCTCCAATTCATCTTTTAATTTTTTTAATCCTTCAGCTGTATAATAAGATACTTTACTCATAACTTCATCGTTTATATAAATACAAAAAATCCCATCGCGACGGGATTTTCTTACCACAAATATACTATAATTTTTAATAGTACATAATTATATGTTAATCATATAGATTTCAAATCTAAATAAATTATTTTTGTTTTAACTAATTCTTATTCAAATAATGAAAAAAATCTGGTTTTTTATCGCATTTACCGCTATTTTATTCTCCTGTAGCGACAATAGCAAGAGCAACAACAATCCTTATATCCCTAATTATTCTGTAAACGCATATCTTGATACCAATTTGCCAACTTATAACAAGTTAATGTATCCGAGCAACCCTGTTTATGTTGCCAATTACGGTGCAAAAGGAATTATTGTTATGAAGACTGGCGAAGGAACCTACACCGCTTTTGATGCTGCGTGTCCAAACCAAGCCTTAACTTCTTGCACGGCAATGACAATTGACGGAATTTATGCTGTTTGTTCGTGCGATAAAACTCAATATAATTTATACACGGGACTTGGAGACAAAGAATATCCAATGAAACAATATCGAGTAGAATCTTCTGGAACTGTTATTCATGTATACAACTAAAAACAAAAAAGCCTGAAAATAAATTTCAGGCTTTTTTTGCATTTGACTTAATTAGAATTTCAAATTTAAACCAATTAAGAAATTTGTTCCGGCTTGAGGATAATAGTATGGATAAACATCGTACATGTACCCGTTTGAAACATACTTTTTGTCGAAAATATTATTAACCAAAGCCGTTATGGTTATCGATTTAAAAATCTTATTAGGGATTATTTCGTAAGAAGCATTAAAATCGTTCACGAAGTAATCTGCCAATTTTGCCGCAGGAAGTTCAATGTTATTCATATATTGTTCTCCAACATATTTCTGCAATAATGAAAGATACAATCCTTTAATTGGTTTATATACCACTACGTTTCCTGCAATAACCTCTGGAGAATAGGCAATTTTAGTTGTTCCATAGTATTCGCCATCAACAGCCAAATCTACATTTTTGTTGCTACTCAAAGTAAAGTTTGGTCTTAAAGTAAACTTCTCAGAAAGCGCAATTGTGGCATCAAATTCAAAACCTAATCGGTAACTTTTCTCTGTGTTGGCGCGAATTGGGTTTCCAACATCGTCTAATCTTCCTGTTAAGATTAATTGATCTTTGTAAGCCATGTAATACACGTTCGAATTCAGTTGGAATTTCTCTGTATTGAATCTCCATCCTAACTCGTAATCATTTAATTTTTCCGGTTTTACATTTCCGCCTTCGTAATCGGTTCTATTGGGCTCACGATTCGCTCTTGCATAAGAAAAGTATAAAATGCTATTTTGAGTAAAGGCATAATTTAAACCTGCTTTAGGATTAAAGAAATTGAAATTATCATCAACCAAACCAGTTTCTGCACTATTAGCTTTGTACTTTACATTTCTATATTGTAAATCTCCATAGAAGCTTAATTTTTCTGTGAATTGATAATTTGCTTTCGCGAAAATATTACCGTCTGTTTTTGATGAATAATCATCGTAGTAGTGATCTCCTAATTCAGACTGAGAAGCATATCTCGCCCAGATTACTTTTCCAAAATGATCTCCTTCATATTTGTTCCAGCCTCCGCCTAAAATCACATTCAAGTCATCTGTTACATATTTAGCAGAAAAAGTAGTTCCGTAGAAATCATTATCCAACCATTTTTGGCGAATCAAATCTGTCGTTGTTACTGTTCCAACAGGATTTAAACTATAATCGGCCATGTCTGCATCTTCTTTATAATTTTCGTAATACCCTTTTCCTTTTGTATAATGAAATGCAAGATTTGTACTCCATTTATCAGAAAGTGACTCACTCCAGTGTAATTGATAATGATCTTGGTTATAATTATCGGTTTCGTTATTATAAAAATGAACATTTCCTGCATCGTCTGTATACATTCCAGCAGAATTAAAAGTACGATTTGTATTTAGCGTTTCTGCATCAATTCCGTTCCAAGATTGATATGTTTTTTGAGTTCCACCAAAAACCAAAGCTTTAATCAAGGTCGTTTTGCCAACATAAGTCCCTTGAAGGAAATATGATTTTAAGTCTGCGCTTCCACGGTCAATATAGCCATCTGTTTTTATTGTAGATAAACGTCCAGCAATTTCAAAATGATCATTCATCAAACCAGTACTAAATTTCACTGTGTTTTTAAACGTATTGAAAGATCCAGCAGAACTAGAAATTTCGCCAGTTGCTTTATTAGCATAATTATCTGTCAGTAAATTTAAACTAGCTCCAAAAGCACCTGCTCCATTTGTAGACGTCCCAACTCCGCGCTGTAATTGAAGGCTTTCTACAGAAGAAGCAAAATCGGGCATATTTACCCAGAAAGTTCCTTGACTCTCAGCATCATTGTACGGAATTCCGTTTATGGTTACATTTACACGAGTAGCATCACTTCCACGCACACGAATTCCGGTATAACCAACACCGTTACCTGCATCTGATGTCGTTACAACCGAAGGAAGATAATTCATCAGAACAGGAATGTCCTGACCTAAATTTCTGTACTTAATTTCTTTTTTATCCATATTACTAAAACTCACTGGAGTCTTAGAAGTAACACGAACTGCAGAAACTAGAACATCGTCAAGCTGATTGACCTTTGTAGAATCTTGCTGTTGCGCAAAAGAAAAAAGAGAATAGAAAAAAGAGAATAGAAGAAATAAAATAGATTTCGTTCTGCTCATTTTTTGGATCTTAGAACCTTTGCAACTTAGTACCTCAGTACCTTTAAAGATAGTTTTCATCTGTAAAAAAATTACAAATAAAAGGGGGAATTATTCTTTTGTTAAATTAATAAATGTGTTTCCCGACAAAATAAAGCGTGTACGCTCGATAGTGTCGTTTTTCCCTTAGCAACATTACTCGCTCAGGTTCTTTGGGTATGATCTCAGCTCGTTATTTAGAGCACCCCTTTGAGACAGTGCAAATGTAAAGCTTAAAAATTAAATTCCAATTTTTAAATTCCAAATTCCAAAACTTACTTTAAAGTTATTTTCTATTAGAATTTGGTACTTTCATTTTTTGGAATTTCTTATTCAAGGTTCGGTTTTCTACGCGATTGTTTCAAATCAGAAACATTTTTTTTGTCTTTAATTCTTTTTTTAATTACCGCTTTCGGAACTTTTGTAGCTTTTCTGACCTTCGGAACATACAATCCCTTTTTGATGATTTCCAGAAATCGTTTGGTTACAATTTCTTTATTTTTAAGCTGACTACGATCTTCATCGCAATTTAAAATCAAAATATTTTCAGAAGTTAATCTTGCCGCTATGTTTTCCTGCAAAAGTAATTTTTCTTCTTCGGACAAAGCTTGAGACGAATTCAAATCAAAATTGAGCACTACTTTTGACGAGACTTTATTCACATTTTGCCCGCCAGAACCACTGCTTCTAACGGCCTTGAAATTTAACTCTGATATGATTTTTTCTGCATCCATATTATTGTGGCTGATGTGCCGCTTTCAATAAATCATTTACCGTTTTTACCGGATTAAAAGTAATCAAGGGAACAGCAACAAAAATAGTAAGCCAATTAGCCATTGATCCGTTCCATAACCCAGGTAATTCGTAATTTTTAACCGATTTTCCATCAACACTTTTTTCTACAATAAATCCAGCTTTCTGATCTACATATTGAAGGAGATTAAATTTTTCGTTTCTGTAGTTTTTTATACCGCAAACCAAATCTACTGGATTAAAATGTGTTGCCTCGGCTAAAATTTTCTCTTGCTTTTTATCTTCCAAATCAACTTGAGAAGTCTCTACAATTTGAAGCGATTTTATTCCTTTTTTGTTCATAACCCAAAAAGGGCCGCCACCTGGCTCTCCTTCATTTTTTACCATTCCGCAAACACGAATTGGTCTATCCAAAAGCTCTTTCAGCTTGCTTATTTTATTTTCAAAGGTAAATTTATTGAAATCTGCAATCATTTCAATACTAAAACTCTTTTCTAAAAAAAGAAGTATTTCTTCAATATTATGCTCTTTAATTTTCTCTTGATCAATCAATCTTAAATATTCAAAAACTTTTTGCTGCATCTCAACTAAAACACCTGCCAAAGCTTTCTTATATAAGGTAATTTGATCAATATGATTCTGGATTACATTGTCTATATTTTTAATAAAAATTACATCTGCATCCAGATTATTTAAATTTTCGATCAAAGCACCATGTCCGCCAGGTCTGAAAATTAAATTATCATTTTTATCTTTTACCAGCTTATTTTTACCATCTAGCGTAATCGAATCTGTGCTCTTACTCTGATAGGAATATCCAATATCAATCTTAACACCTGAAGGTTTTTCGATTTTCTCTTTAATTTCATCAACCGCTTGCTCAAATAAATGCTGATGTATTTCTGAGACTGTAAAATGCAAATTAGATACATTTTTTGATGATGCATAATGTATGCATTCATTTAAATGTTCTTCAATCGGATTGGCAATATATGTATCATATTGATGAAATGGCAAAACAGCTTTGGGCTTATTTGCTGAATTAAAATAGTCTGGCGACAATAGTAATTTTATAAAATAATAATTTTTATAATCTCTTTCTAAAGTCTCAAATTCGGGATAAATTTCTCTTAATTTTTTATCTACCGTTTCAAAGAAGGGAAACTTCTCCATACCCACAATAAAAATAGCAAGTTCTTTATCGTTTTTTCTATTAATGTAGGCATTTATTGTTTCTTTGGTAATATCAAAATCATTCAGAAATGCTATTAAAAATTTGTACATTCTTGTAGCCGCACCCGATGCTGGAACAAATTTTTTAATTTTAAATTTATCTTTTTGCTCATCAAAAAATAAAGCTTTCTGCTGAAATTCGATATCTGATAAATTTAAAATCCCATCATTAATTGTAGCAGGTCTAATTAAATCACTTTTTGCAATTCCTTTTTTGAAACTTTTTAATTGTTTTAAAATAGTTTCAAAAGAAATACCTCTATTATATATCTGCACAAAATCATTAGACGAAAAATCATTTTCTTTGGCTAGAGTTAACTCATCAATAATAGCTATTGCTTTTGCCAAACGCGTTTCTTTATCTCCAGACAAGGTTATGAAAGGCTTTTTTGTATCTATTAAAGTTTGCTTAAAAACAGAAAATACAGTTTCTCTTCCTTCAGGAGTATCACGAATATCGTCTTTTTCCCAAGGAACATCAATATCGGTCAGGAAAAACAAATCGTATTCATGCTTTAATGCCGCTTCATTCAAAAGCGGGTCGCAAAAACCATAATACATTTCAGAGAATACTTTAGTTACCATTAAGTTGGTATCGCAGAACAAATATTTGTTTGCATTGGCCAATTTTTCGTTTTCTAATGCAGTCTGCCCATAAGCTATTGGCAACATATCATCTGCTACGCAGATATGCTGATTTTCTTCCCATTTTTCTTGCAAATAGTCACGTGCAAACTCAGGAACCCATTCTGTTTCATAGTAATCTGCAAGCTGTTTTGCTAAGGTTGTTTTACCTGTACTTTCAGGTCCAAACAAAGCAATTTTTATGATATTTGTTTTTTGCTGTCTAAGATCTTTCTCCATTCTAAATAAGCTGAAATAGCCAAAATTGTAAAAATTATATACTGAAGTGACAGCATCCCTAAGCCACGATAAGCATAAAGAGGCACAACAATAATATCACCAATAATCCAAAGTGTCCAGTTTTCTATTTTTTTTCTGGCCATATACCACATTCCAGCAAAAAATATCCCAGACGAAATCATATCGACATAATTGTCTTTATGGATTTCATAATCAAAATATTTATAAATGCCGAAAACTACAAAAACAGTTACAATAAACAGTAAGATTCCGATTATTTTTTCATTAAAAGTTGTACGGGTAATTGGCAGATTGTCTTCAGTCGTTCCTCCTTTTGCCCAGACATACCAGCCATAAATACTCATAATCGAAAAATAAGCATTTATAATCATGTCTCCTATATAACCCGCAACATAAAGCAGATAAACCGATATTACGGTAGCAATTAGCCCTGTTGGATATACCCAGATATTCTCCTTTTTAGCAAACCAAACACTTAAAATTCCGCAAACAAATACTAAAAACTCTAACGCAATATGCCATAGAGGTGCATTTTTATAACTGTCTAAAAAAAAATCTATCATCGGAAATGTGGTATTTGGCGTTTATTGTTCAAAAAAGTGACTGTTGTTTTCAAAAGCAGTTCCAATAACAACCAAATCTGCACCAGCTTTATATGCTTTCTGAATTCCGTGCAAATCTACAATTCCTCCCCCAACAATAACAGGAATTTCAATATTTTGAGAAACCATTTCAATCATTTCTGTCGGAACAGACTGTTTTGCGCCACTTCCAGCTTCTAGATAAATAAGCTGATTTCCTAACATTTCTCCTGCTTGCGCTGTCGCTAAAACTAAATCAAGATTTTCACGGCTTAAAGGCTTTGTTTTACTTACACGGGCAACAGCGGTTTCATTACCGCTTTCTATCAAAATATATCCAGTAGAAATAACTTCTAAATTCGTTTTTTTTAGAATTGGCGCTGCCTGAACCTGATATTCAATTAAATAATCAGGATTTCGACCAGACAATAACGATAGAAACAAAATTGCATCGGCTTGTGGCGAAATCTGTGAGGGATCTCCTGGAAACAAAATAACCGGAAGACTTGTTTTTTGTTTTAATTCAGAAATTAATTCTTCTAAAATAGTATTCTGAACAATACTTCCTCCAACAAAAACATGAGTTGCAGGCGATTGATTAATTTTATCGATTAAATGATCTATATTTTCCAATACAATTTTATCAGGATCCAAAAGCACTGCCAGTAATTTTTGGCCATTGCTTTTAGCTTCTAAAATCTGTTGTCTAATAGTGAGTATCTGTTCTTGCATACGGGGTGTAAAAGTAAAAGATTTTTAATGCAGAAGAACTATTTTGAATGAATTATATTTGTTCAATTCCTTTTGATAACGTAAATAATACATTATGATTACAGTCGAATTACTAGAAAAGTATGGTGTTGCAAAGAAATCATTTGTTAAAAATGATATTATTTTCGAAGAAGGAAATCTGCCTTTACACTACTACCAAATTCTTTCTGGTGAAGTAAAAATGAGCAATTATAATGATGACGGACGTGAATTTATTCAAGGGATTTTTTATAACGGGCAATCTTTCGGTGAACCTCCTTTATTCTTAAACCAAAAATATCCAGCAAATGCAATTGCTGTCGAAAATGCTGAGATTTTTGTTCTTTCGAAGGAAAGCTTCATGAAATTATTGGAAGAAAATCCTAAAATTAGCATTAAAGTAATTGAAAATCTAGCGCAGCGTTTGTATTATAAATCAGTTATGGCAGCTGAAATATCTACACATGAGCCTGAACATCGTGTCTTAAAATTAATAGATCACGGAATTGCTTATTTCAATTTTCAAAAAGACAAAAATGGCTATCTCATTAATTTTACACGACAGCAGATTGGAGATTTAACTGGTTTACGTGTAGAAACTGTCATTAGAACTATAAAGGCATTGGAGAAAAAAGGCGAATTGAAGATTATTAACCGAAAAGTATACAGATAAAAAAATTTCCTTTTTATGATTAAAGTCATAAAATGAATTACTATTGTAGCCGTAATTTTGTTGATATAAAAAACTGAATATCATGACACTATACCAAACAACATTCGACATTTTCAATAGAAATTATATGGGTTCTGCTGCAATGGCAGTAATTGGACAAAGCTGTTTAGGAGGCGCTGCAGCTATGTACGTTTTAGCAAACGGAACTTCTATCCCGCAAATGATTCAGCTTGCTATTATCGTTTTAGCTTGTGTTTTCGCAAACACTTCTATATTAGCACAGATGAAGCATAAAACAGTTTTTAACTTTATTATTGCAAGCGCAGTTTTGAGCTTGTTTTTTATACTTTTGAATAGTTTTATACTATGAAAAAACAAATAGAAAATAGAACCGATGTATCTTTTTTAGTGCATCAGTTTTATGCTAAAATAAGAGCCGATAAAGAAATCGGCTTTTATTTTAATGAAATGATTTCTGATTGGGACGCGCATCTCGAAAAACTAACTGATTTTTGGGAAACCAATTTATTTGGCGTTCGCAAATACAAAGGAAACCCTCATGCGGTTCATAATGAAGTTGATGGTCATTTTGATGAAAAAATCACAACAAACGAATTCGGAATCTGGTTGAATCATTGGTTTCAAACTATTGATGAACATTTTGAAGGTGAAAATGCCGAAACACTTAAAAGACGCGCTCGAAAAATGAGCACTTTTTTATACATGAGTATGTTTCAGCACCGACAAAAGGAAAGTGAAGTTTAAACTGAAAACTGTCAACTGAGATTAGAATCTATTTTTCAAAAGCATAAACCAAAGTAAACTTACCCTCAAAATTATCCGATTTGATTTCTTCGTAATGAACATCAAAATCCTTAATCAAATTATCAAAATGAAGACTTGCCTGCGTTTGGGTTTCTCCTAAAGAAAAGTTGCTCACATTAATATGATCTTTAAAACTGATCCCTTTTTCATTTCTGATTTTAAAGATCGCCTCTTTGGCACCCCAGATTACGGTAAGTTTTTTTATGTATTCTTCTATAGATGAAGAATCTAAATAATTAGTTTCAAAGTCTGTGAATTTATCTGCAATTCTCTGGATTTTTTCTCGCTGCAATTCCATGTCGATTCCAACCTTTTCGTGGCTTATAATAATTGCTGCAAAATGGTACGAATGCGTAATTGAAATATGATTATGACAATCGAAATAAGGTTTTCCAAACTCATCATAATGCAGATCTTTATCGGTAAAACCCATTTCCTGAATCAACATACGAACACTCAAAAAAGCACGCTGATGCATTTGAGATTTCATTCCGTCCAATCTCTTTTGTGTTTTTTCTTTTAACACCACTTTACTCAACAATTCTTCGAGAGGTTCTGTGATTTCCCAGATTAAAATTTTAGTCGTTTCATTGAATTGTATGGTCTGAAATAAAGGCATTACTTTTTAGTTGTAAATTATGAATGGTGAATGATAAATTATTTTCTTGATTACTAAACCCTATAAGTCATTTAAGAAGATATAAATGCTGGGTTAAAAATGTATTAGTAAATATAAGCAATTAACAGCAAAGGTAATCGTTTAAGATTTTTTTAAATGAACTTGTATCACTTATATAGTTTAAATCGATTCAGAAACTAATGTTCTAAAGATTAAGAAATTAAAGATTTCACAAATCTTATAGAAATTACTAAAATTAAAAACCTATTCCGTAAATTTGCAAAAAATTTACAATTATACAAATATAATATAAATGAGTACTACAACTACGCCTTACGTGGCTTATAAAGTAAAAGACATTTCTCTAGCGGCTTGGGGAAGAAAAGAAATTGAACTAGCTGAAGCTGAAATGCCAGGTTTAATGGCACTTCGCGCTGAATACAAAGACGAACAACCATTAAAAGGTGCTCGTATTGCTGGATGCTTGCACATGACGATTCAAACTGCTGTTTTGATCGAAACTTTAATTGCGCTTGGTGCAGAGGTTACTTGGTCTTCTTGTAACATTTTCTCTACTCAAGATCAAGCTGCTGCAGCTATTGCCGCTGCTGGAATTTCAGTTTACGCTTGGAAAGGTCTTGACGAAGAGTCATTTGACTGGTGTATTGAGCAAACTTTATTCTTTGGTGAAGACAGAAAACCATTGAACATGATTTTGGATGATGGTGGAGATTTAACTAATATGGTTATTGATCGTTACCCAGAATTAGTTCCTGGAATTAAAGGTCTTTCTGAAGAAACTACAACTGGTGTTCACAGACTTTATGAAAGAGTAAAAGCTGGAACTTTACCAATGCCTGCAATCAACATTAATGATTCTGTTACTAAATCTAAATTTGATAACAAATACGGATGTAAAGAATCTGCTGTAGATGCTGTACGTCGTGCAACTGACTTAATGTTAGCTGGAAAAAGAGTAATCGTTTGTGGATACGGTGATGTTGGAAAAGGAACTGCTGCTTCTTTTAGAGGTGCTGGTTCTATTGTAACAGTTACTGAAATCGATCCAATTTGTGCTTTACAAGCTGCAATGGACGGTTATGAAGTTAAAAAATTAAACACTGTAATTGCTAACGCTGATATCATCATTACAACTACAGGAAATAAAGATATCGTTCTTGGAGAGCACTTCGAACAAATGAAAGATAAAACGGTTGTTTGTAACATCGGTCACTTCGATAACGAAATCGACATGGCTTGGTTAAACAAAAACCACGGTGCGTCTAAAATCGAAATCAAACCTCAGGTTGACAAATACAACATCAACGGAAAAGATATCATCATCTTGGCTGAAGGTCGTTTAGTTAACTTAGGTTGTGCTACTGGTCACCCAAGTTTTGTAATGAGTAACTCATTTACAAACCAGACTTTAGCTCAAATCGAATTATGGAACAACAGCGCAGCTTACAAAAATGAAGTTTACATGTTACCAAAACATTTAGATGAAAAAGTTGCGGCTTTACACTTAGCTAAATTAGGCGTTGAACTTGAAGTTTTAAGAGAAGATCAAGCTGCTTATATTGGTGTTGAGGTTCAAGGTCCATTCAAACCAGAATACTACAGATATTAATAAATTTAGATTTAAGATTGTAGATCTTAGATTTTTAATACATATTTCAAACCCGATAGGTTTTAAAAGCCTATCGGGTTTTCTGTTTTTATGTTTCAGGCAAAACATTTTTATCAAAAAATTGTACTTTTATAAATATCTGATTACTTTTAATAACCAAAATAAGAATCTATTTATCAAATACTTAAATAGTAAACACTTGAAAAAATCAACTTATTTATTCGTCTTCTTATTTTTACTAAGTCTCCCACAAATTATTTTTTCTCAGCAAAAAAAACCTAAAGTTGTATTAGTATTAAGCGGTGGCGGCGCAAAAGGAATTGCACACATTCCTCTTTTACAGAAATTGGACTCTCTTCACATCGTTCCAGACCTTATTGTCGGAAACAGTATGGGAAGCATTATAGGTGGCTTATATGCAATGGGATATTCTGGTGACAGTATAGAAAAAATTACCAAAGATATTTATTGGGATAAACTCTTAGGCGGTGGCCAATCATTGAGATCTGTAAGTGCAGAAGAAAAAAGAGAATTTCAACGGTATTTGGTCGGAATAGGTGTTAAAGACGGAAAACTTAACAGCATTGGTTCTCTGCTAAATGATCAAAATCTAAGAGAATACCTTTCTGAATTAACTTTCCCTGTATACAATGTTAAAGATTTTGACAGTCTCTCAATTCCTTTTAGAGCCATGGCTACAGACTTGGTAGAAGGAAAAGAAGTTATTTTAAGCAAAGGAAGTTTATCCTACGCTATGCGCGCCAGTATGTCGCTACCAGCTATCTTCAAGCCAATGCCTTACGGAAAGACCGTTTTGGTAGACGGTGGCGTATTGAATAATTTCCCAACGGATGTTGCCAAACAAATGGGCGCAGACATTATTATTGGAAGTGACGTCGGAGGCGGAATGGAACCTGTAGATAAGCTAAATAATCTTATGACCATATTAATGCAGACCAGTATGTTTCCGAGTAACATTAAAAATCCTGCAAATCGTGATTTATGCAACATATTGATTGATCACCTACCCAATCTCCGTTTCTCAACAGCTGATTTTGCCGATAGTAACGAAATCCACAAAGATGGAAAAATAGCAACAAATCAAAATCTTCCTGCTTTAATTGCTCTTTCAGAAAAATTAAAAGGATTCCAACAGCGAACGCATAAATTGCCCGATATGCCCAATGAGTTTGTTCTAGATACGATTGTTTATAAAAAAATAAGCCCCGAAAATCTTCCCCTTGTGGTAGGAAGAGCCAATCTTAAAACCCATGTAAAATACACAACCAAAGATTTAATAGCAGGCATTAACAGAGCAATGGGAACCAATCTTTTTGATGAGATTACATACAGTTATTTCATCAAAGACAGTGATAAATTGGGCATTACATTGTTTGGTTTTGAACGCGCCAAAAACCAGCTAAATACATCAGTGCATTATGATACTTATAGAGGTGTTGGAATAATTTTTAACTACACAGGAAGAAACATCTTGGCTGATGCTTCCCGTCTTTTAATAACTGCCGATATTGCCGAACAGCCAAAAGCCAGAATCAATTATCAGAAAAATTTCGGAGGCCATAGAGAATGGTGGTGGGCAACTGAAGCTTATGGAGCTTTCCTGCGCCAAGAAATTTATATAAATGGCAAAGCATCAGACAATATACTCTACAATACTTTTGAACTCAACAATGAGGTAAACAGAAATATAAATTCTCTAAAAAGCTATTTAGGCTTTGGACTAAAATATACCTACACGAATCTAAAACCAAAGTACGACCGAGAATACAACCCTAACTCTGTAAGCATTAACAACTATAATTTTAACAACATCGAATTCAACTTGCATTATTCTTATAATGACATGGATAGAGTTTTCTTTGCCACAAACGGAACCATTATAAAATCAAACCTGACACGGTCATTTCTTACCGATCTCAATGCCGCATTTTCTGATCCAGATTTAATACATGTTTCTGGCTCAACAAATGGCTATACCAAGTTTGGTTTAACTTATGAAAAAAGATTGCCCATCAAAAAGAAAATTACAGGAATCGTAGGGTTTGATTCTTATTTTATTTTTCAGGATAAACTCAAACATGACGACATTCCATTTTCAGGATTTGGTTATGCTGCAAAATATTTCATAGGCGGTATTATACCAAGTTCTGGCAGCAATCGCTTCTCCTTTGCCGGACTCCATGAAGACGAACTGAATGTTACACAATATATGGGTATCAGACTTGCTTCTCAAATCAATCTAATGGGGAAAATTTATCTTACCCCACATTTCAATCTTGCCACTGTCGGTTTTGATAGCTTTAACGAGTATGTAGACCATGTATTTAATCCAAAAGGAAATTGGGACAATAACATCGAGACGAGTCTAGTAATATCTGGAGGCGCCGCAATTTCCTATCAGTCTATTTTGGGCCCTATACATTTCGATACTTCATGGATAAATAACATCGATAAAGTACGGTTGTTTTTCAGCGTAGGATTATCATTCAACCCTTAGAAGAAATAAAATCAAAATAATTAGGGCGTGCCATAATTTAAGAAAAGGCCTAAATATGCTTTGCGTACATGAGGCCTTTTCTTAAATTATGTCGGGCTATCCGCGCTACTTTGGTAGCCTGCTCCTATCCCTCACGCTCACGTAGATTAAGAACAATTTAATTTAACAAGACCTTTGCAAGGTTTTTAATTTATAGCTTTAAATTTGAACTTAAAGCTTTTTAAAACTCAAAAAATGATCGAAAAAATTTCCTGCGACATACACGGCTCAAAAGAAATGTCTTTTACCTGCATTCATATCGCAACTGCAATAGATTCAAGAAATCAAGTTGGATTTTTCTATTCAGAAGCCGAGGAAGATCTTCCACAAATTGCTTGGTGTGGTTCTTGCGAACAATATCTTTTGGATAATGAAGAAGAATGGACAGAAACTTTTCAATCTCTTGCCGATTTTAAAATGTTATGTTCTGATTGTTTTGAAGAAGCAAAAAACAACGAAACAGAAGTTCATATTCGATAAATGCATTTTCATGAAAAAGATCCTTATCCTCTTTATATTCTTTCTTTTTAATTCTTTCGTATTTGCTCAAAGCAATGATATCTGGACTGCATTTCCCAACAAGGATACCACATTAACAGGTTTTAAAGACAAAAACGGAATAATCAAAATAGAACCAAAATTTACTGGTTTTACCACTGCACGCAAATTCGAAAACATAATTGCCGTTACCGAAGAAGAAAATGGCAATTGGAAAAACTATTACTTAACCAAACAAGGAAAGATTGTCGGGCAAGATAGCCTATACGTATTTGATAATGGTCCAGACTGCGAAAACGAAGGTTTTATAAGATTTACAGATCGTAAAACTGATAAAATGGGAGTATTTAATGCCGAAGGAAAAATGGCAATTCCAGCAGAATACAGCGCCTTAACCAAAGTAAGAAACGGAATGATTACGGTTTTGAAAGACGCCAAAAAACAACAAGATGGAGAACACTTTTTCTGGCAAGGAGGAAAAGAGTTTTTAATCGATATCAACAACAAAGTCCTGATTGAAAACTTCTCTTATAATGATGATTTGAATTTTTATTCTTTAGAAAAGTCAAAAGAACCTAGCAAAGATCCAACAAGAGACAGTTTTCTTGGAGTTGATGGACAATATTATTCTTTCATAAATTTTGATAAAGAATTTAAATATTGGTTAGAAAATACTATCCTTAAGGATTTATCTAAAGCCAATTTAGAAAAACACACCTTAGATAAAATCACCTATTGGAAAGAACCAGACGGTTGGATAAATGCTTCGAAAACCAAATTCATTAATCAAAATTATACCTATTTAAAACTAAAACTTCAGGAGCTTAAAAATCCAAAAGCAGATTACTTTATTTCTTCTGGCGGATTAAATCAGTTTATTTTTGAATCAAGCGAATACGACATTTATTTTAACAATTGTAATGAATCTAAAGATTGGATTTATCCAACAATGGATATTGTAATCAATCCAAAAAAGCAAACCGACCGAGGGCAAGATCATTTCGAATTTCTAAGAACAGAAAACGGATATAAGTTGATAAGTGTTTCTTCTAGAACAGATAATCTTAAATAATTTTCAGCTTTAAGGTTTACCTTTGTAAAAAAGTGAACTATGAAGAATTTTCTATTTTTAGGTGTTGCCATAATCTTCGAAATCATTGCAACTTCAGCATTAAAAAAGTCTGAAGAATTCACCAAACTAATTCCGAGCATTATTACAGTTATTGGCTATTGCGGTGCATTTTATTTTTTAAGTTTTGCTATCAGAACCATTCCTGTGGGATTTGCATATGCCATTTGGTCTGGCGTTGGAATTGTTTTAATTACTGCAATCGGGGCTATTTTCTTTAAAGAAATTCCAGATTTGCCTGCTATTATTGGACTTGCATTGATTGTAATTGGCGTGATTGTTATTAATGTATTTTCTAAAACTACAGCGCATTAAATTGGTTTCAATTTATGCTGGAACTTGAAACCTGAAACTTGAAACAAAAAAAGCAAAAAACTATTTCCGCAAGTTTCGGATTTTATACCTGCCAAAACCAATCGATCTTTGCCTTATAAAATGGAAGAAAAATGAACACACAAGAAACCATTAATTATAATCGTATTGCTGAAGCTATCGATTATATCAAAGCAAATTTTAAAGATCAGCCCAATCTGGATGAGGTTGCGGAAAAAGTACACTTAAGTCCGTTTCACTTTCAGAGACTTTTTAGTGAATGGGCAGGCACAAGTCCGAAGAAATTTTTGCAATATACAAGCATTGAACACGCCAAAAAACTGCTTAAAGAAAATCACGCAACTATTTCTGAAACAGCTTTCGAAACTGGACTTTCTGGAACTAGCCGACTACATGATCTATTTGTCAATATCGAAGGAATGACTCCTGCAGAATATAAAAACGGCGGAAAAAACCTAGCCATCAATTACAGTTTTGCCGAAAGCCCTTTTGGGAATATTGTTGTTGCATCTACTTCAAAAGGCGTTTGTTTTATGGCTTTCGCCGAAAATGAAATCGCTGGACTTATTGCATTGAAAGATAAGTTCCCAAATGCATCTTTTACCCAAAAACTAGATTTGGTACAGCAAAATGCACTATTTATTTTCCAAAACGATTGGAGCAAATTATCTGAAATAAAACTGCACTTAAAAGGAACCGATTTTCAACTGAAAGTTTGGGAAACTTTATTAAAAATCCCAATGGGACAGCTTTCTTCTTACGGTTCTATTGCGCAGCAAATTCAAAAACCAAATGCATCGAGAGCCGTTGGAACTGCAATTGGCAGTAATCCTGTTGCGTTCCTAATTCCTTGTCACCGTGTAATCCAATCCTCTGGAATATTTGGCGGTTATATGTGGGGAAATACGAGAAAAATGGCGATAATTGGCTGGGAAGGCGCACAAGTAAATCCATAAAAATAAAACTCCAAATTTCGAATCCCAAATTCCGAATTTCAATGATTAACCTTCATTGAAAATTTGATAAAATCTAATTGCTATGCAAAATATACAATCCAAAATTGCTTCTCAAAACTGGGAAAGCATCACTGAATCTATGCACGAAAATGGATTCGCAATCATTCCAGAAGTACTTAATAACGAACAATGCGAAGATTTAAAATTCGATTATGATAATCCAAATTTATACAGAAAAACAGTTGTCATGGAACGTTATCGATTTGGCTTAGGCGAATATAAATATTTCAATTACCCCCTGCCCGATTTGATTCAAAACATACGTACTTCTATTTATCCGAAGCTGGCTCCAATTGCAAATGCATGGATGAAAGTCCTTAATATCGACACTACTTTTCCTGAAAAACATGCAGATTTATTAAAACAATGTCACGAAAATGATCAGCTGAAAGCGACGATTTTAATTCTAAAATACGGTAAAAGCGGTTTTAATACATTGCATCAGGATTTGTATGGAGATGTTTATTTTCCCATTCAAATCGTACTTTTTCTTTCTGATCCTGATGAAGATTTTACAGGCGGCGAATTTGTTTTAACACAGCAAACACCAAGAGCGCAATCGAAAGCAATTGTCTTAAAACCTAAAAAGGGAGATATTCTTGTTTTTACAACCAATTTTAAACCTGTAAAGGGCACAAAAGGATATTATCGCGTGAATATGAAACATGGCGTAAGCGAAGTCCATTCTGGCGAACGTTATACGTTGGGGATTATTTTTCATGATGCGTTGTCATAAACACACAATATATCTGTAGAGACGCACAGCTGTGCGTCTCTACAATACAAAACTTACAACTTCATGATTAATCATCAAAAAATAACCGATTCTGAATTGCTCCGTAAAATTAAAAAAGGCGAAATTTGCTTTGGCGGCAACCAAAAACTAAAAATCTACGGAACGCTCAAATGTTCTTCGGGTAAAAGAATGAAACGCGAAAATCGAGTTTTCTTTTTGTCTGAAAATGAAGCCAAAGAAAATGGTTTCAGGCCTTGCGGTCATTGCATGAAACCGGAATACTTAAAATGGAAAAATGGACTTATTTAATCCCCAAATAGACGAAACAACCAATCTTCTTCCAAAAGATGGAACAGTGAATTATTATGGAAAATGCTTCTCCAGACAGGAAGCCGATTTCTATCGCGATATTTTATTAAATACAATAGAATGGAAAAATGACGAAGCCATTATCTTTGGAAAACTAATCTTAACCAAACGAAAAGTAGCTTGGTACGGCGATCAGGAATTTGAATATACGTATTCGAATACCACTAAAAAAGCTTTGCCCTGGACTCCTGAACTTTTAAGGTTAAAGAAAATCATTGAAGAAAAAACAGGAGAAACTTTCAATTCCTGTCTGCTGAATTTATATCATACTGGCGAAGAAGGAATGGCGTGGCACAGCGATGCTGAGAAAGATTTAAAGAAAAATGGCGCAATCGGATCTGTAAGTTTTGGTGCCGAACGTAAATTTGCTTTCAAACATAAAGAATCTAAAGAAACCGTTTCTCTAATTCTGGAACACGGAAGTTTATTGGTTATGAAAGATGAAACACAAACACATTGGCTGCATCGGTTACCTCCAACAAAAACAACTCAAAAACCTCGAGTAAATTTGACTTTTAGAACTATTGTGAGATAAAAGGAATTAGTTTATCAATCCACATTTTTTATAAATATCTAAAATTACAGATTGCTTTCCTAAAAGATAATTATCGATATCGTGAGGAAATTTTTCTGCCATTTCAATTTTAATCTGGCTATATCTATTTCTGTCATCCTCATGCGCACGAAGGTAATTCCTAAAAGTAATATGTCTTTTTAATTCATTCGCATCTTTATGACATACATATAAATGATGTTCCATAAGATGTTCTTTATTTTTATAGCTAAAAGCTTCGCGACCCTCTATACCAATATCACCAACGTGCTCGTAACCTATCGTTTTCAGCTTTTCTTTTACTAATAAAAACATATTATCTCCCACTACAACATCAATATCAATAATAGGCTTCGCATGTAATCCTTCCACAGATGTACTCCCAACGTGTTCAATTGACAATACCGAGTCATTTATTACTGCGAGCAATTCTTTTTCAATTTTTTTAAACTCTCCTGTCCAATTAGGATCGTATGCTACGACTACTATATTCCAATTTTCACTACCAATCATACCCTTTATTTGTACCTATAATAATTGATTAACTTTTCTCGTATTACAATTTTAATTACTTCTTTTTTGTAGCAACATTTTCATACGAACGAATTAAAGCATTTTCAAACATTTCGGGCCTTACTCTTGAAAGTTCGACAATTGTCCAGCCTTGTTTTCCCCATTTGTTTGGAACTTCATAGAAAATCTTTCCGCTTGACGCGCAAAAAACCGATTGATCTATTTCGTTTAGTTTTAAAACGGCATGATTATTTTTTTGGTCAAAAGTGGCAAAAATCTTCTTTTTGATTCGAAAGGAAGTCTTCTCAAAATGAGGCTCTTCGGTCGCATCTGGAAATGACATTGCTAATTTTCTAAATTCTTCAATTGAAACCATAATATCATTTTTAAAGATTAAAGTTTACCTTTTACCAGCCTTGATTCAGTCCGTTTTTAAGAACCTCATCGTATTTTTCTTTATCGAAAGAATACAAGTTTGGAGCTTTGTGCGCTACGTTACTTTTCTTTTCGTCAAGCTTATTAAGAATTCCTATATTGGTGATTTTACGCAAAAAATTTCGACGGTCTAATTTTTTGTCCAAAATTGTTTCGTACAATTTTTGCAGTTCTGGAATGGTAAATTTCTCCGGCAATAAATTGTAACCAATTGGCATTAAATTTAATTCTGTACGTAAAGTGTCTAAGGCTTTATCCAAAATTTCCTTATGATCTAAAATAAGCTCAGGAACTTCTTTATGATCAATCCATTCCACTACTTCATATCTGCCTGTTGGGTTAGGAAGAATTTTAGAAAAATCCACCAAAGCATAGTATCCAATTGTAACAAAACGGCGCGTTAGCCATTTTCCTTTTTCTTCTTCAATTTGGAGATATTCCAAGGTTTTTTTATCAAAATGCTGATGGTTACGATTTACTTTTCCAAAGGTCGCAAATTGTCTTAAAAATACCCCATCAACACCTGTTCTACCATTCAGCACTGTGATTGCAGCTGTATCAATATCCTGATCTACAGGAATAAAACCGCCGGGCAAAGACCATTTATTGGCACGTTCCACTTTAATCAATAACACTTTTAACTGATTATCATGAAAACCAAAAATGACACAGTCTATAGAAAGTCCTGGTTGGTAATTTTCGTTATTATCTATAATGTCTTTTAACATCAGATTTGTATAAATTCTTTCTTTTAATAACTCTGCAATTTACTTCATTTTTATAAAACTGAAATATATTATAAAAACAAAGCGCTGACTTTCATTAAAACAGAAGTGTTGAAACTACAATTTTAACGAAAATTTAAAATCAAATTTAAAAAAAATAAGTACATTGCGTCATAATAACACATTAATGATTTTAATTGTTAAGATTAGAATCAAATTCAAAGAAAAATAATACAAGCTGTTTCCATTTTTCTTCAAGTGAGCGTAGAAATTTAAACACAGAAGTTATGATTACCAATCCTTTAAAAGACATCAATAAAAAAATTAGAACCAGAATCTGGTCTTCATTCGGATTTGTTTCGAAAACATATCTTCTGGAAGAATCTTTAAAATATAGTGAAGAACAGGAGAGAATTTTCAATGAAATGATTGTCGAAACTGATGCAAAAGATAAAAAAGCAAAAAGAGAAGCTTATGAAAAAGCTTTGTATGCATCTTATAAAGGAATTGGCGCAATGGATTTTATAAATACCGTTTTAAAATAAATACCTACACATTTTTATAATTTATAATGCTGGCCTCACCTCGGTGAGGTTTTTTATTATAAATTTTACACTAGAATGAAAGAAAATGGTTATTTATTAGTTATTTTAGCCGTTTTAAAAGTAAGAATATACCCCTACAGAAAAATACATGGAAAATATCATTGAATCAGAAAGTTACAAAATTCAAAAACCAGAAAACTGGGCTCCTACAATTAATGATGATCAGCTTATTGACTATATAAAAGAATCCGATTTCTCCAATAAACAAGTTGAAGAAGGTAGAGATTTCTGCTACTTCTTAGATAAAATCTACTATACAAGCGATACTGAAAACAGCGAATATGCTTGCGTTGCGTATACTCTTAACGAGCCTGCAAATCTTGAAAGCGCTTCGGCAAAAGATGTTGTTGTAGAAGAAAATGAAACTTACTTGATACACAGAATTAGTGTGTTGAGAGATGGTGTTTTGATTGATAAAATTCCTGATACTAAAATTAAAGTTTTAGATAGTGAAAATCAGAGTGAAGGCGGCATTTTAAGCAGTAACAAAAAAGTAAATATTACGATTAAAGATTTACGTCTTTATGATATTTTAATTACAGAAGATTCGCGTACAAAGGTTTTTACTGATCGTGATTTTATGCGAAAAGAATTTCTTAAGTATGTATACGTAACACCAAGTACTTACTGGGCTTACGGAAAATATAAGTTCTCTTTTATCAACGATAGAAAAGAGACAATTGCATACAAAAAAACATTCTTTAGAGATGAAGAAGGAAATGTTTTGGAACCAGAAATTAATTACCTCAAAAAAGGAGAACGATTTGTAATCGATAAAGAAAATTACATCAATTCTTTTGATGCAAACAGAGAAATTGCACCTTTTATTGATTTTGCAACAGATCGTAACTGGGTTGACTTATCAAATTACATTTCTCCACTTTACGAAGAAATATACAGCAAAGCTTCTTTAACCGAATTTGCTCCAAAACTCGTAGAAAAACTAGACGCTATTCCTGATCAGGATGAGAAGCTACAATTTGCTATTGATTACGTGCAGAACCATGTCTACTATATTTATAATGCTGATGAAATGAATGGCCACAAACCGCAAGAACCATCAGTAACTTATGAAAATAAGCAGGGAGACTGCAAGGCAAAATCGGTTTTACTGAAAGTGGTTTTAGATTATATTAATGTGGATGCTTCTGTAGTTTTGGTTAATTTCAATTCAGATCATTACATTAAATATTACCTTCCTTCATTATTGACTTTTAATCATGTTATTGTAAAAATCAATTACAAAGGCGGAACTTATTTTGTTGATGCTACTTCTAGAGACGAATTCGGGTTAATTGAAAATCGCGGCTACATCTATTTTATGCATTATTTGGAAGTAAAAACAAATCAAGAATTGCAGATTAAGGAGCCTTACAAATTTCCTTATTACGGGATAAATGAAAAAGCAGATTTTAGTGCTCAAAATAATATAGGAATACTAAAATTGGTTTCGACTTACAAAGGAAATCGTGCCAATTATATGCGTAAATATTTCAAAAACACAAACAAAAGAGAGATTATTGACAGCTGGAATAATTTCTTGTTTTACACTTTAAATTATTCTAATGATAGAAATGGAACGGATATCAGAACCATTTTTAAAGATGCGGCGATTGAAATTGTAAGCGATGATAAAAAGCTGAATGAATTTACGATTCAGTATAATGCGACAATCGAAAATCCGTATTTTATAGATGCCGAAAAGAATCGCTTTTTAATGTATTTTGATCGCAATGTGGTTAAAAATACTGCACGCGACTTTATGCACACGGATCTTTCGTTTTGGCATAATTTTGATAACGAGAAATACGAAATCAATTTAACGACAGATCAAAAAATAGATACTCAAGAAAAATATACAATTCAGGAAAGTACGATCACAAATCCTTATTTTGATTTTACAAGCCGTAAAAAAGTAACCAAAAATGGTGCTTCTATAATTGTTGATTATAAACCGTTGATCAACTTGGAAATTCCAAGTGAAGATTTTGAAGATTTTAGAAATGCACATCATGAAATTGCCGATAGTAATTATGGAGTAGGAATTGACATTATCGAACAAGGTCTAATGAATATGCTAAAGTATCGTTTTAAAAAACGACTAAAATAATTTCGATATAAAAAAACGGGGGCTCCAAAAGAAGCCCCGTTTTTTATTTAATTTACTAATTCAAAATCAGATTTTAATTTAATATCTGCTGATGAAGTTCCGATCATAACTTCAAAATCTCCTGGTTCAGCAACCCATTCTACTTTATCATTATAAAAAGAAAGCTTTTCCTTATCAATTGTAAATTCGATTGTTTTAGATTCTCCTGCATTTAATTTCACTTTTTGGAAATCTCTTAATTCTAATACTGGTCTTACAACAGATCCAAATTTATCTTTCAAATACAATTGAGCTACTTCTTCTCCTGCTACTTTTCCCGTATTTTTTAATTGGAAAGAAACTTTGATTGTTTCATTGCTTTTTATTTTTGTTGAAGATAATTTCAACCCTGAATAATCAAATGTTGTATAGCTCAAACCATATCCAAAAGGATATTTTGGAGAGTTTTTCAAATCGATATAAGCCGAAACATAATTTGTTGCGTTTTCGTCTTTAGCAGGTCTTCCTGTGCTGAAGTGATTGTAGTAAATTGGAATCTGCCCTACTTCTCTTGGGAAAGTCATTGGCAATTTTCCAGACGGATTGTAATCTCCAAACAATACATTTGCAATAGCATTTCCAGCTTCAGTCCCTAACCACCAAGTGTATAAAATTGCCGGAACATTATCTGCAGTCCAGTTGAAAACCAAAGGTCTTCCAGCATTTATTAAAACTACAACCGGTTTTCCTGTTGCCATAACTGCTTTTACTAAATCTTCTTGAACTCCTGGCAAATGCAAGTCGCTTCTACTTTTGGCTTCACCGCTCATGTCGCGTCTTTCACCAATACTCAAAATTACAACATCGGCTTGTTTGGCAGTTTCAACTGCTTCTGCAAAACCATCTTTGTTTGTTCCTTCTATTTCACAACCTTTTGCATATAATAATTTGGTGTTTTTGCCCACTTTATTTTGCAATCCATCCCATTGCGAAACGATCCATTTATTGTAATCAACTTCTGGAAGTTCTACAGACCAGAATCCCATGTTTTCTTTATATTCTTTTACCATTGGGCCAATAAACGCAATGGTTTTAGCATTTTTTGAAATTGGCAAAGTTTGGTTTTCGTTCTTTAATAAAACGATACTTTTTTCAGCCATTTCTCTAGCTGCTTTTCTGTGTTCTGGATTGTTTAATGCTTTTTCAGCACGTTTTTCGTCTGAGTATCTGTAAGGATCATCAAATAATCCTAATTCGAATTTCTTACGAAGAATACGTTTTACAGCATCATCAATTAAATCAATAGAAACTCTACCTTCTTTTACTAACTCTGCTAAATGCTTACGGTATGCATTACTTTCCATATCCATGTCGCTTCCTGCAGTAATGGCAGAATAAGCAGCTTCTTTAAGATCTTTAGAATAACCGTGAGCCACCATTTCTCCAATTGATCCCCAGTCTGAAACTACGAAACCTTGAAAGTTCCATTTTTCTTTTAAGATATCTCTCTGCAAATGTGCATTTCCAGTTGCTGGAATTCCGTTAATATCATTGAATGAATTCATAAATGTAGCCGCTCCAGCGTCTAAAGCTGCTTTAAATGGCGGTAAATAGGTTTCCCATAACATTCTTTCGCTCATGTCTACAGAGTTGTAATCTCTTCCTCCAACTCCGGCTCCATAAGCCGCAAAGTGTTTTACGCAGGCCATAACAGAATTTAAATCTCCCAGTTTATTTCCTTGAAAACCTTTTACTCTCGCATATGCAATTTTAGAACCAAGGTAAGTATCTTCTCCCGCGCCTTCCATTACGCGTCCCCATCGAGGATCACGACCAATATCTACCATTGGAGCAAATGTCCAATGAATTCCGCTTGCTGCTGCTTCTGTTGCAGCAACTCTTGCGCCTAATTCGATTGCTGCTAAATCCCAACTTGCCGCTTCTGCTAAAGGAAGAGGAAAAGTCATTTTGTAACCGTGAATAACGTCTTGTCCAAACAACAACGGAATTTTAAGTCTTGACTGCATTGCCAATTCCTGATATCCTCTGGTATATTTTGTTCCGATCACATTTAGCATCGAACCAATTAAACCTTGTTTGATTTCATTTTGCTTGTTCGGATTAATTGTAATTGGTCCCGTTGCCTGATTGTCTCCAGTGTATTGATTTAACTGGCCAATTTTTTCTTCAATTGTCATTTTCTTCAATAGATCATTGACTTTCTGATCTATCGACTGCTGCTGTGCCGACGCAAAAAGCGAAAGCATAAACAGCATAATTGTTGTTGTCTTCTTCATATGTTTAAGTTGTTTACCAAACGTAAGTTGCTACAGCACCTGCGTTTAGAGTGGTTGTGGTTTGTTTTTGGTTGTATTTGATATTAAATGTTGCTGCCGAAGCTCCGTCATTTTCTACAATTAAAACGGTTTGTCCTGATGGAGTTTTGAAAGCAACATTGTATAAATCTCCTGCAATATTACTTCCAATTCTTACTGAACCTTCCGGAACAAATTTAGAAGCATGTCCGATAATATAATATCCAACTTCTCTTTTGATATTTTGATTTTGGTCAATCATCAAAGCTCCTTTACAAGTTGAACATCCTCCTGGCGTAAAAGGTTTGTAAAACTCATCATTTGCTAATCCCCATGAAAGTGCATTTTTACTCCAGTTTCTCATTGATCCGATTACTACATTTTTTACACTCCATTTCAAGTCGGTTTCGAAATTAGTTCCGCTCCCTGTATATTGTTCTGTAAAATACAAATCCTTATTTGGAAATTCATTATGAACAGTTGATAAAGCACTAATATCTCCTTCGTACAAGTGAAAAGCTGATCCTGCTACAAACGGATTTGCTTTTGGATCTCTTAAAATCGTCAAAGGATATTCTGGTTTATTACAGTTGTGATCGTAAACAATAATTTTGGTTTTGATTCCTGCTCTCGCGAAAGCGGGCCCCAAATTATTCCCAACAAAATCTGCTTGCTGTTCTGCCAACATTAACAAACTTGGGTTGTTTCCTGGGTGTAAAGGTTCATTTTGAGGCGTAATCGCATCAATTACAATTCCGTGCGATTTCATTGCTTGAATATATTTCACAAAATATTCTGCATAAACTTGATAGTATTTTGGCTGCAAACTACCGCCTTTTGAACTTCCGTTATCTTTCATCCAAACTGGAGGCGACCACGGAGAACCCATTATTTTTATTTTAGGATTTATGGCTAAAATTTCTTTTAAGACCGGAATTACATCGTCTAAATCTGGACCAAGATTGAAATGTTCCAATTTTAAATCGGTTTGGCCTTCTGGCATATCATCATACGAAAAAACTTTTTCATTCAAATCTGATGCACCAATACTTATTCTTAAATAACTCAAACCAATGGCATCTTCTTTTCTAGAAAACAATTCCTGAAGCAAAGCTTCTCTTTTTGATTTGTCTAGTTTTTTAATGGCTTGCGCACTTCCTCCAGTTAATGAAAATCCGAAACCTTCAATAGTTTGGAATTTCTCGGAAGGATTTACTTCAATAGTTTGATTTGAATTTGTTTCTGAAGTGAAAACTAACTCAGGTTGTTTTTTAAGTTTTGAAGTTTCATCTGTTGTGGTAATCCAAGAAGAAACTTTTCCAGTATTTTTTACAGCATTTGTTGAAGATCCACAGTTAAACTGCATTGCAATTAATGGCAGCAAAACTAGGATTTGAAGTTTTTTGTTGATGTTTTTCATTTTTAATCTATTTCTATTAAGACAGGCAAATGATCTGACGGATATTTTAAATCTTTAGAATCACTTAACACTGCGTGTTTTTGAACTTTTAGACCACTATTTTTTGAAATAAAAATGTAGTCTAATAATAATGTTACGGGTTCATTGTGTTTGAAATCGTTGAAAGTTCCTGAAGGACCGAAAGGTTTTTCTATTGAAACATCTTTGGTATCATCCATTACTTTTTTGATTTCTCCAATTTGCGTTGTGTTTGGTTCAGAATTGAAATCACCCATTAAAAAAGCTGGATAATTTTTTGTGTTTAATTCTTTTATTTTAGAAAGAGCAAGTTGCACGCCTTTTACTCTCGCTTCTTCGCCCATGTGATCTAAATGCAAATTGAAAACCCAAAATATTTTTTTAGTTTTTAGATCTTTAAAAAGCCCATATGTACAAACTCTATTGCAAGCAGCATCCCAGCCTCTTGAAACTACATTTGGAGTTTCAGACAACCAGAAAGTATTAGATTGCTCTACTTTAAAACGGTCTTTTTTGTAATAAATCGTACACGCTTCACCTAAACCTCCTTCTTCTCTTCCAACTCCGAATTTGCTATAATTTGGCAAAGCCGATGCAATATCTAACACTTGGTTTGGCGTTGCTTCCTGAACTCCAAAAACGTCTGGGCTGTAAAAACCAATTTGAGATGTAAAATAATCTTTTCGGTTTGGCCACGCATTTTCTCCATCTGAGGCAACATCCAAACGGATATTGTAAGTCATAATTTTTAAATTCTGACCATAAAATGAGTTTACGCTTAAAAGCAGGATTACTGCAAAAACAAGTTTGTTTATCTTTTTCATGTTAAAAAATTTTAATCTTGTAAAGCTAGTGTTTACGAGGCTTTAAAGAAAAAAATCTGTTTAAAAATTATGTTAATTATATACTCTTACATAATCAATTTCGTAGGTTGCTCTTTGAAAGTTTGGATCGACAGCCCCTCCAAAATTTCCTCCCATTGCAAAGTTTATGATCACAAAGAATTTGTCATTAAATGGAGTTGTACTAGAGTTTTTGTAGCTATAAAATAAATTATCATCTACATAAAAATTGATGTTTTCTGCACTCCATTCGGCAGCATAAATATGAAACTCAGTTGTCGAATTTGGAGCTGTTGTGGTTTTGGTATCTGGTGTATTTCCTGAGCGTCCTGGAGAATGCAAGGAAGAATGGATTACATTTGGATTATTCCCAACCGATTCTAAAATATCTATTTCTCCGCATAACGGCCATCCTGCCGTATCTATATTATCTCCAAGCAACCAGAAAGCAGGCCAAGTACCGCCACCAGCTGGTAATTTTGCACGAATCTCTGCTCTTCCGTATTTAAAAGAAAACTTTCCTTTGGTCAGCATTCTTGTAGAAGTGTATTGGCTTCCTTGGTAATTTTCTTTGATTGCCGTAATTTTCAAAAGACCTCCTTCGATTTTTACATTTTCAGAACGATTGGTGTAATATTCCAATTCGTTATTTCCCCAGCCATTTCCTGTTCCTAAATCATAACCCCATTTTGAACTATCTGGCGCTCCATCTGTATTAAACTCGTCAGACCAGATTAATTTTCTGGCTACGAAAATATTAACTGTTGTAGAAGTATTCGTATACTTTATTCCGTTAAATGCTGTAACATCAATCGTATAGGTTTTGGTTCCTGGTTGAGTAAATTCATATGTAAAACTGCTAGTTGTAAACTCTTTTGTTTCATTGTTTACCACTACCTTATATGACTTTGCATTAGGAGCATCAATTTTTAAATTAATTTTTCCGCTTCCGTCTCCATTTGGCATTTCGGCAGTTTTGCCCACTACATCAACTTGTACAGAAATTTTATCGGGAGCTACAACGACAGGAGTATCTGTCGTATCGTTGTTACTGCTGCAAGATTGGAATACAAACAACAGGATTAAAGTAAGAACTCCAGCTCTATTTGCGAGATTAATCATTTTCATCTTTTTATTATTTAAATGGTTTAGTTAATAAATTGAATATCAAGATAAATATTATTTCTTCTACTTTTTATTTTTGTTTATAACAAAGTCAAAATAGTTTAAATTAAAACCTCCTTTTTCAAATACAACTTTTACTTTATTTGAACCCGATTTTAATGCTACCTTAGATAAAACTACAGTCTTCCATTTGTTATCTCCAGCTGTTGCAGGAAGCGTAATTTCATTAGATTTTGCTCCATCAATTTCTAAGTACAATTTCCCTTCAGCTTTTTCGCTAGAATAACGAATGGCAACGTTGTAAGTTCCTTCTTTTGCATCAATCGTATATTGAATCCATTCTCCATCTTCAATAAAAGAAACTTGATAACCGTTTGAATCTTTTTCTTTACATGGTAAAATATCTACTCCATCATTTCTCATACTATTACCGCGATTCCATTGATCGTCTTTTCCGGTAACGCTTCTATAATTTACAAAATCAGTATCAGAATAGGCTTTTCCGTTGGTTCCTAAATCGTAATGCGTTGCGGCAATTTTTCCTGGAACAGCATTCTTTTTGTATGGTTTTGTGTCGTCTGTCTGCACTTGTCTAAACATGGCATCTACAACATCTGGCTTAACGGTTACATTTTCCATTTTGTAATTGTCAGCCATTTTCATCAGAGTCTTTTTTGCAAATTCTGGAGATGGTTTAAGACCGCCGTCTCTCCAATATTTCAATAAAATATCATATTCTGGAATTTTTGTAACTGAAGCTACTCCAGCAATATTGTCTATTTTTTTCATTGGCCAGAATGCCCATCCAACATTATGGCTTTCTACTAAAGTTAAGACATCTTTAAACCAGACATTCGAATTTTCACCACTTTCTCCCATCCAGATTGGCACATTATATTTTTCTCTGTACTCTAGCATCTTTTCGATGGAAGCTTTGTCGTTATAGTTCCAATATTTATGAAAACTTAAAGCCAGATTATCATCCCATAATGGAAAAATTCCGTTGTAGTTATTTCCCCAGCAGTTTCCTTCAATAAAAATTAAATGATTGGTATCGACTTCGCGAATGGCTTTTGTAACTGCGACCATTAAATCTCTTAAAGGTCCGTTTGAATTTTCGTCACAACCATTCTTGTTTGATCCTGTAAAATTCCAGTTGGGTTCGTTGATAATATCATACGCTCCAATCCAAGGATTATCTCGGTAACGAGAAGCCAATTTCTTCCATAAAGCAATCATTTTTTTCTGATTGGCTTCGCTCTGCCAAAGTGCTGGTTTTGTAGTATCAAAATCTGAAATCGCAGCATCGTTCCCTTGTCCTCCTGGAGCTGCGTGCAAATCCAAAATCAGATATATTTTATTCTCTGCACACCATTTCAGTAGATTATCGGTCATGGTAAAACCTTCTTCTATCCAAGTGATCTCTCCATTTTTTTCCTGTTCGATTGGCGGTGTGTAGAGATTGTAATGCATTGGAAGACGAATCGAATTGAATCCCCATTTTGCCAAAGAATCGATATCTCGTTTTGTAATCCCGTTTGCTTTATAGGCCGCGTAGAATTCTTTTGTTTCCTCTGCGCCAATCACCTCTTCTATTTTTTGTTTTATCTGATATTGCGGACTAGCAAATGGCTGTGTCTTTAACATGTAACCTTCTTGCACCATCCAACCGCCAAGGCCTAAACCTCTTAAAAGAACATTTTTACCATTTCCGTCTACTATTTTTTGTCCGTCTCTATGCAAAAAACCTTGTCCAAAAGAGGTTATCGAAACAAAAAGCAGCGATGTTAAAAGTATTTTTTTCATATAAAATAGTTTTTCCAATTATTTCCAAGTATAAGTCCCGACAGATCCTCCTTCAAGTGAAGTGGTTACCCATTTTCCATTGAATTTAATATTGAAAGTTTCTGTTGCAGATCCATCATTTTCAACAATCAATACTTTAGAACCTGAAGGTGTGATAAAGGCAACATTCTGCAAGCTTCCTCCAGAATTGCTCTCGATTCTTGTAGATCCCATTGGAACAAATTTTGAAGCATGTGCAATAATGTAATACGCCACATTACGCTGAAAACTATCGCCTGAGGTGATCGTGATAGCTCCTTTACACATTGTACATCCACCATCAGTGTGCGGGCCAAAATTTTGATTGTTGGCAACGTTCCATTCTAAAGCATTTTTACTGTAATTTCTCATTGATCCGATAATTACATTTCTAAGATGCCATTTTAAATCACCATCAAAACTACCTTCAGAAGAAGTCCATTGTTCTGTAAAATATACGTTTTTGGTAGGATAAGAATTGTACACATTGGTTAGCGCACTAATATCTCCTGCGTATAAATGGAAAGCCGATCCGTCTACAAAAGGAAAGGCATCTGCATCTGCCAAAATTGCTTTTGGATAATTTGGATTATCGCAATTGTGATCGTAAGCAATAACTTTTACATTTAGATTTGCGGCTTTAAATGCAGGCCCTAAACTATTTTTAATAAAGCTCCCCTGATCAGCAGCAGACATATACATACTTGGGTTATTCCCATCATGCAAAGGTTCATTTTGAGGAGTTACAGCATCGATTGTAATTCCTTCTGCTTTCATCTGTTGAATGTATTTCACAAAATATTTTGCGTAAACATCATAATATTCTGTTTTCAGTTTTCCGCCTTTAAAACTTGCTACATCTTTCATCCAAATAGGTGCAGACCAAGGTGTTGCTAAGATTAATATTTTAGGGTTAATTGCCAGGATTTCTTTCAGCATGGCAATTAGATTTTTGTCTTTTTCTAAACTGAATTTCTCTAGATTTAAATCTGTTTCTCCAGCTGCAAGATCGTTATAAGTAAATGGTGTTGCATTTAAATCTGAAGCTCCGATACTTATCCTGATATAACTCACTCCAATTGAGTTTTCTCCATTCCCGAATAATTCTTGTAAAAGAGCAGTTCTTTTAGCCGCATTTAATTGGTTTATAACATCTACGCTTCCTCCTGTCAAGGTATATCCAAAACCATCAATGGTCTGATATTTCTGAGCAGCATTCACTTCAATATTAGCATAAGCATTGGCTGTTGTACCAAATCCTAATGTTCCAGATTGTTTTGCCAATAAAACACTTTGATTGCCTTTTGTAAGCCAAAAATCAACATCATTTGTTACTACTACTGGAGGGTTTACAACTGGCGGATCTACTGGTGGATTTTCTACCGGATCGCTTGAAGAAGAGCATTTTACTTGAGCTAATACGGCTGTAATAAAGAAAAATACTTTTATAGTGTTCTTTAAATTAAATTTCATATTTCGTGGTTATTTAGTTAGCTGACAATTAATATACAACTGTCTGTATAGCGTGTGCCGGAATTGTAATTGTTGTTTTTTCTTTTTGATTTTCTAAAGAATAAACAATCTCTTTTTCAGATTGATTCATTACAATAGTTATCAATTTCCCGTCAGAATTTTTAAAAGAAGTACTTAACAACGATTTGTCGTTTACGGTTTCAAGTACTCTTTTTGCATTTGGTCTAATGAATTTTGAGAAATGTCCAATATAATAATACATTGGAGTATAGATTAATTCATCTTTTGTGGTGTCGGCATGGATTGGCGCAAAACAGAAATTACCAACATGGTTAGGCCCTCCGTTCTGGTCTAAAAGGATATTCCAGTCTGTCCAACCTACAGTACCATTATTAAAATCATGAATCATATTGATTCCGTAACGTTCTGCATTTCCCCAAAACTGATATTTTGAAGCATCAAATTTCTCAATGCATCCTTCAGTAAAAAGAAGATTTTTATTTGGAAATGCTTCATGAACTTTTGCTACAGATTCAAATTGAGGCGGTCCTCCGTTCCAAGTTTCATACCAGTGAAATCCAATTCCCCAAGCATATTTAGAAACTTCAGGATCTGAAAAAACAAGATTGGCTCTTTTGGTTAACATATCCCCACGATTATGATCCCAAATAATAACGTTTTTAGAACCTAGCCCTTCTTTTTCTAAAGTTGGACCTAGATGATTTTTAAGAAAATCTCTTTCTGCTTCTGGAGTGTAAATACAAGATTCCCAACTTTGTCTCGCCATTGGCTCGTTCTGAACCGTTAAGCCCCAGATTGGAATTCCTTCTTTTTCGTATTCTTTTATGAATTTGGTGTAATACAATGCCCAAGCTGGAGCAAATTCTGGCAATAAAACGCCGCCGTGCAAAATATCATTATTGTCTTTCATGAAAGCTGGGGGACTCCAAGGACTGACAAATAAGGTTAGTTTCCCGCCGGCTGTTTCAATTGCTTTTTTAATTAATGGAATTCTATATTTGCGATCGTGGTTTATATTAAAAGTCTTTAATTCTTTGTCTCCTTCAGAAATATAAGTATAGCTGTCACTGCTGAAATCACAGCTGTGAATATTTGTTCTTGCCAAAGTGTAACCAATACCTTTGTTTTTATCGTAATAAGCAGTTAGGAATTCCTGCTGTTTTTTGGGCGATAATTTTGCGAAAACTTCTGCGCTTGCATCTGTAATTGCTCCTCCGATTCCGAGGAAGGTCTGGTCTGTTTTTTCAGTATTTACTCGAATAGATACTGTTGATGTTTTTTGTTGTGTAGTATTGTTTTTTGAAATTAAATCATTTGATAAAGTCAATTTCAAATTGGTGTTTTCGGCAGTAGTATAGACCTTTATTTTACTGTTTTTTTGAGCTGTTATTTTTGAGCTAAAACAGCTTAATTGCATTAAGACAAAGGCTGATAAAAATATTTGAGAGGTAACTTTCATGTTGCTTAAATAATCGTTTTAAAATTAAAAGCAAGAGAAGACTAATTAGGATGATTCAAATTAGTCCTCTTCATTACTTTACTACAAAATATTAATAAACAAGTGTTTGTATAGCGTGTGGCGGAATTTTTACTTCTGCCTTTTTATCTCCAATAATTAAATTGTAGGTAAGGTCATTTGCTGATTGGTTCATGACAATAGTTGCCATGGTTCCGTCAGCATTTAAAAAAGAGGTACTCAATAAAGCGCTTTTGCTTACTGCAGTACTTACTCGCACAGCATCTAGGCGTATGAACTTTGAAAAGTGTCCAATGTAATAATAAGATGGTGTGTAGATTAATTCTCCTGTTGTAGTATCGGCGTGGATTGGTGCAAAACAGAAGTTACCAACATGATTAGGCCCTCCATTTTGATCCAAAAGAATATTCCAGTCTGTCCAAGCAACTGTCCCGTTATTAAAGTCATGAATCATATTAATTCCGTAACGTTCTGCATTGCCCCAAAATTGATATTTCGATGCATCAAATTTTTCAATGCATCCTTCTGTAAACATCAATTTTTTATCCGGATAAGCTTCATTTACTTTCCCAACATTATCAAACATCGGCGCACCGCCCGACCAAGTTTCGTACCAGTGAAATCCCATTCCCCAAACATATTTTGATGCTTCAGGATCAGAATAAATTACGTTGGCACGATAATTCATTAAATCGCGGTTATGATCCCAAACAATGATTTTTTTACTGCCAAGATTCTCTTTCTTCAAAGTTGGCCCAAGGTAATTTTTGATAAAGTCTCTTTCAGCTTCAGCTGTGTAAATACAAGATTCCCAAGTCTGCACCGCCATTGGCTCATTTTGTGTAGAAGTTCCCCAAATCGGAATACCTTCTTTTTCATAAGCTTTAATAAATTTTACATAAAAGTTTGCCCAAGTCTGATAGTATTCAGGAAGTAAAGTACCGCCTTTCAATACATTTTTATTGCTTTTCATAAAAGCATTTGGAGACCAAGGTGCAGCGTATGTTGTCAATTTTCCTCCCGCTTTTTGAATGGCTTGTTTGATTAAAGGAATACGATATTGCTTGTCATGATCAATAGAAAAAGTCTTCAGATCTTTATCTCCTTCTTCGATATAAGAATAGCTTCCACTGCTAAAATCAGAACTTTGAATTGTTGTTCTTAGCAAAGAATAGCCAATACCTTTTTGCTGATCGTAGTAAGCATCTAAGAATTCTGCCTGTTTTTCTTTTGAAAGTTTAGCAAATATTTCGGCACTAGCATCTGTAATAGCACCTCCGATTCCCATAAAAGTCTGAAATTTTTTAGCTGGCTGTACAAAAACAGAGGTCTCTGTTTCTAATGGTTGCTTTGCGTTAGAAAAAGTCAAGTTATCTGTGGTGGTTAATCGTAACTTAGAGTTTTCTGCGGTAGTATAAACGGTTATCTTTTTGCCGCTGGTTGTAAACTCTTTTTTTGTTTTTGGCTGTTGTGCAAATGCTGCAACAGAAAACAAAAGGCATAAAATTTTTAAACTATTTTTTTTCATTCGCTTCCAATTATTATGATTTTAAATTGAAGTTTAGAAGAAATCAAAATCGAGTTCTACCATTGACGGATTTAAAAAATAGCCCATACTCATAATGATTATGGGCTATTTACAACCAAACTTAAACTTAAACTTAACTTAACTTTTTATTTTCCTCTGAATTCAACCTTTTTAATCGTAATTGGTTCATTACCTGTTTTATTACTTCCAGATCTAATTACAAGATATATTGTTCCGCTTTCAGAGAATTTAACAACATTGGAAACTGTCCCTGTTACTTTATTTTTCTTACAACCGATTCCAGACAATTTTCCCGAAAATTTCGATGTTCCGCAACCATCCCAAGTACTTATTCCCATTACAACGTTATCATTATATTCTACACCTGGTTTTGGTACTGATGTGCCAGCATATACTTCAAACCAAGTCTCGTCTAAACCACTAGGGCAAGAAATTGTCATATCGATAGTATATTCTCTGTCTTTTACAACTTCGATTGCTTGATAAATACCTTCTTGAGCTCCTCCGCCTGGCAAATGAATTGTAGCACCATTAGTACCGTAAGACCAAAAAGCAGCACCTGAAGGGCTTAATTGTGCACTAGTCCATTTAGCTTGATCTGCAGCTGTAGCAAAATTTCCACCCTGCACTAAGTTTCCTTTTGCAGGATCTGTTTGTGCTACTACAATCTGTTGAGAAGAAGTTCCAGTAGCAGCGCCAGCTCCATAAGCTGTATGCGTAACTGTGTAAGTTCCTGCATCAGGCAAAGAGATCACTTGGTTCATTTTTCCTGGACTTGCGCCGTCACCCGTATCCCAATGAGAAACAATAACTCCTTTAGGCTGTGCCGTTAGAAGATAAGTATTCATTGCGCCCACAACTGGTGTGATAGTAAACGCAGCGTCAACATTTGTAGCTACAAGAGGATTCTCATTAACTTCTTCGCTGCAGCTGTTTAGTGTTCCTAATGCTAAAACTAGCATTAGGTATACACTTTTTCTAAGATATATATTTAGGTTCATTCCTTTTTGTTTTGGTTATTAGTAAATACTATTGGTAATTAGGATTTTGTTTCAATTTAGTACCATTAAGCTCTGTGTACGGAATTGGCAAAATCTCATCTGTTCCAGCATCGAAACCTCTATCAGATAAAGCTGCTGCTGCATCCCCCCATCTTACTAAATCAAAGAATCTATGTCCTTCACCTGCTAATTCCATTCTTCTTTCATGTTTGATAGCATCTAATGTTACAGGAATAGAACCCAGTCCAACTCTAGCTCTAACTGCATCAAGTAAAGCTTGTGCTCTTGGACCAGAACCTAAAGCTTCTGCTTCCATTAAGTAAGTATCTGCAAGTCTGATTACATAAGAGTTTTGTTTGTAGTTCAACTCTGAGTTACCTCCACCAGTACTAACATCTGACTGTCTTGGAAGATATTTGTTCAAGAAATATCCAGTATCTTGGTAAGCTGGAATATAATCTGCTTTACCTGCTGCTTTTAATGCTTTTAAGTCAAGAATTGTAGCATCCTTACGAGGATCACCTTGCATTGCATCATATAATTTTTGAGTTGCAACGTTGAAAGCCCATCCTGCTGGAAGATCTGGTGCATCAGAGCCTTTTGGTCTAGAGTATCCTCTTGGTCCAACCATGATGTTTAAAGAGTTTCCTTCATCTTTACCTTGTCCCCAGAATGTCCAATCAGAGTTACCTGCACTACTGTGAGATACTTCAATTAATGATTCTGCGTTAAATTTGTTTGATGTTACCCATAGGTCACTAAATTTATCCAATAATTTATTACCGTATTGGTTTGCTGCTCCTGGAGTACCATTTACTTCAGCCAAAACTGCTGCTGCTTGAGGTTTTTTACCTTCAAATAAAAATACTTTACCTAAAAGTGCCTGAGCTGCTCCTTTGTTAAACCTTCCTGCTTCAGTATCTGCTACCACAGTATTTGGCAAATCTGCGATAGCTTCAGTTAAATCTTTTTCGATTTGAGCATAAATTACTTCTGGTGCAACTTGTTCAGGATTATAGATCGTTTCTGTAGTTAATGGCTCTAAAACTAAAGCAAGGTTTTTGAACATTCTTACTAAATTAAAATAGTAAAACGCACGTAATGTCTTAGCTTCTGCAGCAAATCTCTTTCTAACTCCATCATTCATATTAGCCGCAGGCAATTTAAATAACAAAAGATTTGCTCTAGAAATACCTTGGTAATGATCGTTCCAGTAACTTGCTGGAATAGTAATTGAAGAAAGTGAGTGTGTAGAGAAATTTTGAATCCCAGTTCCATCTGTTGAACTACCTCCACCAGCATAAAAATCATCAGAACCAGCATTTAGCATTGCTACTAAGTTTTCGAAACCACCTGTGTTTTTTCTCAATGGATCGTAAACCCCTACTAAAGCAGCATAACATTGCTGTTCATTAGAAAAATAAGTACTTGTATCAAATTTCCCTTCAGGATTAGTGGTCACAAAATCTTCAGAGCAAGACCCTAAAACAGCCATTGCCACAGCCACATATATATATTTAAATTTTATCGTTTTCATGATTCTTTATTTTTTAAAATTGAACGTTAGCTCCAAACAAAATAGATCTTGCTTGTGGGTAAACTCCCTTGTCTATACCAAAAACTTGGCCTCCAATTTCTGGATCAAATCCAGTATATTTTGTAAAAGTGATTAAGTTCTCTCCTGTTAGGTAAAAACGTAATTTATCTGCTCCAATTTTAGATGATAAACTAGCTGGCATTGTGTATCCAAGAGTTACCACTTTTAAACGTAAGTAGTTTCCATTTTCCAAGTAAAAATCAGACATGTTAGTGTAGTTTTTATTTGGGTCATTATTTGTCAATCTTGGGTAATCATTAGAAGTTCCTTCTCCAACCCAACGCTCTAAAGCTTTAGTTTGGTAGTTTGCATTAAGGACATCTAATCTTCTTAAACCTTGGAAAATTTTGCTTCCCGCAGATCCTTGAGTAAATGCCATAAAATCGAAGTTTTTGTAGTCTAAGTTTACTGTGAATCCAAAAGTATATTTAGGAATATTTGTTCCTAAGAATTGTTTATCGTCCTCTGTAATATTTCCATCACCATTTGTATCTACCCAACGGAAATCTCCAGGTCTAGCATTTGGCTGAATTAAACCTCCATTTGCATTTTTGTAAGCTGCAACTTCAGCTTCATTTTGGAAAATTCCAGCTGTTTTAAATCCGTAGAATTCGTTAAATGAATGTCCAACTTGTGTTCTCGTTACAGGTCCCATAGATTGGAACGTAGCATCTCCAACAATAAAATTAGTAGATGATCCTACATAAGTAATTTCGTTTTTCAAGTAAGCAAAGTTGGCATTAACTCCCAAATTAAAATCTCCAAGTCTTTTCTTGTAACCTAATTCAACCTCCAAACCAGTATTGTCCATATCTGCAATGTTAGCAGAAGGAGCATCAGTTGCTCCAACATATCCAGGAATTACAACGTTTCTTAAGATTCCTTTTGTTGATTTTTTGAAATAATCAAGTGTAAGAGAAAAATCATTAAATAATTTTGCATCAAGACCTACAGTAGTCTGAGACGTTTCTTCCCATCCTAAGTTTGCATTTGGTAAAGTAGAGTTTCCGTATCCAGTTGTAATACTTCCAGAATTTCCAATAGTATAATTGTAACCTCCTACAACCGTAGCTCTATATTTAAAATCTTCAATGTTATCATTACCTACAACTCCGTAACCTCCACGGAATTTCAAAGTGTTTACGACATTGTTTTCTTTCCAAAAACCTTCTTTAGAAACTACCCATCCTAAAGAGAATGAAGGGAAGACTCCAAATTTATTGTTTTCACCAAAACGAGTTGATCCATCACGACGAACGATTCCAGTAAAAAGATATTTCTCCATGTAATCGTAGTTGGCACGTAAAAACAATGAAGCTAATTTGTGCTCTACTTTATCGCTTGTTCTTGTTGTTCTATCAGCTTGAGGAATATCAAAATTCCAAGAAGCATCTTTATAGCTTGTAATTGGAAGACCAAACATTGTTGTTCCGATAGTGCTACCAATATTTTCCACATAAGCACCTTGTCCTGCTAAAACACTTACATTATGATCTCCAAATTTGTTAGCATAAGACAACGTATTTTCTAAAGTCCAAGAAAGTGCTTTTTCGTTGTTTTGGTTGTAGTTATTTCTGTCAGCTTTCATGTTTGGATTTAAGAAGTTAACCGGAGTAAACATTTCATTCCCCCAGTAAGCTAACTTACCGCCAAGTGTTGTTCTAAATTTTAAATGACTAGTAATGTTAGCCTCTAAATAAGCATTACCAACAAAATCGTCTGACCAGTCAAATCCTCCCAATCTAGTTTGAGTGTAAGCTAGAGGGTTTGTCATCTCTTGTTGTACTAAAGAAGAAATTCCGTAAGGATTTCCATTTGCATCTCTAACAACATTTGGGTTTGTGTAGTAACCCGAGTTTGCAACAGCAGGATCAGTAACTACAAGTGGAGTAAGCGGATCTAAGTTAATTGCAGAGCTTAAAGGCCCACCAAACTCATTATTTACGTTACCAATTCCTTTTGTTTTTTGGTGTGTGTATCCAAAAGTCTGTCCGAAAGTAAAATAATTAGAAATTTTGTGTGTTGAGTTTAATCGGAAGTTTTTCTTTGTATAGTTAGAAATATCTGTAACAACAATACCTTGCTGATCTTGAATTCCAAATGAAGCATAGAAAGTAGATTTTTCGCCACCACCGCTAATACTTAATTCATGTGTGTATCTGAAAGCAGAATCGTTAAAAATGGCATCCTGCCAATCTGTACCTTTTCCGAAAGCTGCTGGATTTGCATATTTAATAGCGCCACCATCGTTTATAGACTTTTCATTCATAATAGTTGCATACTGAGTCGCATTCAACATATCTAATCTTTTAGCTGGAGCAGAAATACCTGCAAAACCATTATAGTTTACAGAAATTTTTCCTGATTTTCCTTTTTTAGTAGTAACTAAAATAACCCCAGTTGCAGCACGAGTACCATAGATTGCAGCAGAAGCGGCATCTTTAAGCACCTCAATAGACTCAATATCAGACTGATTGATAAAACCAACTGCACCTGCATCAACAGCAATTCCGTCAACAACCCATAATGGATCATTTCCGCCTTCTCTAAAGGTAGTAATACCTCTTACACGAACTTTAGACGCTGCACCAGGACTTCCAGAAGTAGCTGCAACAGAAACCCCTGCCACTCTACCTTGTAAAGATTGTTCAACTCGTCCGTTTGGCACTTTTTCAAGATCAGCTGCTTTTACGCTAGAAATAGCTCCAGTTACAACAGATTTCTTTTGAGTACCATATCCAACAACAACAACTTCATTTAAAGATTGTGATTCTGGTTTTAATTGAACAGTAATTTTTGTTCTTCCGTTTACGGCTTCTGTTACTGTAGCGTAACCAATAAACGTAATTGTTAGTGATCCGTTTGAAGGTACCTGCATCTGGAATTTTCCGTCAAAGTCTGACGCAGTAGATTTAGTAGTACCTTTTAATAAAATTGTTGCACCTGGAACAGGCATACCAGTTTCATCTTTAATCATTCCATTTACTGTGACATCCTGAGCCACAGCGATAACCGAGAATAACAAAGATGAAATACAAAAAACAAGTAATTTTGTTAATTTCATTTTTCTAAAAATTTTGGTTAATTAATTAGTAATTTGATGCAATACTAAAACTAAATTTTTACTTTTCACATCTAAAAGTCATTACAAAAACACATCAAAAACAAAAAAATAATATTATAAAAACACATCAAAAAAACTATAAATAATTGATTATAAGAATTTTAAAAAAACAAAAAATAGTACTAAAAAAAAGTTAATATTAAAAAATAACACTACAAGAAGTTTTTAGTAGAATAACTTATTAAAAATCATCAAAACTACAACGTGATAGTACCTACTATTACGTTGTAAATAGCTATTAAATAAACAATTAGGAGAATAAAACGTTCATTTTTACTAAAACCTAAAAAATAGAGAATATCATTTTTTTACCCTACTTTTTTTACATTATTAGCAATTATTTTTATTATAAGAAAAAACTTATTTTGCATAATTTTACAAGAAATTACTTTCTTTTAAAGAGTTTTCTAGGTTAAAAAAATAGGAAATAGCACTTTAAAAAATCGAAAAAACATCTTTTTTTAGTGAAAATGAGAAGAAGGTTGGTTTTTCATTGAAATTAAATCTTGTAATTTCTCCTTATTTTAAAATGCCTTTTAGGCTATTATAATTTTGCTTTAAAGAAAGGAAAATGCAGAAGAGAAGACTCATCAATAAAGCCTAAAAAAGCTTCAAAACACCTTTATTCTACACTTTAAACCGTTCTATATTGGCTTAAATGAAAACAAAAAAGGGCTTTATTAAAATACGGTCAAAAAATTGGATACAAACGGCCCTTTTGAGGTATTAGATAACATATCGGTTCCAAACAGCACTACACTCTAGGAAAGTAATAAGCAAAAAAAATAGCCCATAATCGAAATTATGGGCTACTCAGGCAATAAACTTAACTTAAACTAACCATAGTTTAAATCTTAAATACGCTTTCATCGTAGAATGAAGCATAAAAGGTTTGAAATTCGAAAAAGGAATCTTTTAGTCTTCCTTTTTCGAAATAACTAACACAAAATATTTTATTCAGGTTTGAAGATAAATGTCCAACCAGTACCGTATGTATCGCTTTTTGTTAAATGAAGCACCAGTCTAGTTTCAGTCAGTTCAATCACTTCATATATACCATCAGCATTACCAGCTTCATATCCTAACATTTTAGAATTAGAAATCGTTAATAGCTTATTTTTAATATCTAGCTTAAAAGAGCCTTTTGTTGGCGTGGCTGTTTTTGTCGTATAATGATTATAGTTTGCAGCGCCATTCAAATCAAAATGCATTTTACCACTAGCATCAACTGGAACAACATCTCCTGAACCTCCAGCGTTCCACCAAACTACATCCCATTTGTCTTTACCTCCATTAGCTTCATCTGGTGACATGTACCACCAATTTCTGCCATCTCCTCCAACACCATCAAAAACCCATGTTTTACCAGCAGCTGTATCTTCACTTACCAAATCATACCAATCTTGATCTAGACGCGTATCGATCCTATCAACTTGTACATCAATTGTTTTTGTAAAAAACGTTGCTCCCAAAGTTCCAACAAAAGTAAAAGTTGATTTACCTGGAATTGGATAAACAATGGTTACTTCATTTGTTAATGCTTTGTCTAAACCATAGTCCCAATAGCCTGTAACTCCAGGCGTATTCATACTAAGCGTAATTTTATTACCCCCAGGAGGTGTTTGTGTAGCTACTAATTGAACTCCAGCAACATCGGTTGAGTCTGACAAATGTTGTTCGTCTACAATTGGGTCACACGCCGAAAAGATCAGCATAAAGACAGCAATTAGTAAATATTTTATATTATGAATTTTCATCTTTCTAATTATTAATAGTTATTAAATATTACCAACCTGGATTTTGATTGTAAACTCCATTTAATAGTCTCATTTCTGTTTCAGGAATCGGAACTAAACCTTTAATTTCAGGTCTGTATTTTACACTATAATTAGCATCAACACCAGAGTTTCTAACTTGAGTTACATCATTAAAAGCAGTTTCAACATCTCCCCAACGAACTAAGTCAAACCAGTGTAAACCTTCAAAAGCCAATTCATGCAAGCGTTCTGTTTTAATATTATCAAGAGAATATCCAACTGGTCCGAGGTGAGCTCTTGCTCTTACTGCATTCATACCGTCAGCTGTTTTAGTAATTTCAGAATGCATTAATAATACATCTGCAAAACGCATGAAAATAAAATCTTGAGCATGCATTAACTGCATATCTGTAATTGACCAAGCATACATTTGAACAAACATACCCACATATGATCCTTTGCCATTGTCGTGCTGTAATGAAACATATTTTTTATTGAAATATCCTGTTTCATGATCCCCTTTATCTGCTGCATAGCCGTCTGTACCTTGATCTGCTTTACCCACTTCAAGTATTGAACCTCTTTTTCTTGGGTCGGCATCATCCTAGCCACTATATAATCTTGGGTTTACAGTACACCATCCCCAGCCTTCTCCAAAAGGCGCCAGTGAGTTACCGCGCAAAGAATTAAACAGAGCAAGTCTATTAGTATAGCTCTGACCATTTGTCCAATCCCAGTTACCAAAAGAATATCTTTGTACAAACATAGTCTCTAAATTTCCTGTTCCAAATGTTGGAGTGACACCATCTTGACCAACCCATGACAATCCTTCTGCAGCAGCCCAAGGCAGTACGGTATCGCTCTTTGCACTTTTATTTACATAAGAATATGGCCAAAGGTTTCTGAAATCAGATGCTAGCTTATGACCACTATTATTGATACAATCGTCTAAATAAGATGCAACCTGCGTTCCTGTTAAAGAACCCCCTCCTACTAGAGGTAAATCTGCGGTTGCTTTCTTTTCGATATTGCTCATGTATCCAGTATAAAACAAAAATACACGTCCCATATATGCTTCTGCTACCCATTTGTTTGCGTGACCATATCTAGAAGTCGGAATACTGGTAAATGGTGTAGAAGGCAAGGTTTCAATAGACAATTTCAAGTCAGATGCAATTTGTGCAAAGGTCTCCTCATACGTTGCTCTCGGCACTAATCTATCAGCATCATATGTTACAATCAATGGAACCCCTCCAAAGAATTTAGCTAATCTGAAGTAAAAGAAAGCTCTCATAAATAAAGCCTCCCCAAGCGCTTGTTTTTTAAAATCTTCTGCTTCTTGCGGTGTATTAAAATACTTAGAAAAATCTGCTGTTGGAACTTTTTCTATAATGGCATTTGCTCTAGAAATTCCATTGTATGATTGTTTCCACATGTCGCGATACGTATCTTCAGCAGGATCTTCAAAATTATCTACCCACTTTGCAGATTTATCATCAGGACCTCCACCGCCAAACATCATATTATCCATTAAATTGGCAGCAACTTGTTCTTCACTATGAACATTTGCTGTATAGATGGCATTATAAACACCTGCCATTGCTTCGTCTATATCAGTAGGGCTCTTATAAAAACTATTTAAACTCTTTTCTGAAAGGTTCTCGGTATCCAGATAATCATCACAGCTCGATACTGCAAAAATTGCTGAAATTGCTATTATATATCTTAGTTTTTTCATTGTCAATGTTTTAATATTAGAAATCTGCACTTAATCCAAACATTACTGTTCTCGATTGTGGATATAGACCTAAATCTACTCCAGAAGCCCATGAATAGTTTGTATTATCTCCTCCCCAGCGAACCTCTGGATCCATACCATCATATTTTGTAAATGTGTATAAGTTATTTACAGCAACATAAAATTTAAGATTCGAGATAAATTTAAAATCTTTCAGTATTTCATTAAAGTTATAACCTACAGTTAAATTATTAATTCTCAAATAATCAGCATTGTGCATGTATATATCAGAAATATAATTTGTGTTTCTGTTTGACACAGAACTTAAACGTGGCATTTTGTTTGAAGTTCCTTCTCCGTGCCAACGATCAAAAACATCTGAAGTATAATTTTGTTTTGGACTATCAGCAAACGATCTGTAAGATTGCATTACCTGCATTCCGTATTTCCCTGCCATTGTCGTGTTTAAATAAACATTTTTATATTCAAAGTTTAACTGAATACCTAATTGGAAATCAGGGTTTGGATCTCCTAACATTGTTTTATCCTTTTCATCTATAACACCATCATTATTTAGGTCGACAAAACGAACATCACCAGGACGCTGATCATTAAAATATGGCTGGCCTGTAGGACCTACATAAGCCTCAACCTCTTGTTGGTTTTGCAAAATTCCTGCTGTTTTAAATCCATAGAAAGAACCGATCGCGTAACCTACTTGTGCTCTTGAAATCTCTGAAGTTCCTTGAGATAATACGTGCGATAAACCGTTAATTATACCATTACCGTTTGCAATTCTTGTAACTCTATTTTTATTAAAAGCCCCACTTACAGTAGCACCATATTTAAAACCACCTATTTTATCTTTCCAACTAACAGAAAGCTCATAACCTTTATTTTCAATATCTCCTCCATTAATATAAGGATCATCAGCACCAGCAGTTCCAGGATATTGTGCTTTAACCAACCAGTCTTTTGTTGTTTTCTTGTACCAGTCAAATGTTATACCTAATCTTGAATCGAAAAAACTGGAATCAAATCCGAAATCTAACTGTTCTGACGTTTCCCAGCTAACATCTGGATTTGGCACTGTTGAAGGATATGCAGTCTGTCCAGAAACTGGTTTTGTGTCTCCAAAGAAGTAACCAGGGAAAGCATATTTAATACTTGATGAGTAATAGAAAGCATAATCAGTATATTGATTACCGTTTTGCCCCCAGCTTGCTCTTAACTTCAAGAAATTAAGATATTTTGAAGTATTGGCCATAAAATCTTCTTTTGTAACCACCCATCCTGCAGATACTGAAGGAAAATTACCATACTTATTACCATCGCCAAAATTTGAAGATCCGTCACGACGTATAACAGCAGAAAGAAGATATTTCTCTTTATAATCGTACTGAGCACGTGCAAAATAAGACATAATAGCACCACCTCCTGCTGCTTTATCAAAACCTGTTGTATTAATATCTGCAACAGTTCCCGGGCTCTTAGTGTTGTCTAAATAAGCATATTTTGGATCATTAGGAAACAATAAACCGTTTCTTGAACCATAAACATTATTTTCAACAATTCTTTGCCATAACTCTGTACCAATTACTGCGTTAATATTATGATTACCAATTTGTTTCTGATACGCCACTGTATTAGTCCATGTTGAGTTAGCACCAAAATACTGAGATTGTGTTGCGCCATCGATAGCATCATTGTAAAGTACGCCCAAATGATAGGTTGGGTTCATTGTTCTATTGTATCCAAACCATGAATCTATACCATAAACTGATTTAAATCTCAGGTTAGAAACTGGCTCAATCTCTACAAATACATTTCCAATAATTTTATGATCTTTTGGATAATTGTAATTACTTCTGTAATACATTACCGCTAAAGGATTGGTTTGATTTGTATTTAACCCATCCAATGTAGGAGTAAATCCGTATTCGTTGATATTTCTATCAATCGCTGTCTGCCAGTAAGCAGGCTGTAACGGGTTTTGTGTAAGAGCATTATGCAAATCGTTCCCATAAATGTTACCATTTGAAACATCTCTCTTTTGAATATTGGTATAAGTTAAATTCTCTCCAATAGTAATAATGTTATGGCTATCATTTTTTTTCAGAACCATTTGCGTATTCATCCTTGCGGTTAATCTTTTAAATCCCGCATCTACGATATTCCCACCTAGTATACCATCTTGATCAAAATAGGAAACCCCAAATGAATACGTAATATCTTCAGTTCCTCCAGTAATATTAATCGAATGGTTCACTACAGGAGCATTCTTTTTAGACATTTCATTAATCCAATTAGTTCCTGTCCAACCATTTTGCAGTTTATTCCAGATCTCTTCTCCAAGCTGTGTTCCAGCTCCAGGATAATTTCTCTCTAACCAATCGTTAGTAGTTAACATTGTTTTCCAGTCATTTGGAGCAAGACCATCATTTACTCTTCCTTCATCCATGATGTACATGTATTCTTGTGCATTTAAAGGATCCAGATTTTTGTAGATGTTCTGAATTCCAAAATAAGTGTCATAAGAAATTTTAGCAGGTCTTCCTTTACGTCCTTTAACTGTAGTTACCAAAACAACTCCATTTGCTGCTCTAGAACCATAGATTGCCGCAGAAGCCGCGTCTTTAAGAACATCTATAGATTCGATATCTGAAGGACTTAGATAATCAATATCTCCAACAGCAACTCCATCTACGATATACAACGGATTTGAAGACCCAATTGTACCAATACCACGGATAACAACTTTAGTACCAGCCCCTGGTGCCCCACTATTTCTAGTAATGCTAATACCTGGCGCAATACCTTGAAGAGCTTCCATAGCCGATCCTGTATTCAATTCCTTTAGTGTTTCTCCTTTTAAGTTTGTAGAAGCACCAGTAATCAAAGCTTTCTTTTGTGTACCGTATCCGATAACCACAACTTCATTTAAACTTTGAGATACTGCTTTAAGAACAATAGTAAGTTTGGTTTTTCCTCCTATTGCTTCATTTACAGTTTCAAAACCAACGAAACTAATAGTCAAAGTTCCGTTAGAGGGAGCACTAATCTGAAATTTCCCATCAAAGTCAGATGCAGTTGCTTTATTGGTCCCCTTTACTAAAACCGTCGCACCTGGGACGGGTAATCCACTTTCATCATTAATGATTCCATTTATTGTCACATCCTGAGCTAATGCGACAACAGAAAACAGTAAAGACGAAACACAAAAAATAAATAATTTTGTCAATTTCATTTTTCTAAAAATTTTGGTTAATTAATTAGTAATTTAATGCAATGATAATGTTAAATTTAAATAAACTGAGATTAAAATTCTTTACAAAAACACTTCAAACTAAATCTTAACACACTACAAAAACACAACATTTATCTTTTAAATATTTGATTTACTTAATCTTAACTTTTAAAAAAAAATGTTATAAAAATGTTAATTAAAAAAAACGTATATTACATTTGCAGAACAGCAACTATTACGTTATAATTTACAAAAAAATCAAAAAACTAGATTGATCATCATTGATAAATCAACAATTTAAAACCAAAATAAAGCATTTATAATAAAAATATATTTAAAATTTTATGAAATCTATAGTTAGAATTTTTACACTAATTTTACTATTATTCTTACAGTTTAAAGGTTTTTCGCAGGTAAAAAATATTGGAATTCCAGACATAAAAAATTATAAAAGATCAGAATATAAAGGAGGGACTCAAAACTGGAGTATCGATCAGGATAAAAATGGAAATATTTATTTTGCAAACAACAGCGGTTTAATTCAATTTGACGGTTCAAACTGGCATAAATATTCTTTACCGAACAAATCTGAGATTAGAAGTTTAAAAATTGATGCTTTAGGAAGGATATTTGTTGGAGGAAATAACGAATTTGGTTATTTCAAAAATGACGAAAAAGGAATTTTAAAATACCATTCTCTTTATAATCTATTGAGTCCAATAGACAAAGAAAACATCAACCTAATATGGAGAATTCATATATTTAATGGAGAAGTTATCTTTCAGTCTTTCAGTAAAGTGTTTTTTCTGAAAAATGAAAAAGTCACAACACTTACAGCTCCTCATAAATTTCAATTTTCATTTTTAGTAAACAATCGACTTTATTTTCAAGATAAAACATTAGGTGTACTCGAATACAAAAACAGAAAGCTTACTGCAATAAAAGGCACTACCGTGTTTAATGACAAAGAGATATGGTCTCTTTTCCCATTGTCTAACAATAAATTATTGTACGCCACTTTAGAGAAGGGGCTTTTTGTGTCCGAAAATGGCGTTATTAAACCTTGGGCAACTGAAGCCAATGAATTTATAAAGAAAAACACTTCGCTTGGTGGATCTATCATTAAAAATAAATTTATAATACTTAATTCAGTATTAGATGGAGCCATTATCTGCGATCTAAACGGAAAAATAATCCAGCATTTAAACCGCCAAAAAGGAATTCAGAACAATACAATTCTAGCTTCATTTGTTGACAACAAAAGTAATATCTGGCTCGGACTCGATAATGGTATCACTTTCATAAATGAAAATTCTCCTTTCTCCTATTTTGACTACAGTTATAACATAGGTACTGTATACGCCTCTACGATGTATAACGGGAATCTTTATGTGGCAACCAATCAGGGATTATTTTACCATCCTTGGGGAGGCTCTTTTAAAGACAGTCCTTTTACAAGAGTCGAAGGAACAATTTCGCAAGTTTGGAACATTCAGGTTTTAAATAATGTACTAATATGCGCCAGTAATAGCGGAGCATTAATTATTGAAAACAACAGGGTTTCAAAAATACTAGACAATAAAGGATATTTTGGCTTCAAAAAAATACCTGATCATGATAACTACATAATAGGCGAAAGCTACAATGGGTTTTCAGTCTTTAAACGATCAGCAACTGGATACGATTATTTACATCAGGTAAAAGGATTTGATGAAACGACTAATAATTTTTCTGTAGAAATTGATGCGAACTATCTTTGGCTAAAGAAAAATCCTTTCTTGTACCAAGTAAAATTATCTGAAGATTTACAACGCTTTGATTTCATAAAAAAGCATGTCAACATATCTGAAAAGTATAAAGGAATAAACAGTCTGCAAAATATAAACGGCAAAGTCTATTTTCAAGTAAAAAATCATTTTTTCAGATATTCTGTTGAGCAAGAAGCTTTTTTTGAAGATAAAAAAATAACAAACCTATTCAACGGAATTCCTACTATTAATACCTTAATTGAAGATTCTGCTGGAAACCTTTGGTACGCTTTTAACGAATCTCTTGGCGTATTAGTCAAAAACAAGAACGGAACTTTTGCGAAAAAACAAGCTATTTTTTCAAATTTAACAGGTAATTTGGTTAACAACTACATATCTGTAAACGCAATAGATCCTCAGAATGTTTTTATAGGATTAACAGATCGTTTGGCACATTATAACTCAACTATTCCAAACACTTTTATGACAAAACCAAAAGCTTTTATTGAAAGCTTTACTAATCCTGGAGACACTATTTTAACCGGTAATTTGGCCAATAAACTAGAATCATACAGCATACCATACAAGCACAATCGCGTCAAATTTACTTTTGCGTCGCCAACCTATGAAAATCAGGAAAACGTAATGTATTCGTACAAATTAGAACCTTTTGAAGAAAATTGGCGCGGCTGGTCATCAACAGCAATAAAAGAATATACCAATCTGAGAGAAGGCAATTATGTAATGAAATTAAAAGCCAGAAATAGCTACGGTATAGAATCTAATATCACAGAAGTAGAATTTACAGTATCTCCGCCATGGTACAGACACTTTTTGGCTTATTTATTTTATCTCGTGCTCATTTTACTTGGCGCATATTTAATCTCAGTTAGAATTAAATTGAAGATTAGAAAAAATAGATATTATGAAACTATTGAACAAAGAAGACTATATCTTGAAAAAGAGTCTAAAATCAGACATGAACAACATGATTTGGAAAAAGAAATTGAAAAGCTGAAAAACGACAAGCTTCAAATCAAAATCTTAGCAAAAGATAAAGAGCTAGTAAACAACTCTTTACAAGTTGTAAAAAAGAACAAAGTTTTAAACGGAATCATTCATAAACTGAAAGATATTGACACTGGAATTTTAGACGAAAACACCAAATCAGAGTTTAGCAAATTACATAAAAGCATTGTAAAAGAGGTGAATACTGACAAGAGCTGGAAAGACCTCGAAAAGCATATTAAAAACGTTCATTTTGAGTTTTTAAAGAGATTAAAAGGACAATATCCGACCATTTCTCCAAGAGAATTAGATTTATCTACATATTTATTAATGAATATGTCTACAAAAGAAATCGCTGAAATTATGAACATTTCTACAGGCGGAGTCGAATTAGCTCGTTATCGTTTAAGAAAGAAATTAGGCTTAAATAAAAAGGAAAACTTAATCGGATTTTTAATGAGTATATAAAAGAAAAGCCATTCAAATTTGAATGGCTTTTCTTTTAATTAAATATATTCTAAAGTTCGCTCTAAGGCCATACCTCGTGAACCTTTTATCAATATCATATTAGACTCAAAGCTAAAGGTTTTTAAAAATTCGGCAAAAGCATCGAATGTTTCAAAAAAATGAATGTTTTCACTCGGAATCTTATTAGCAAAAAAAGATTTTCCTATTAAAAGACATAAAGCCTGTTTTTGATCTGCTAAAGAATCAATTATAACTTTATGCTCGTGAAGGCTTTCATCTCCCAATTCGAACATATCTCCAAGAACCATAATCTTATCTTTCTTGTCCAATTGTAAGAAATTGGTAATAGCCACCGCCATACTACTCGGATTAGCATTATAAGCATCTAAGATAATCTCATTTGAGCCTTTTTGCATCATTTGAGATCTATTATTAGCTGGAATATAATTCTCAATAGCACTCTTGATATCACTTTCTTTTACCTCAAAATATTTTCCGATAGCCGTAGCCGCATTTATGTTGTTGGCATTGTAAAGACCAATTAAATGAGATTCTATTGAAAAATCATTGTATTCACTAGCAACGAAAGGATTTGCGGTAATATTTTGGATATTTAAGTCTGCCTTTTCTTTTTTTATTCCAAAAGTAAAAGACTTTATGCCTGTTGATTTCTCAATCTGAATTGGATCTTCTAAATTTACAAAAACAGTTTTCTGGTTTGCAGAAAGATATTGGTACATTTCACTTTTACCCGCGATTACACCTTCCACTCCGCCAAAACCTTCCAAGTGCGCTTTTCCAAAATTGGTTATATAACCAAAATCAGGCTGTGCAATCTGACACAAAAATTCAATTTCTTTTTGATGGTTGGCTCCCATTTCTACAATACCGATTTCTGTTTCCTTTGTAAAAGAAAGCAGTGTCAGAGGAACGCCAATATGGTTATTTAAATTACCAACAGTTGCTTTTGTCTTAAACTTTTTTGACAAAACAACATTGATTAATTCTTTTGTCGTCGTTTTTCCGTTACTACCTGTTAAAGCAACAATTGGGAGCGCCAAATAAGCACGATGAAACTTTGCCAGTTCCTGAAGCGTTTCTATGCTATTTTTTACCAAAATAGTCCTATCGTCTATAAAATAAGATTCATTGTCAATAACAACAAATAAAGCTCCTAAATCTAATGCTTCTTTAGCAAATGTATTAGCATCAAAATTCTCTCCTTTAATAGCAAAAAACATCGAATTTTTTTCGATTTTTCTTGTGTCGATAGACAGAGAACTGCACTGCAAAAATAAGTTATGAATGTCTTGAATATTCATTTATAATTTTTTTAATATGTCATAAAAGTAGAAAAAAAACAATAAAAAAATTCCAAATTCCAGACTGAATATTCAGCTTTTGGAATTTGGAATTTTTGATATTATAATTCCTAAATTTTAGTTTCTAGGAGATTTTCTTTTTTCAGCTTTAGAACCTACTCTAGACATCGCACATCTGAAACCAATGTAATCAGTTGCCATATCTTGTGGGAAGTATCTTCTTTGAGCTGGATCTAACCAATAAGCTCTATCTCTCCAAGATCCTCCTTTGTAAACTCTTACTTTATCATCGATCAAAGTAGTACGTTTACTAGAGTTATCATATTTTCTGATCATTTTTCCTAAACTGTCAGTTGTTACATTGTGCTTAGGAGAGTTGTACATTGTTTGATCTGCTTTTGAACCTGATTCAGAATCACCAAAGTCAAAATATCTTGAAGATTGTTTATCACCATCTCTGTAGTTGATATTGTCACTTGTACTGAAATTTGTTCTCAAGTAAGTTTCTTGCTCATCAACAGGAACTTGAGCGATTTCTCCAGGAAGATTTCTTGCAATAACTTTACCGTTACTTAAAGTATCATACTTAATAGTAGAAGTTGTAACGATTTCAATTTTACCGTCTTTACCAATTTTATTCTTAGCGTATTGGTTTCCTCTATAATAGTTGAAATCATTTGCTTCGTTATCAATAATAGGTCTGTAAACATCGGCTACCCATTCTGCAACGTTTCCTGCCATATCATAAAGACCGAAATCGTTTGGTGCATAACTTTTTACTTCATTAGTAATATCAGCTCCATCATCTGACCAACCTGCAATTCCACCGTAATCACCGTTTCCTTGTTTAAAGTTAGCCAATTGGTCACCTTTGTTTTTACGTTTATTAGAACGTGTATAATCTCCAGACCAAGGATATTTCTTTTGTCCTTTGTAAATGTTATATTCTCTTTGTCCAACATCAGCAGCAGCAGCATATTCCCATTCTGCTTCAGTAGGAAGCCTGTATTCTGGTAATATAATTCCAGAAGAACGTTGTGCGTATACATTCGCCTGCTCAGGTACTACACCATCTTTTCCAGCTTTTGGCCTTCTCCCATCAGGACTTTTCTTTAATACGATTTCTTCACTGGCACCACGTGATGTACTAGGAGACATTAAATAACCTTCAGTATTAAATGCATTTTCAGCATTAACATCATTTGTTTTGGCTCCTTTTTTAAGATATCCGTTTTTCTCTAAAACAGCCTCATTTACACGGTCTGTTCTCCATTTACTAAACTCAACTGCTTGAATCCAGTTAACACCAACTACAGGATAGTTAGCATAAGATGGGTGTCTTAAATAGTTATTAGTCATCGTTTCGTTGTATCCTAAACGATTTCTCCATACTAAGGTATCTGGTGATGCTCCTTCGTAAATATTTTTGTAATTTTCTTCTGTTGGCGGGAAAACTTTCTTTAACCACTCTAGGTATTCTAAGTACATACCGTTCGTAACTTCGGTTTCATCCATATAGAATGATTGAACGTGTTGTTGAGTTGGCGTGTTATTCCAATCATGCATAACATCATCCTGTACTTTACCCATAGTAAACGTACCTCCTTCAACAAAAACCAAACCAGGACCAGCCTGTTGTTTTTTACCTGCATTTCTGGCAGCAGTTCCATTCTGACTATCTACATCCCAGCCTGTAGCTCTAGAAGCATGGCTCGAACTCGATTTTTTGCTACAACTAGCCGTGCCCAACATCAATACCATTGACATCATTAACTGCAAGACTACAATTTTGTTTACTTTCATACTCATTCTTAGGTGATAAATTTAGGTGCTGCAATATAATAATTAACATTTAATTGGCAACATCTGTTCTAATAATTTTATTTAGCTGTTTTTTCCAGAAAATAACCTTTAGTTACGAACGCAAAAATATACTTTTTATTATTTACTGTAACATGAAATACTATATTTTTACTTACTAATTATTTTTTAATTAAATTTCGGTTTTTTAACTCATGAAACAAGCAATTCTTATCTCTCTTTTACTGATCCCAATTCTTTCGTTTTCCCAGATAAATGGGAACATAACGATAGATTGGCAAAACAAAAAAGAGGTAAATTATGGCGAAAATAAAATTACAATTCCATTCTTCTCAGGAAGTAGTTTTCGCTTCGACACTACAAAAAAAAACATAATGTTCCTCCAAAATCTGAATCAACCAAACGCTTCAGGCAGTAGTTCGGCACAAATAAGCAACGTCATTTATGAGTCGGTTTCAAGAGCAGATTTAGGGGATTTAACACTTGAAAACATACCTGAAAAACCAAATGAATCATTAATAGTTACCAATGCAAGAGATCTAAAATATACTTTCCTGTCTTTATCTCCTATAATTAAGGAAGGAAACAGCTACAAACGCATCAAATCATTTTCTTACTTTATTAGCAACACGACCAGACGAACTACATCAACTTCTTCATTTCAAAAATCGGCAGCAATTTCAAATTCTGTCTTAGCCTCTGGAGATTGGTATCGCTTTTACATTCAGAAATCTGGTGTCTACAGAATAAACAGGTCTTTTTTGCAAAGTTTAGGATTTGACCCTTCTAAAGCTGATCCTAGAAAAATCAAAATCTATGGAAATGGCGGAAGAATGCTACCTCTCCCTAATGACAATTACTATCCCGATGATTTAACAGAAAACACTATACAGATAATAGGTGAAAATGATGGCGTTTTCAACAATGAAGATTACATTCTTTTTTATGCCGAAGGGCCAGACAATTGGAGTTCTGAAAACCAAACTAACTTAAATCTATACGACACTAAGTCCTATTATTATATTACGGCTTCTGGCGGAGACGGAAAGAGAATTCAAAACTTAAATCAGCCCGCAGGAAATAGCACCTTAGAATTAAACACGTTTGATGACTATCAATATCACGAAATTGACCAAACCAACATTGTCCATCTAGGCCGCCAATGGCTTGGAGAATCGTTTGATATCAATCAAGAACAGGAATTTTCATTTAATTTTCCAAACCTGGACACTACTGTTCCTGTAAAAATAGAAGTAAGTGCCGCATCTGCCTCTTTAACCAGCACTTCTTTTTCAATAGCCGCAAACACACAAAATGTGGGATCTATAAGCTTTCCATCTATAATTGCAAACTCTGACAATAAATATAGGACAGGAAAACTTCCAGCAAATACTGAATTCACCGGAACAGACAATATCAAAATAAAACTTACCTATAATAATAATGGTGTTCCGGGATCTAAAGGCTATTTAGATTATATCAATCTTACTGCCAAACGAAAACTTTTAGGAACAGGCAAACAATTTCATTTTCAATACAACGACGCAGGCTCTATTGCAGGAATTGCCAACTACACAATTGGAAACGCATCTGGAATAACACAAATCTGGGACATTACTGACCTATATAATGTATATAAAATCGAAAACACCAATCAAGCTTCTTTTAGCTTTAAGGCCAATTTGGGAGAAGTTAGAAAATATATCGCAATAGATGCTTCTGATTATTATACTCCATTAAAAGAAAATCAGTCAAAAGTTGCCAATCAGAATTTAAAAGGAACAATTTTCAGAAACAATCAGAGCTCTTTTCAAGATATTGACTACGTAATTATAACTCCAAAGGCATTATCCTCACAGGCCGAAAGATTGGCGAGTTTTCACAGAACCAATTCTAATTTAAATGTAAAAGTGATTGCCTTAGAAAACATCTATCAAGAATTTTCTTCTGGCAAACAAGACATTGCCGCTATTCGAAATTGTATCAGATATATTTACAACAATGCTTCTTCTCCAGAAAAAAGAGTGCGTTATGTAAACTTATTTGGAGATGCTTCGTTTGATTATAAAGATCGTATCTCAAACAACACCAACATTGTACCTATATATCAATCTCTAACAAGCAATACAGTGGGAGAATCTTCATTTGCTTCTGATGATTTTTACGGATTAATGGATTCTAACGAAGGGATTATTATTCCGTCTCTTGCAGGAATAGACATAGCCGTAGGAAGAATGTTAGTTTCAGATAATGCCCAAGCACAGGAAATGGTGAACAAAGTCTTTGAATATTATGACACAAAATCATACGGAAATTGGAGAAATAATGTTGTTTTAATTAGCGACGATTCAGACAAAGCTGGCGACCAGACCCTACAAGCAAACCAAAATGCACTTGCAGATCAAATTGCAACAGAAAAGCCTTTTTTCAATATCGATAAAATATTTTTAGACGCTTACACGCAAGAAGCTTCTGCAGGCGGATCGAGATACCCTAAAGCAAGAACCGATTTTTTTAATGCTTTTGAAAAAGGCGCATTGATATTTAACTATTTAGGTCATGGTGGAGAGGACGGATTAGCAAGCGAAAGAATTTGGGAAAAATCGGATGGGCAAAACTTAACCAATCAATACAAATATCCTTTATTTATTACCATTACCTGCGAATTTTCTCGTTTTGACGATCCAACAAGACCAACTGCTGGCGAATATGTTTTCTGGAATCCAAAAGGAGGTGCTATTTCAATGCTAACAACCATTCGCGAAATCGGACAGGCAAACGCAGAAGAATTCAACAAAACACTCAGCAAAAACCTTCTTTCTTATGGCTCAAATCAATACAACACTATTGCAGAGTCTTTAAGAATATCCAAAAACGAAAACCCAAGCTCTTCTAGCAATGTTGTCTTTTATTTAGGAGACCCAGCTTTAATGCTTGCCATTGCAAAACCACGAATTAATTTAACTAAAGTAAACGATATTGTGATTTCGCAAGCAATTCCTGATTTAAAATCATTGTCAAAAATTAAAATTTCAGGAGAAATCACAGACGAAAACAATACGCTTTTAAGCAATTATAACGGAGAATTGGCAACTGCCATTTTCGATAAATTAATCACAAACACTACTTTAAACAACGACGGATTTAGCCCTCCAATGCAATTTAAAACTTTGGGAGAAACCATTTTTAGAGGAAATGCATCTGTTACCAACGGGCAATTCGAATTTAGTTTTGTTGTTCCTAGAGATATTAGAATTCCTGTTGACAACGGCAGAATCAGTTTCTATTCGAAGAAAAACGAATCGCTAGAAAACCAAACAGGATACAACAATACGATCAAAATTGGAGGAATTAACGAAAATGCACCTCAAGACAATATAAGTCCAAAAGTGAAGTTATATATGAACGACGAAACTTTTGTATCTGGTGGAATAACGAATGAATCGCCTTTTCTTTTGGCTTTTTTAGAAGATGAAAACGGAATTAATACAGCAAGTGGAATCGGACACGATATTGTCGCTATTTTAGACGGAGACGTAAGTAATCCTTATATTTTGAATGATTATTACCAAACAAAATTAGACGATTACACTAACGGAAATTTACGTTTTCCATTCCGAAATCTAGCTCCTGGACTGCACACTATAAGCTTTACTGCTTGGGATGTTTACAATAATCCTGTTACTAGTGAAATCCAATTTACAGTTGTAGGAGACGATTCTTTGACACTATCACACGTTCTTAATTATCCAAATCCATTTTCAACTTACACCCAATTCTGGTTTTCGCACAACAGGCCATACGAACCATTAGATGTACAAGTACAGGTAATGACTATTACTGGAAAAGTAGTTTGGACAAAAAATCAAACCATTACAACAGAAGGTTTTTTATCTAGAGAAATAACATGGGACGGAAGAGATGATTTTGGCGACAAAATCGGAAAAGGAGTGTATATTTACAAACTGACTGTAAAATCTAATTTAACAAATAAAAAAGCAGAAAAATACGAAAAGCTTGTCATCCTATAATATTATATATATTTGCACCACCAAAAACATTAGTCCCATAAATGAAAAAACTATCACTTTTATTAATTTGTATTTTTAGCATTTACAACTCAAAGGCACAGGAATCAAGGCCAATTGTTACTGGAGTACCTTTTTTATTAGTCGCTGCTGATGCTAGAGCAGCAGGTTTGGCAGACCAAGGCGTCGCCACTTCTGCAGACGTTTTCTCTCAACAATGGAACCCTGCTAAGTATGCATTCTCTGAAGATGCACAAGGGCTTTCTATCAGTTACACCCCTTATTTAACGGATCTTGCCAATGATATCTCATTAGGCCAGATTACGTACTACAACAAAATCAATGAAAAAAGTGCCTTTGCAGGAAGTTTTCGCTATTTTGGTTTTGGAGGAATTGAATTAAGATACACTGGAGATCCAAATGAGGCCGTAAGAGAAGTAAATCCAAACGAATTTGCCTTAGACGGATCTTATTCTTTAAAATTAAGCGAGAAATTCTCCATGGCTGTTGCCGGACGTTTCATCAGTTCAAACTTAAAAGTTGCTTCAGAAGAAGTTGATGCTACATCTGCAAGATCTTTTGCTGTTGATGTGGCTGCTTTTTACCAATCTGAAGAAATTGCTTACCAAGATTTCAATGGTAGATGGAGAGCCGGTGTTAACTTCCAAAACATGGGACCAAAAATCAGCTATGATAATGACGACGTAAGCACAAACTTCTTACCTGCCAATTTAAGATTAGGAGGAGGTTTTGATTTTATCTTTGATGATTACAACAAACTTACTTTAAGCGCTGAGCTTACTAAACTTTTAGTTCCGACACCTCCAGGAATTGGAACACCTGTAGACGTAAACGGCGATGGCGATTTTGATGATCCAGAAGATATTTCTCAACAAGAAGCAACAGACATTGGCTATAGAAATTATAACGACATTGGCTGGTTTCAAGGAATATTTAAATCTTTCGGAGATGCGCCAGGCGGATTTAAAGAAGAAATAAAAGAAGTAACTTATAGCGTAGCTGCAGAATATATGTATCAAGATGCTTTTGCAATGCGTTTAGGATATTATCATGAAAGCCCAGAAAAAGGAGCTAAACAGTTTTTCTCTTTAGGTGCAGGATTCAAATACAACATTATGAAAATTGATGTTTCATACTTATTCTCAGCATCTAAAATAAAAAATCCTTTAGAAAACACGCTTCGTTTCTCTTTAACGTTTAACTTTGGAGACAAATACGAAACGTATTAAAGAGAAAGTTTAAAATAAAAATAATTCAATCCAAATTCCGGCATTTTAGGAATTTGGATTTTTTTTCCCTTAAAAACAGATGAAAGAAATCAATATAACAACATCCTTTACAATATTTGACACCCTAAACGAACTTCCAACTGAAATTCAGGATCTAATGCATCAAGCTATCGAGGTTAGAAAAAAAGCTTACGCACCGTATTCAAAATTTAAAGTTGGAGCCGCTTTACTTTTAGATAACGGAAAAGTTATTTTAGGTTCTAACCAAGAAAATGCTGCTTATCCGTCTGGACTTTGTGCAGAGAGAACTGCAATTTTTTACGCAGGAAGCACGTATCCAGAAGCAAAAATCTTAAAAATGGCAATTACAGCAGCTTCAGATATCAATCAGACCACTGCACCTATTCCGCCTTGTGGTTCCTGCCGCCAATCAATAGCAGAATACGAAATAAAACAAGACACCCCTATTGAAATCTATTTTATGGGAGAAATTGGTGAAATTTACAAATCATCATCCCTAAAAAATTTACTCCCATTGATGTTCGACAAAAAGTTCTTGTAAAAAAAGCCAAAAAGTATCGTTTTAATTTTAGTTCTTAAATGTAATGTCTTATTTTTGCATCCCGACCTTTCGGGCGCAAATTTGTGGGAGGAAACTATTTTGCGTTACAGGCACAATAATCGATAACACAAACAACTTTAGCAAAAGAAAGAATTCAGATGAAAGAAGTTACAAAAGAGGTATATTTAAAGTGGTACGAAGACATGCTACTTTGGAGAAAGTTTGAAGACAAACTTGCAGCGTTATACATCCAACAAAAAGTTAGAGGTTTTCTACACTTATATAATGGTCAGGAAGCTGTATTAGCAGGTGCACTGCACGCTATGGATTTGACCAAAGATAAAATGATTACTGCTTACAGAAACCACGTTCAACCAATTGGTATGGGAGTTGATCCTAGAAACGTAATGGCAGAACTTTTAGGAAAAGCAACAGGAACTTCAAAAGGTATGGGAGGTTCTATGCACATTTTCTCTAAAGAACATGGTTTTTACGGAGGACACGGAATCGTAGGTGCTCAAATTCCTGTGGGAGCTGGTATAGCTTTCGCAGATAAATATTTTAATACTGGCGGTGTTACTATGACTTACTTCGGTGATGGTGCTGCTAGACAAGGCTCTCTTCATGAAGCTTTCAACATGGCTATGTTATGGAAACTTCCAGTTGTATTTATCGTTGAAAACAACGGTTATGCAATGGGAACTTCTGTAGAAAGAACTGCAAACCACACTGACATCTGGAAATTAGGTTTAGGTTATGAAATGCCTTGCGGACCTGTTGACGGAATGAATCCAGTAAAAGTGGCTGAAGCAATGCACGAAGCTATCGAAAGAGCACGTCGCGGAGATGGACCAACTTTCCTTGAAATGAAAACGTACCGTTACAGAGGACACTCTATGTCTGATGCACAATTATACCGTTCTAAAGAAGAGGTTGAAGAGTACAAAAAAATCGACCCAATTACTCAAGTTCTTGACGTAATCTTGGATCAAAAATATGCTACCGCTGAAGAAATTGAAGTAATTGACCAAAGAGTTAAAGACTTAGTTGAAGAGTGTGCGAAATTCGCTGAAGAATCTCCATACCCAGACTTACAACAATTATACGATGTAGTATACGCACAAGAAGACTATCCATTTACACCTCATAAATTATAATATCATGGCGATTAAAGTAACAATGCCTCGTTTGAGCGATACTATGACTGAAGGAACGGTAGCAACTTGGCTTAAAAAAGTAGGCGACAAAGTAAGCGAAGGTGATATCTTAGCTGAAATTGAAACAGACAAAGCAACAATGGAGTTCGAATCTTTTAACGAAGGAACTCTTTTACATATCGGAATTCAAGCTGGAGAAACTGCTCCTGTTGATTCATTATTAGCTATCATTGGTAAAGAAGGAGAAGATATTTCTGCTCTTTTAGCTGGTGGTGATACTCCTGCTGCCGAAGCTCCAAAAGCGGATGCTCCTGCTGCTGAAACAAAAACTGAAACTGCTGCTCCTGCAAAAGCTGCAGCTGAATTACCAAAAGGTGTTATAGTTGTAACTATGCCACGTTTGAGTGATACAATGACTGAAGGTACTGTTGCAACTTGGTTGAAAAAAGTTGGCGACACTGTAGCTGAAGGAGATATTTTAGCAGAAATTGAAACAGACAAAGCTACTATGGAGTTTGAGTCTTTCAATGCTGGTACATTATTATACATCGGAATTCAAGAAGGAAACACTGCGCCAGTTGACAGCTTATTAGCGATCATTGGACCTGCAGGAACTGATATTTCTGGAGTTGCGGATAACTTTACTGCTGGAGGCGCTGCAACTGCAAGTGCTCCTGCCGCAGAAGAAAAAGCTGCTCCTGCTGCTGAAAAAACAACTGAAGCTGTTGCTGAAACTTCAAACGGAGGAAGAATTTTAGCTTCACCATTAGCTAAGAAAATTGCTTCTGACAAAGGAATCCAATTATCTCAAGTTAAAGGTTCTGGAGAAAACGGACGTATCGTAAAAAGCGATATCGAGAACTTTACTCCATCTGCCCAAGCACAAACTGCTGCTTCTGCACCAGCTGCAAAACAAGAAGCGTCTGCTCCTGCTGCACCAAAAGTTTTTGTTCCTGCTGGAGAAGTTTACACAGAAGAGATCAAAAATTCTCAAATGCGTAAAATCATTGCAAAACGTTTGGCAGAATCTTTATTTACTGCACCTCACTACAACTTAGTGATCGAAGTAAGCATGGACGAAGCAATGCAAGCAAGAGCTGCTATCAATAGCGTTCCTGATACAAAAGTATCTTTCAACGATATGGTAATCAAAGCTTGTGCTTTAGCACTGAAAAAACACCCAAAAATCAACTCTCAGTGGAAAGAAGATGCTATCATCATCAACCACCACGTAAATATTGGTGTTGCTGTAGCTGTTGAAGACGGATTAGTAGTTCCTGTATTGAAATTTACAGACGCTATGAGTTTATCTCAAATCGGTGGTTCAGTAAGAGATCTTGCCGGAAGAGCTAAAAACAAAAAATTAGGACCACAAGAAATGGAAGGAAGTACTTTTACAGTATCTAACCTTGGTATGTTTGGTATTACTGAATTCAATTCGATCATCAACCAACCAAACTCTGCTATCCTTTCTGTAGGTGCAATTGTTGAGAAACCAGTAGTTAAAAACGGTCAAATTGTAGTTGGAAACACAATGATGCTATCATTAGCTTGCGACCACAGAACAATCGACGGTGCAACCGGTGCTCAGTTCTTACAAACATTAAAACAATACATCGAAAGCCCAGTTACAATGTTGGCATAATCGTTGTTAATTTTATAATTAAATCCCGTTTTGTTTATTCAAAACGGGATTTTTTATTTAATTTTCAAGCTCAAATTCAAAACCTCACAAAATGAAGAAACTAATTCTTGTTACTTTATTTCTGACAGCAATGGCCTGCCAGAAAAAAGAGCCAACAGAAAAAGCAACTGCTGTTACAGACGAACACAGTTATTCCAAACCAGAACTTGCTGTTGTAAAACATCTTGACCTTGACATCAAAGTAGATTTTGACACTCAAACTATTTCAGGAAAAGCATCTTGGACAATTGATAACATCAGTAAAGGAGATGAAATTATTTTCGACGAAAACACTTTAAACATTACAAAAGTAACTCTAGGTGATGACGAAAAAGAAACCAAATTCAAGCTTGGGACAACTACTGAATTTCGCGGAAAACCGCTTCATATTACAATCGAACCAAACACAACTAAAGTAAATATTTACTACAACACTACTAAAGATGCTGTAGCTTTGCAATGGTTAAAACCAGAACAAACTGCAGATAAAAAGAAACCTTTTGTTTTCTCTCAAGGCGAAAGTGTCTGGTCACGTACTTGGATTCCATGCCAAGATTCGCCTGGAATTCGTTTTACTTATGATGCTAAAGTTACGGTTCCTAAAGATTTATTAGCAGTAATGAGCGCTGTAAATCCGCAGAAGAAGAATGCTACTGGAATTTATACTTTCAAACAAGACAAAGCAATTCCGTCTTACTTAATGGCAATTGCCGTTGGAGATATCGAATTTCAAGCAATTGATAAAAGAACTGGAGTTTATGCAGAACCATCTGTTTTAAAAAGTGCCGCTTATGAGTTTGCTGAACTTGGAAAAATGGTAAATGCTGCTGAGAAATTATATGGCCCATACCGTTGGGGACGTTACGATGTTTTGGTTTTACCTCCAAGTTTCCCTTACGGCGGAATGGAGAATCCAAACTTGACTTTCCTAACTCCTGGAGTTATTGCCGGAGACCGTTCGCTTACGAGTTTGCTAGCGCACGAATTAGGACACAGCTGGAGCGGAAACTTAGTTACAAATGCTACTTGGGATGATATTTGGTTAAACGAAGGATTTACCACTTATGTTGAACACAGAATTGGAGAAGCTATTTTTGGCAAAAAAGAGTTTGACATGCAGAACGTTATCACCAACAAAGAATTGGTTGACAATGTTGCTGAATATGGAGATACGAATCCTGATACAAGATTAAAAGTAAGCCTTACAGGAAGAAATCCTGATGATGGTATCAGTATGATTCCTTATGTAAAAGGATATGCTTTTTTAAGAGTTATTGAAAATGCTGTCGGACGTGAAAAATTCGATCCGTTTATTAAAAATTATTTTGATTCTCATGCTTTTCAATCTATTACAACAGAAGATTTCGTTAAATACATCAATGAAAATCTTATTAAGGGAGACAAAGCTTTGGCAGATAAAATCCAATTAGACAATTGGATATACAAACCAGGAATTCCTTCAAACATTCTTCCTGTAAGTTCTGCAGATTTCGATGCCATTGATGCTATTCAAAAAAGCTGGAGAGAAACTGGCGTTGCAGGTTTGAGCAAAAAAATCACGACTACTGCAGAAAAACAGCATTTTATTGATCATCTTCCCGCTGATATTACCGTAAAGGAAATGGAAGCAATTGACAAAGAATTCAACTTTACCAAAGGCGGTAATTTCATTATTAAACGCCAATGGTTTGTTCAGGCAATTCGCCATCAATATAAAGCAGCAAATCCTGCAATTGAACAATTTCTAATTGGAAGCAGCAGAACTGGCTCTATTATGATGCTTTATAAAGAAATGGCTAAAACTCCAGAAGGAAAAGTTTGGGCTAAACAAGTATTTGACAAAGCCAAATCTGGCTATCACGCAACTACAATTCAGGATGCCGAAGGTGTTTTGAAATAGTTTTCATTCACAGATGAAAACTTCGACTAAAAACCGAGACTTTGACTAAAAACCGAGACTTTGACTAAAAAAATCCCGATTACGTTTCATAATCGGGATTTTTTGCTTTAAAAAACTAGCAGGGAAAATTGTCCATCACATAGCGTACATTCTCCATGTTTTAAAATCTGTAATCGTTGCAACTTTGTAATGTCAAAAGACAACAACAAATAATAACAATTAAATATTAAATAAAATGACACGATTAACAGCTTTAAACCCAGAAGAAGTAACAGGAAAAACTAAAGATTTATTCAACGCAGTTCAGGCAAAATTAGGCGTTGTTCCAAACATGATGAGAACAATGGGAAATTCTCCAGCAGTTCTAGAAGGATATTTGAATTTGAGCGGTGCATTGAGCCACGGAAAACTAAGCGCAAAAACCGGAGAATTAATTGCCTTGGCAGTTTCAGAAAGTAATTCTTGCGATTACTGTTTAGCAGCTCACACTTTTATTGGAGAAAAACTAGTAAAAGCAGATCCTGCAATTTTAAAGGCAGCGAGAACAGGAAATTCTGATGATGCTAAAACAGAAGCTATTTTACAATTAGCTAAAACATTAATCAGTAAAGGCGGATTAGTAAATGATGAAGATATCAACAAAGCCAAAAACGCAGGAGTTTCTGATGCTGAAATTGCAGAAACTATTGGGCATGTAGCTTTGAATGTATTGACAAACTACTTTAACAATGTTGCAAATACTGAAATAGACTTCCCTGCAGTTTAATCAAGATTTACGCAATCACTATAACAAAAAACAATTTCTAAAGATAGTTGTGAATTTATTTCATAACTATCTTTATATTTTCAAAATGAAACCGAATATGAGCGCTCAAAATGTTTTTACTTTAATAAATCCGCAAAATGGAAATTTGGCTTTTAAAATCCTTCCCTTTGAAGACAACAGCTATTTTGATCATTTACAGCGAAATAATTATTATTCTTTAATTTGGATAACTAAAGGAAAAGGGAAAGTAAAAGCCGATTTTGCAGAACATCAATTTGAAGAAAACTCACTTCTTGCTTTTTCACCCTATCAGCCTTTTATGCTTTGCGTAAACGAACCAATTGAAGGAATCGCTATCCATATTCCATTCTGATTTTTATTGCATTCACATGCATCAAAAACAGGTTTCCTGCAATGGTGTTTTATTCAACAATATTTATCAGCCCCCTTATGTTCAGGTTACAGAGCACGCTTCACAAACTTTTAATTTGGTCATTGATCAAATGAAAGCCGAGATTCAAAATGCAGAATTGGCACAGTATGAATTATTGATTTCGTATTTAAAAATATTTCTAATTACCGCTTCAAGATTAAAAAGAGAGCAATTGGAGGAGATGAAATCGGTTCCAGATTCTAAAGAACCTATAATTCTGCAAAACTTAAAAGATGCCATTGAACTGAATTTTAAAACCAAACATTCAGCTGGAAATTATGCTGAATTATTAAATATTTCTTCAAAAGCCTTAGCAAAATTATCTAAGAATTATTTCAACAAAACTTTAACCGATTTAATTTCGGAACGAATCATTATCGAAGCCAAAAGAGAATTGTACTTAACCAACAAAACGGTCAAAGAAATTGCATACGAATTAGGTTATGATGACGAACATTATTTCAGTCGTTTCTTTAAAACCAATGCAGATGTTTCCCCACAAATTTATCGCGAAACGGTAGGCTTTGGAAAAATGGAAGCTTAGTTTAAAGTTGCAGTTAAGCAATTAGGAACTGTGGCTGAAACTTCGACTAAAAAGCTAATTTATTTATTCTTTGCTTCAATCCATTTTGACATGTACATGGTACTTTTAAAAGCATGATGCTGTAGCAAATTTCCCATAAAATTATGGAGTCGGTGACTTTCAGAGTCTACTAAAAGTGATTTTATCAACGAAAGTAGTTTCTCTGAATAATCACTCTTCTGATAACACTTATTAATAATTTTAATTCCGTTTTTTTGAGATTGTTTCCAAAGAGTTTCATCTTGATAAAGCGCAATCGCTTTTTTTGCAAACTCAACCGGATCACCTTCAATAAAACCATTCCAAGGCAAGTTTCCATGCATTGCTTCAGAACCAATTGAAGTTGTCACACTGGGTGTTCCACATTGCATCGCTTCTAAAAGTTTACCTTTCAACCCCGCACCAAAACGAATTGGCGCTAGAACAACTCTAGATTTTTTCACAATTTCATTGGCATCCTCTGCCCTTCCCATTATATAAAAACCATTTTTTGGCAGATGCAATTGCAGTACTTTTTGCGAAGGATATGCTCCGTAAACTTCCAAAATGGCTTCTGGAAAATCTCTTTTTATAGAAGGCCAAATTGCTTCTTTCAAATATTGAACGGTATTCCAATTCGGTTCATGAAGAAAGTTTCCAATGAAAATAAAATTTTTCCGCTCATCAAAAGAAGGCAGCTTCAAAAGTTCTTCCTCTTTCATTTCATCAACCAAAAACGGAAGGTAAAAAAGTAAGTCTTCATTAATTTTGAAAACATCTGTTAAAATATTCATTTCGAATTCAGAAATAATCAAAGATAAATCGCAACGTAAAATACTGGCAATTTCTCTTTTTGCCACTTCTTCAGACAATAAATCTTTCAATTCGAAAATGCGGTTTTCTTTAAAAGCTTTTTGCCTTGCAGTACGAAGACAATGCACATCTTCAGTATCTAAAATTCTAATCGCTTTGGGACACTTTTCAATCACTCTCCAGCCAAACTGTTCTTCGACCATAAAACGATCAAACAAGACTACATCTGGATCTAAGTCGGCTACAAAATCATCAAAACTTGAAGAATTAAGTTCAATGCTTTTTTTTATTACTCCAAATTCAGATAAATCAACCATAAAATTACTATCCTGAGCAGCACTTGCAAAAGTAATTTCGAATCCATTTTCTTTGAAAATAGAAATCAATTGCATCATTCTTCCACCTGCTGCTGAAGACTTTGGCTCGGGCCAGACGAACCCAATAATTAAAAGTTTTTTGATTTGATTCATAATCTTTGTTTCATATTACAAAATAATACTATTTTCCGCGGATTTGCACCCAATTTCCAGATATTCGGTCATAAAAAATCACTAATTTTGCAAAATCTAAATGGTGGGAAATTATGTTGGGATTAAAATTAGCTACAGACCCTCGCTGGGTAAATATTGTTGAGTCAAACATCGAAGAAATTCTAACGGATCACGCCTGGTGCGAACAAAAAGCGGCTTCAAACGCGATTAGTATCGTTACTTACAACTCTGAAATCGAAGAATTGGTAACCGAAATGCTTGAAATTGCGAGAGAAGAACTGGAACATTTTCAGATGGTTCATAACATTATAAAGCAACGCGGACTTACTTTGGGCCGCGAAAGAAAAGATCATTACGTCAATGTACTTTTTAAATTCATGAAAAAAGATGGTAGCCGTAGAGATGCACTTTGCGACCGATTATTATTTTCTGCAATGATCGAAGCTAGAAGTTGCGAGCGTTTTAAAGTGCTTTCTGAAAACATCAAAGATGAAGAATTAGCAAAATTCTACCGCGATTTAATGATCTCTGAAGCTGGACATTACACTACATTTTTAGGATTTGCCAGAAAATATCAAGATAATATTGATGTTGATAAACGCTGGAAAGAATGGATTGAATATGAAGGTTCGATTATTACTAATTATGGTAAAAACGAAACCGTTCACGGATAAATTACGCTCTTTTTTTTTACTCTATTTTCATATTTAAATACCACTATTCGCTATGCAGAAAAGTAAATCCAGATCAATCGTTTTTAAAATTGCGAAGTATTTCGGAATAACTTTCGCGGTTATTATAGGATTATTATTTTTAACGCCTATCGTCTTTGAGGATCAAATTAAAGAGCAAATAAAGAAAACAGCTAACGAAAGATTAAGCGCAGAACTGAATTATTCTGACGTTTCTGTCTCATTCTTCCGCCATTTTCCTTCTCTTACTTTAACTTTAGATAATTTAAGTTTAAATGGTTCAGCTCCATATACAAACGAAAAATTTATCACTGCAAAAGAGGTTTCTTTCGGAATCAATGTAGCGAGTCTTATTTTCAGCAAATCGGTAAAAATTGACCAGATCTATCTATCCGATTCTTTTATAAATGTAAAAGTGAATCCAAATGGAGAAGCCAATTACAACATTTATAAATCTCAGGAACAGGCTTCGCAAACAAAAGACAGCTCAGACACTGCCTTAAAATTAGAGCGAATTGAGATTTTAAATAGTAAAATTATTTACGATGATAAATCGACAAAAGTCCATTTTGATGCTTACGGATTTAATTATTTAGGGAAAGGAGATTTGAATCAAGCCGTTTTTGATTTGTATTCGAAAGCTAAAATCGAAAAATTGAATATCGTTTATGAAGACGAACCTTATTTAATGAACAAAAAAATTGATGCTGATTTGATTACAAAAGTCAACATCAACTCACTTTCTTTCTTTTTTCAACAAAACAACCTTAAAATCAATCAGCTTCTGGTTGACTTTAAAGGAAAATTTGACATTTTAAAAGATGGTTATAACATGGATTTTGTTATTAAATCCGACAATAGCAATCTATACGATGTTTTTACAGCTTTTCCCCCAAAATACATTACTTGGCTTTCTAAAACCGAATTGAAAGGAAATACTAATCTTTTACTGACTTTAAAAGGAAAATATATTGCTTCGGAAAATATTGCTCCAGATTTGAATTTAGATGTAAAGATAAACGACGGTTTTGTAAATTATAACAAAAGCGCATTTCCCGTTTCAAATTTAAATTTAGACATTAAAACAAAAGTTCCGTCTTTAAATCCGGATTTGGTTATTGTCGATGCAAAAAACCTTTCCTTGAACATTAATCAGGATTATTTAAAATCTAAGTTTTTGCTTAAAGGAGTAAATACACCCGAAATTAACGCCGATTTTAAAGCTAAAATTGATCTTGAAAAACTAACCAAAGCACTCGGAATTCCTGATATTGAACTAAAAGGAGCTTTGGCTGGAGATGTAAAAGCAAACGGAATATTTGATCAAAAAAACAAGCGTTTTCCTGTTACAAACGGAATCATTAATTTGGATAATGGATATTTGAAAACACCGTATTACCCTAATCCGATTACAAACATTACAATTAAATCTAAAATCGAAAACCAAAAAGGAACTTTTGAGGATTTAAAAATAAACCTAACCCCAACTCAGTTTACTTTTGAAGGAAAACCTGTTTTTGTACAAGCTGATTTAAGCAATTTTGACGATTTAAATTATGATATAAAAGCAAAAGGAGAATTGGATGTGAGCAGAATCTATAAAGTTTTCTCGCAAAAAGGTCTTGATCTCGACGGTTTCGTAAAAGCAGATTTATCTTTGAAAGGAAAACAAAGCGATGCCGAAAAAGGAAATTACAGCAAACTAAATAACAAAGGAACTCTTGAATTAAGAAACATCGGAATTGCTTCTGAATATCTCCCAAAAAGATTCATTATCAAAGAAGGAATTTTCAAAATCAATCAGGATAAAATGTCGTTCAATAATTTCTTGGCCGCTTACGGACAGTCAGATTTTAAAATGAATGGTTATTTGCAAAATGTCTTCAATTATGCAATGACTAATACAGGCGTTTTAAGAGGCTCTTTTAAAGTTTCTTCCCGATACATCAATATTGACGAATTTATGTCGAGTGTAGACCCTAATACACCCGTAACACAAAATTCAGCTCCAAAAACAGAAGCAAAACAATCAGACAACACACAAACTGGCGTTATTATCATTCCGAGCAATTTGAATTTACAGTTAATCGCAAATGCTCAAAAAGTAAATTTCGACAAACTAAATCTGCAAAATGCAACTGGAAATTTAACCCTGAAAAATGGTAAATTGACAATGCAAAATACCGGTTTCAATCTAATTGGATGCAACGTTTCTATGAATGCCAATTATCAAGCTGTAACTCCTCAAAAAGCAAATTTTGATTACACGATAAAAGCCACAGATTTTGACATTAAAAGAGCCTATAACGAAATCGAAGTCTTCAGAAAAATGGCTAGTGCCGCAGAAAAAGCACAAGGGATTGTTTCTTTAGATTATCAATTAAAAGGTCGCTTAAACGGAAATATGGATCCTGTCTATCCTTCTCTGGTAGGAGGCGGCACACTTTCTGTAAAAGATGTAAAAGTAAGAGGTTTGAAAATGTTTAATGCCGTAAGCAAACAAACAAATTCAGAATCTATGAAAAATCCAGATCTTTCGAAAGTAGACATTAAAACAACCGTTAAAAACAATATTATAACTGTAGAACGCTTTAAATTTAAGTTTGCTGGCTTTAGACCAAGAATAGAAGGAACATCAAGCTTAGACGGAAGACTGAACCTAAAAATGCGTTTAGGATTGCCTCCTTTTGGTATTTTCGGAATTCCGTTAACTGTAACAGGAACACAGGATAACCCAAAAGTAAAAGTGGGAAGAAAAACTGAAGACTTGGAAGAAACAAAGGATACTGAGGAATAACTGTTTTAAATTCCAATAAATAAAATTCCAAATTCCATTTTTTATTATAGACCGTTGTCAAAGTTCAAAGCTTTGACAACGGTTTTTCTTTTCCAGATAATTAGACTGTAAATATTTGTTTTGAAAGAAATAAAATTCCCTTTCCTAAAAGCCAAAACACAGCTGCAAGTCCCAATAATTTCCAAGCCCAACCTTTTCCTCTTTTCCAATTGGAGAAAAAAGAAAAAACTTCCATATACTTTATTATTATAAATAAGGTTGATCCTGTAATTACAAACCAGATAACTTCGTTTAAACCAAAATAAAAACCGTATAGAAAAACTGCACTAAGAAAAAGGAACGTTACAAATTGTATAAAATAATAATTTCCAAAACTGTACTTATGATTCATTTTCAATGACAGTATTAAAAATGAACAAATCTCCAAACTTATAAATGCCGCAATAACATTGTAAAAAATAGCATTCCATTGCAAAATAAGAACAAGAGTCAAAACAACCGCTACAACAGTACATGCGCCTAGAGAATTGATACTTCTGTCTCTATATCCTTCATTCTTAAAAGGAAATAAGATTGGATATATAAATTTTTCCAATGTACGCCAAAACGGTAAAGCATAAATTGCAGCAATTCCCGAAACTACAATTTCGTAGTTGTAAAAAACATCTGAAGGAACTTTATACAATACATACCAAATAGCTAATGCAACCAAAACAGCTGGCAGACATATTGTTTTTATGGTTTCCCACGGATCTTTTCCCCAGAAATTACTTCCGATCTCAAAAACGTATTTTTTAACCCAATATTCTTTAGTAAACAAAGCAGTTGACTGACTCCATAATAAAAATAATCCTAGATGAATAATTACTGTTCGCACTACAAAATCCTCAACAGAAACGGCATAAATTACACAAGCGACTCCAACTGCCAGCAATTCAAAAGTCAGCAATAAAGGAGAAAATAAATATCTTACAACGGGTTCTAAATGTTTAAGAAGAAATCCAATCCATAAACTCCAATATTTTTTAAAGAGTGCAATAACCGCACAGATAGCTATAAATGCCGACAAATAAAACATCCAGTTCGTGAACAATTGAGTCTGCATCCAAATTTGAACTCTCGAGTTTTTTTGAGGTTCGTAGATTACTTTGGAATTTTCAAAAATCTGCTGTGCTAATTCATCTCTCGTTTTAGAATCAAACCCTGAAAACAAATTTTTGTTTTCCTCCCAAAATTGATCTGTTTTACAGCCGTTCCTTTTTAGAACTTCCAATTCATATAAAGTCTTTTTTTGTTTTTCATTTAAAGAACTTAAATGACTTACGATATTTTCCGAATAAGCATTTGCATAAGTACCAAGACAGCACAACAAAAACAATAATAGAATCTTTTTCAAACTTTTTTTATTTAAAGAGGCTAAACAAATGTAAGCCTTAAAGTCTTTCTAAAAAAGTCATAGAAATAAAAAAACCCGATCATTTCTGAACGGGTTTTTTATAAAAAGTAATCTATGATTATTAAGCCTCGAAAGGAATAATAGATACATAAGATTTGTTATCTCTTTTCTTTTGGAACTTAACAACTCCAGCAACTCTTGCGTGAAGAGTGTGATCTTTACTAATGTAAACATTTTCACCTGGATTGTGTTTTGAACCTCTTTGTCTAACGATGATGTTCCCAGCAATAGCAGCTTGTCCACCATAAATCTTAACGCCTAGACGTTTTGATTCTGATTCTCTACCATTCTTCGAACTACCGACACCTTTCTTGTGAGCCATGACGTATGAGTTTAAATATTGTTATTATTCTTTAGTAGCTTCTTTTTTAGCTTTTGGAGCTGCTTTTTTAGCTTTTGGAGCTTCTACTTCTTCAGTAGCTGCTTCTTCTGCTACAACCGCTTTTTTAGCCGCTGCTTTTTTAGTTCCTCCTGCTGCAGTAATACCTTCAATTACAATTTGTGTAAGATATTGTCTGTGACCATTTCTTTTTTTGTATCCTTTTCTTCTTTTCTTTTTGAAAACGATAACTTTATCACCTTTTAAGTGTTGTAACACTTTAGCTTCTACTGAAGCACCTTCTATAGCTGGGGCGCCTAAAGTTACATTTCCATTATCATCTAATAAAAGAACTTTGTCAAAAGAAACTTTTGAACCTTCTTCATTAGCCAAACGGTGAACATAAACCTTTAAGTCTTTGCTTACTTTAAATTGTTGCCCTGCTATCTCTACGATTGCATACATATCAAATTGATTTATTGAATTTTAAGGTTGCAAATATACAACTAATAATTTACTATGCAACCTATAGAAGCAAAAATATTTTTACCCAAAAAAACCTTGTTTTTCAAGTAGTTCTGCACATAAAACAAAATTAATTTAAAGTAAAAGATTGTTAAAATCGTATTTATTTAAAAACAAATCTACGATACGTAATTAAAAAAAACTATTTTTGGTGTAACCAAAATCAACTCTTGTCTACCTACTATATGTTGATATTTTAAAATTATTAATCTTTATGAAAAAATCAGTAATGATGTTAAGTGCTGCATTAATGCTTGGCGGAGTGGCTCATGCCCAAAAAGTAGCTTTCGAAGAATACGACTTAGACAATGGCCTACATGTCATTTTACACAATGACCCTTCTGCTCCTGTCGTTATCACTTCGGTAATGTATCATGTTGGATCAAAAGACGAACGTCCTGATAGAACTGGATTTGCTCACTTTTTTGAACATCTATTATTTGAGGGAACCCAAAATATAAAACGTGGGGAATGGATGAAAATTGTTACTGCAAATGGAGGTGTAAACAATGCCAACACATCTGATGACCGAACTTATTATTATGAAGTTTTTCCTTCGAATAGTTTAGAACTTGGCTTATGGATGGAATCTGAAAGATTAATGCATCCAATTATTAATAAGATTGGAGTTGACACGCAGAATGAAGTCGTAAAAGAAGAAAAAAGAATGCGTTACGACAATCAGCCGTACGGAAATATTCTTCCTGAGGTTAAAAAGAATATGTTTAAAAAACATCCTTATAGATGGACCACTATTGGTTCTATGAAAGATTTGGATGCAGCTACATTAGAAGAATTCCAAGCTTTTAATAAAAAATTCTATACCCCAAATAATGCCGTTTTGGTTGTTGCTGGAGATTTTGAAAAAACAAAAACAAAAGAGTGGATTCAAAAATATTTTGGACCAATTCCAAAAGGCGAAGAAGTTAAGAAACAGACCTATATTGAAGATCCGATTACGCAGCCAATTAAAGCAACTTACGAAGATCCAAACATACAGATTCCAATGATTGTTGCTTCGTATAGAACGCCATCAATGAAAACTAGAGATGCAAGAGTTTTAGATTTGATTTCCTCTTATTTAAGTGATGGAAAAAGCTCTAAACTCTACAAAAAAATAGTTGACGACAAGAAAATGGCGCTGCAGATTGGCGCAGTAGGATTCAGCCAAGAAGATTACGGAATGTATATTCTTTACGGACTTCCAATGGCTCCGTACACAATTAATGACATTCTAAAGGAAATGGATGAAGAGATTGTAAAAATCCAAACCGATCTTATTTCTGAAAAAGATTATGAAAAATTACAGAATAAATTCGATAACAATTATGTAAATGCCAATGCAAGCGTAGAAGGAATTGCAGAAAATCTGGCGTCTTATTATCTTCTTTATGGCGACGTTAATTTAATCAACACTGAAATCGACATTTACCATTCTATCACGAGAGAAGAAATTAGAGAAGTTGCCAAGAAATACTTAAATCCAAATCAGCGCTTGATTTTAGATTATGTTCCTACAGCCAAATCTCAAAACTAAGAATATCGAATCATGAAAAAAATATATCCTTTTTTAATCCTTATTTTCCTAACTGGAATTATGCAAGCACAAGATCGTCCACAACCCAAACCAGGAAATGCCCCAGTAGTCAACATCAAAAAACCGCAGACCTTTGTTTTAGCAAACGGAATGAAAGTTTTAGTTGTTGAAAACCACAAATTGCCTAGAGTGAGCTATACACTTACTTTAGATAATGCTCCGTTTACTGAAGGCAACAAAAAAGGGGTTGACGAATTGACCAGCAGCTTAATTGGAAACGGAACTAAAAAAACAACCAAAGAAGCTTTTAACGAAGAAATTGATTTTTATGGAGCTAATATCAATTTTACTTCTCAAGGTGCTTATGCAAGTTCGTTGTCAAAGTATTCTGGCCGCGTTTTAGAGCTTTTAGCAGAAGGTGCTTTACAACCCAATTTCACTCAAACTGAATTTGATAAAGAAAAAGCAAAACTTTTGGAAGGCCTTAAAGCCGACGAAAAAAGTGTTCCTGCCATTTCAAACCGAGTGGTTGACGTTTTGGCTTTTGGAAAAAATCATCCGGTAGGAGAATACCTTTCTGAAGAGACTGTGAAAAATGTAACTCTTGCAGATGTTCAAAACAATTACAATACTTATTTTGTTCCAGAAAATGCTTATTTAGTTATTATTGGAGACGTCAAATTTAAAGAAGCAAAAACTGCTGTTGAGAAATTATTCAGCGGGTGGAAAAAGCAGGCTGCACCAAAAAACACTTACCCAACTCCAGTAAATGTTTCGAGCTTACAAATCGATTTTGTTGATGTTCCAAATGCGGTTCAATCTGAAATTTCATTAGTAAATACTGTAAATTTAAGAATGAACGATCCAGATTTTTTCCCTGCTGTTATTGCCAATCAAATTCTTGGAGGCGATTTCAATAGCTACTTAAACATGAATTTACGCGAACAGCATGCTTGGACTTATGGAGCAAGTTCTAGTATTGGAAGCGGGAAATATGTTACTAAATTTAAGGCTTCATCTGCTGTTAGAAATACAGTAACCGATAGCGCTGTTGTTCAATTTGTTAAAGAAATCAAACGAATCAGAACAGAAAGAGTAGATCCAGAAGTTTTAAGAAATGTAAAAGCGGGTTATATTGGAAGATTTGTAATGCAAGTCGAAAAACCACAAGCTGTTGCGCGTTATGCTTTGAACATTGAAACAGAAAAACTTCCTGCTGATTTCTACGAAAAATACATTCAAACCATTAATAATGTTACTGCCGATGATATTTATCGTGTTGCCAACAAGTACTTCTTGTTAGATAATATGCGTATCGTAATTGTTGGTAAAGGATCTGATGTGATCTCTGGTTTAGAAAAATTACAAATTCCGATTCATTATTTCGACAAATACGGAAATCCAGTTGAAAAACCTGCTACAAAAAAAGAGGCGCCTAAAGATATTAGCGCAAAGACGGTTTTTGAAAACTACATTAATGCAATTGGCGGAGAAAAAGCCGTTACTGCAGTAAAAACATTATACATGAATGGCACAACAACGGTTCCGCAGGCTCCTAACCCATTAACTTTTACCTCTAAATTAGATTCGAAAGGAAAAATGATGGTTTCGCTTTCTATGGGAACTATGAATTTAATGAAACAGGTAGTTAACGAAAAAGGCGCTTACGTTGAACAGCAAGGCCAGAGAAAAAACCTTGAAGGTGAAGATTTAGCCGAAATGAAAGCTAATGCAGCTCCGTTTGAAGAATTACAGCTTGTAAAAAGAACGGACCTTAAAGTAGAAGGAATTGAACCAATTAATGGGAATGATGCTTACGTAATTAAAGACGGCAAAACAAAGTATTATTACGACGTTAAATCTGGATTAAAAACAGCCGAATCTAAAGTTCGCGAACAAGGCGGAAAATCAGTTGAACAAATCACTAATTTCAATGATTATAGAGAAGTAAAAGGTGTTAAAGTTCCTTTTAACTTAATTCAGAATGTTGGCTTTGAATTGGATATTAAAATGTCTGATATTAAGATTAACGAAGGGGTTTCTGAGAAAGATTTTCTTTAAGATACTAAGGTTCTAAGTTACTAAGATCCTAAGATTTTTAATGGCTTTGTCAAAGTTTAAAACTTTGACAAAGCTTTTTATTTTAAGGAAGTCGAAACCCTTAACCATAACTCAAAATCACTTTTTAGCCGACAAATAAACTCCTATCAAAATTATAAAAGCACCCACAGATTGAATTGGCGTCAGGAATTCGTTATCTAACAATCCCCAGAAAAAAGCAACTATCGGAATTAAATATGTGACAGAGGTTGCAAAAACTGGCGATGACATCTGAATTAGTTTAAAGAAAAGAATGTTTGCGATTCCTGTTCCAAGAACACCTAAAATGACTATAAAAAGTATAGAATGCTGCGTTTCTGCAAAATGTATTTTCTGACTTATATCTGTTGTACTTAAAATTATTAATGCAGGCAAAAGCAAAACCGCAAAATTTCCTGTTGTGATACTTACAGAATTTAAATCATGAAGATATTTTTTAATCAGGTTTACGTTGATCGCATAACTAAGTGTTGCAATAACTACCAATAAAACATAAAGGTAATTTTGAGTTCCGCTTGCTGAGTCTCCACTTAAAACCAAAAGCAGACAGCCTACAAGTCCGACAAAAACACCTAAAACCTGTCGTTTTTGAAACTGAATCCCAAATGCTATAATTCCCAAAATCAAAGTATTTAATGGCGTTAGCGAATTTAAAATCGCAACTATCGAACTATTAACTTGAGTTTCTGCAATAGCAAAAAGATAAGCCGGCATAAAAGTCCCGAAAAGTGAAGTTATAGCAACAAATTTCCATTGTCGGCGCGAAATCTTTTTCAGACTATTAAAACCTACAATCAATAAAAACAAAGCAGCAAAAATAATTCGGAACGATCCTACTTGAACAGCAGTTAAACCAACCAATCCTTTTTTTATCAGAATAAAAGAGCTTCCCCAGATAAGAGAAAGAATAGTCAAGTAAATCCACTTTAACTGTTTTGTTTCCATAAATTGTATTTTACTGCAAATTTGTAATTATTTTACGAACCTACCTCTCACTTTTTATTAATTTTGCAAGAAAGAAATCGCAATTTTAAATTTATATATAATGAAAATTTCAAAAATCTTATTTGCTGCAGCAATTGCTGGTTTAGCATTCGTTAGCTGTAAAAAAGCAGAAGACAAAAGCCTTCAAGTTGTAAATGCAGAAAAAAGTACTCCAAAAGAACACAAACCTATTGCAGCTGAAAATCTTCAAACAGCAAGCTTCACAATTGACGGAATGACTTGTGCTATGGGATGCGCAAAAACTATTGAAGAAGAATTAGCTAATCTTGATGGAGTTGATAAAGCAACAGTTGATTTTGACAAAAAAACAGCAACAGTAAGTTTTGACAAAACAATCCAAAACTCAGAATCTTTAACAAAAGTGGTTCAAGAAACTGGAGATGGAAAAACGTATAAGGTTTCGAATTTTAAATCGTTAACAGATCAATTACAATAAAAATGCCCCCAAATAGTGTCTAACTTTTTGGGGGCAGTTCATTTGGATTCCTTTTTTTTATTTCCATTTCAATGTTTCCATCAAACGCTGCATATCGTTTTTAACGTAACTCGCGGCAGGCATAATCGAATCAAAATTTGGTTTTGCGTAAAAATAAACAGAACCTATTAAAAAATGTTTTGTACTATCTGTAACGTAAAACTGAGAGTTTGTCGCGGCATTTCCATCAACTTGGTAAAACATTCCGTAAACCTTTTTCTCCGGATTTAAATACGGCTGTTCCAAAATATCATCGGCTTTAATAACGTGTTCGTAAGTTAGTTTTTGAGCGTCGCGTAGCAATTTATCAATATTGCCATTTACAGGCTTATAAGTCAAATAAATAGTCGCTTTCATCTTTGGATAAGTGATTGCAAATCCGCATTCTTTCTCTCCTTTGATGATTGCATCTTCATTCATTTCAAAAGCAAATGGGCAATTGTTTTCAAAATTCACATATTTTGCTTCCGGATAATCTAATCGCAGGTAGCTCGCTGGTTTTGGCAAAACATCATTTTTACAGCTTAAAACCGTTAGAGCAAGCAAAATTGCTGTTATTGAAAGTATTCTATTAAGCATTTTTATTTATTGTTACTTTTATTTGTTTTATACGCTTTTTATCAACTGTTTCGACAGTGAAAATACAGTTTTCAAAAATCACTTTTTGATCTTTTTTCGGAAAATTACCTAAAATTTCCAGAATGAATCCGGCCAATGTTTCAGCTTCTCCTTTACGAGCTTCAAAAACATCTTCGTCGACATCTACAATTCTGTAGAAATCTTTCAGGTTTATTTTTCCTTCAAAAAGAAAATTATTTTCATCAATCTGTGAGAAATTTAGATTTTCATCGTCAAACTCGTCACTAATATCTCCGACAATTTCCTCGATAACATCTTCTAAAGAAACTAATCCAGAAGTACCTCCATACTCATCAACCACAATGGCTAAGTGGCTTTTTAAGCTCTGAAAATCCTTTAGTAGATTATCTAGTTTTTTATTCTCAGGAACAAAAAACGCTTCTCTAATCAAAGAGGCCCAGTCAAATTCTTCTTTATCAATATGAGGCAGTAAATCTTTTACGAAAAGCACACCTTCAATCTGATCGATATTATCTCGATAAACAGGAATTCTCGAAAAACCAGTTTTTATTATTTTAGGATAAATCTCTGCAAATGTTTCTGATATTTCCAATGCAAAAATATCAATTCTCGGGCTCATTACCTGTTTTGTATCCGTATTTCCAAAAGAAACAATTCCTTCCAGAATTTTCTGTTCCTCTGTCGATGTCCCTTCCGAATCTGTAAGCTCCAATGCCTGAGAAAGTTGATTGACAGAAAAATTACTTTTTTGCTTTCCTAATTTATTTTGAAAATATATGGTAACCGCACGCATTGGCAAACTAATAGGAGAAAGCAATTTATCTAAAAATGCCAGCGGATATGCAACTCGCTTAGCAAAACGAATACTGTTTCTGCTAGCATAAACTTTAGGAAGAACTTCGCCAAATAATAAAATTAAAAAAGTGACTAAAATTACCTCTAGAGTAAATTTAAAGGCTGGCGAACTTATATTGGCAAAAATATTTTGCCCTATATAAGCAAATAGGATTACGACACCAATATTAAAAAAGTTATTTGCGACCAATAAAGTCGCCAAAAGCTTTTTGGGCTTTTCTAGTAGATTCGAAATAATTTTACCTTTTGCAGGATTATCATTTAAAGAATCATCGATGTCTTGCTGCGATAAAGAAAAAAGAGCTACTTCAGCACCAGAAACAATTGCTGAAAGAAATAATAAAATAAAAATTCCGACGAAACCAATAATTAAATTGGCGTCAAGATTTGTAGAAAAAAGTAAACTGGGCTCTGGGTCCAAACTGAATAAAATTAGTTAAACATCGCTTAAAAGGGCAGATCGTTAATCGGAAGCCCTTCAGGAGCATCAAAGTTAGTATTTTTTGCCGACTCTGTATCCTGGTTTTGTTTAGTATACGCAGTTTCTTTTTTAGTTGTCAGGAAAGTAAACTCCGTTACTTGAATTTCGGTCGTATATTTTGTCGTTCCATCTTCTGTTTGCCACTGACGAGATTTTATCCTTCCTTCGACATAAATTTTGTCTCCTTTAGAAAGATATTTTTCGCAAATCTCTGCAGCTTTATTACGCACAACCAAATTATGCCATTCTGTAGAGGTTATTTTTTCATTAGTCGTTTTATTGATATATACCTCATTGGTAGCCAGCTGAAAACGTCCGATGCAGTTTCCTCCATCAAAATAATGCATCTTTACATCATCGCCTAAATGGCCAATAAGCATCACTTTATTTAATGTTCCGTTCATAGTTTTGGTGGTATTTCTCCCAAAGATACATTTTTTTAGCAATTTATTTCTTGCTTTTCTATAAAATTATACAACACAATAGGAAAAGGAAAAGTTTTCAATTTTTGAGCATCTACTCCATTTTCAACTTCCTCTTTCACTTTAATTTTCCAAAATTGAATATGCAAATGTTGGTGTGAAAGCTTGTGTATAAGAGTCGATTCGTTGCAATCTTCTATACTTATAATAGTATACTTGGCGAAAATTTCATTTTTGACGGTTTGAGAAATCTCGTCAAAATCAACAATTGATTGCGTTTCCAATAACGGAAACTCATATAAATTATGCCAAATTCCTTTTGCAGTTCTTTTTTGAACTAATGTGTTTCCTGAAGCATCTTCTAAAATCAAATAATTAAAGTAACGATTGGTTACTTTAATCTTTTTTGACTTAACAGGAAGCATATTTACTTTTCCTTTCTGCAAAGCAGCACAGCTTTCCTTAAAAACGCAAATCGTACAATTAGGACTTTTAGGAACACATTGCAGCGCACCAAACTCCATTATGGCCTGATTAAATATCGCTGGATTATCTTTAGGCATTAATTGCTGTGCCAAAGCCGCAAACTCTTTTTTGGTTGCTGGAAGTGCAATATCAGACTCAATATCAAAATAACGAGCCAATACCCTAAACACATTTCCATCTACAACAGGAACCGCTTCATTATAAGAAAAAGAAGCTATCGCAGCAGCTGTATATTCGCCAACACCTTTAAGTTTTAAAAGCTCTTTATAAGAATCAGGAAAAACTCCATTTAAGTCATTAGATATATATTGAGCCGTTTTATGAAGATTACGAGCTCGAGAATAATACCCCAGACCTTGCCAAAGTTTCAAAACTTTCTCTTCTGAAGCATATGCCAAATGTTTAACAGTAGGAAATTCCTGAGTAAATGAAAAAAAATAAGGCATTCCTTGCGCAACTCGCGTCTGCTGAAGCATGATTTCTGAGAGCCAAATCTGGTACGGATCGACCGTTTTTCGCCACGGTAAATCACGCTGGTGCTGTAAATACCATTTTATCAATATGTTATGAAAATCCATTGCAAAATACTTAGATTACAAAAGTAAATGTTTATGTAATTAAAATTTAACGAATTAGCTTGATTAATTATTTTTTTAATTCCTATATTTGCAAACTCAAAAAAATAGTACACCATTTATAAAATAAAATAGGAAAGAAAATGACGAAAGCAGATATCGTAGCGAAGATTTCAGAGAAGCTAGGTCTTGAAAAAGGAGACGTTCAAGCAACAGTAGAAACTTTTATGGAAGAAGTTAAAACTTCTTTAGAGACTGGAGACAATGTATACCTTAGAGGTTTTGGTAGTTTTATCGTTAAAACTAGAGCTGAAAAAACTGGAAGAAACATTTCTAAAAACACTACTATTAAAATTCCAGCACACAACATTCCTGCTTTCAAACCTGCAAAAGTTTTTGTAGAAGGAGTTAAAACTAACAACGAAGCAAAATAATATTAATTAACATAAATCTGACACAATATGCCAAGTGGTAAAAAAAGAAAGAGACATAAGGTAGCTACTCACAAACGTAAGAAAAGAGCGAGAGCTAACCGCCACAAAAAGAAAAAGTAGTTTTAAACTACTTTTTTCTTTTTAACGTTCATTGAAATTGAAAAAAGATGAAAGAGAAAAAAAAAATAGAAGATAGGCGACAAGAAGCCTATTCTCTGTTACCCTATTCTCTACTAATCTTCTTTTCCCCGGGTTCAATACCTGTTAAAATATTGTTTAATCCATCTGTAGATAAGATTTTAGATTTTAGACTTAAGATTTTAGATTTTTCCAAATCTATACTCTTCTCTCTTTTTCTATTTTCTGAAAAAACAGATAAAAATTTACAGTGTGAATAAAGAATTAATCATTAGATCTAGTTCTGAAGCAGTAGATTTTGCCTTATTAAAAGATGGAAAACTAATTGAATTACACAAAGAAGAAGAAAAAAGCAACTTTCAGGTTGGTGATATTTTTATTGCCAAAATCAGAAAACCAGTTGCTGGACTTAACGCCGCTTTTGTAAATGTAGGTTTCGAAAAAGATGCCTTTTTACATTATCACGATTTGGGTCCAAATCTAGCTTCTCAGCTGAAATTCATAAAACTTGTAAGCGCAGGTAAATTAAAAGATTTCTCCCTAAAAACCTTTCAGTTTGAAAAAGAGATTGACAAAGATGGCATCATTACTGATATTTTAAGTGCCAATCAATCTGTCTTAGTCCAAGTAGTTAAAGAACCTATATCAACCAAAGGTCCAAGAATAAGTGCTGAGCTTTCTCTTGCCGGAAGATTTATTGTTCTAGTTCCTTTCTCTGATCGCGTTTCTATTTCTCAAAAAATAGAAGACAAAAAAGAAAAGGATCGTCTAAAAAAACTTGTTCTATCGATCAAACCTAAAGGATTTGGTGTTATTGTTCGTACAGTAGCCGAAGGCAAAAACGTAGCCGAATTAGAAAAAGATTTGCAGAACCTGCTAGGCAGATGGTCTGCAATGTGTAAAAAATTACCAACTGCTCATCATCCATCAAAAGTATTAGGAGAGCTTAATAGAGCTTCTTCAATATTAAGAGATGTATTTAATGATACCTTTAGCGGTATTCAAATAGATGATGAAGAGTTGTACCATCAAACGAAGGAATATCTGCAAGAAATTGCTCCTTCAAAACAATCGATTGTTAAGTTTTATCAATCAAATGACACCCCAATTTTCGAGAAATACAATATAGAGAGACAAATCAAAACTTCGTTTGGCCGAACTGTTTCTATGAGTAAAGGTGCTTATCTTATTATAGAACACACCGAAGCTCTTCACGTTATAGACGTAAACAGCGGAAACCGTTCTAATAAAGCGACCAACCAAGAAGACACAGCCATGGAAGTGAATATGATTGCCGCTGCAGAAATTGCCAGACAATTACGTCTGCGTGATATGGGCGGAATAATCGTAGTAGATTTTATCGATATGTCTAATCCCGAAAACAGGAAAGTTTTGTTCGACTTCTTGCGAGAAGAAATGAGCGACGATAAAGCAAAACATAAAATATTACCGCCGAGTAAATTTGGTTTGGTCCAGATTACAAGACAGCGCGTAAGACCAGAAGTGAATATCAAAACCAGAGAGGAAGATCCTAACAAACATAATGGTGAAATTGAAGCTCCAATTTTAATCATTGATAAGATCACCGCTGATTTAGAAAGACTTTTAAAAACCCACAACAAGGTTGTGCTTAATACACATCCGTTTGTGGCTGCATACCTCAGCAAAGGTTTTCCATCATTACGTTCAAAATGGTTTTTTGAACATAAGAAATGGGTGAAAATCATACCTCGTGACGCTTACACGTACTTAGAATACCATTTCTATGATAAAAAAGGAAATGTTATTTCAGAATAAAAAACAAAGACCGCCTTTCGAAAGACTGGCGGTTTTTTTGTGCTTTTTTCTAGCCACTAATTTTAGTTATTGGTTATAATAACGAAATATATTTCAGATAAGCAGTTAAATTATTTATATTTAAAATAGGACAATTTAAAACTTTGATATGACCTTCAATCCTTACAAATTATCAGGAAAATTAATTATTTACTCCTTAGCACTTATACTATTTTGTACTAGAACGAATTCTCAAAACATCAAATCCGAAGCTACAAGCCCGCAATGGCCTATTTTATATGTTAATTATTCTATTACCAATAAAAGTCTTCTAACTGGCGGACTAGAGTTTTGTTTAGAATGTAAAAACAAAAATAAATTCTTTTTAGGTGCAGGATATGGAATCACAAATAGTTATGATGGCAACTATTATGGACTTCCAGACATGCACTTATCTTACAACACAAAAAATCTTCTTTTCTTAAAAACAGGTAGTTCTTCTAAAAATGCCTATGCAGTAGGCGGTTTGACTGTATTTAATATGATCGATTTAGGTTTCGGATATTCATTTCCATACAACAAAGAAAAGATCCCAACTTTTGAAGGATTCACAGCTTCAATCTCGTTTCGAATTACTAAAAATAAAGATGTTTATACGAAACTTAATATCATTCAATAACTTATTCCCTAACAATCTCAATCCTTCTTCTAATTTCATTGCCAGAAGCATCTACAACTGTAATATAATGTGTTCCTGTTGTAGGCGTAATAGGCAATTCGTGAAATGTTTTGGTTGTTGCTTTATAAACATCATCTACATACCAAAACAATTCTTTATCTCTTTCAGAATAGGCCACTTTTAAAATTACAGGCTGTACGTTGCTGTTAAAATCTTTGGTTAAGTAAATTTTACTGTTTGCTTTTGGATAAATAAAATCCATTGTTGTGGTTTGCGTTCCCTCGCATCCTTCCTTGAATGGTGGTAACGGCAAATATTCAATATGCTGGCTTTTGTAATACCAAGCCATAACGGGAGGCAGTACAAACCAGTTTTTAGTTACTATATTTTCGATACTCTCACAACTGCTATTAACCTGAAATTGCTCTGTTTTATCTAAATGAATTGTTCTATGATAAGGACAGACCTTTGTCGATTTTCCTTTTTTAGAAACCCATTGTTTGATTTTGGGACAATTTTCTTTTGCCAAATAACCGCTTAAACGACAAACCTCAACTTCAGCCAAATCATTATAAGGAGTATCAAACCATCTTTGTCTTGGCAGTAAATTAAAAACGTCAAATAAAATTGGTGCGGCGCTAGTAACTCCGGTTAAAGTTGGCCTTCCTTCGCCTGTTGCGTTTCCAACCCAAACTCCAACTACGTATCTCGAATTTGTTCCAATTGCCCACGCATCACGATTCCCGAAACTCGTTCCTGTTTTCCAGGCAATTTTAAGAGAACTGTCATAAAACTTCCACGCTTCATCTCCTTCGGGTCTGTTAACCTCTTCCATCGCATTATAGGTCAACCAGATTGATCCTGCACCTAGAATATTCTTTTGATTGGTTTCTGAGCCAAAATCGGGTTTAAAATCGTTTTTATAATTTAATTCCGAGAACTCGTTGGTTCTATATTTTCCCTGATTTTTAGTATAATAATTTAATGTTGATGATAAGTTTGCATAAGTTCTGCATAAATCCCATAAATTACTTTCAGCACCGCCTAAAATCAATGACAAACCATAATGGTCGGGTGTTTTATTAATGTTCTTCAATTTAAATTTTTGCAGTTCTTCATAAAACTTGTTTACCGTAAATTCCTGAAGCATTAAAACTGCAGGAATATTCAAGGAACGTGATAAGGCACGATGCGCTGGAACCGCACCGTCAAATGTTAAATTGAAATTTTGAGGAGTGTATCCTGAAATCTGCGTTGGAATATCTGCTACTAAAGTATTTGGCAGTAATTCGCCATCGTCCAACATTGCGCCATACAAAAGCGGTTTCAAAATACTTCCTGTGCTTCTTGGCGCATCAATGATATCAACATCTTTCTGATGATCTGCATCAGCTGGAGAATTTCCCACATAACTTATTACATTTCTATTCTGGACATCTACTACCAAAATGGCAAGATTATGCACTTCATTCTGCTTGTACTGATTGTAATAATATCTCGCAATTTGATTAACCCGATTTTGCAATGCATAGTCAATTGTAGTTTTTACTCTTGTTCCTTCTTCGTTTTTGGCTACTCTTTGCAATAAATGAGGTGCAATTTGAGGCAGATCATATGGTTTTTGAGGCAAAGGCTCTTCTATCGAAAGTTCGTACGTCTGCTTATCGATTATGCCTTCCTGATGTAATTTTAATAAAAGACGGTTACGTTTATTTAAAAGTTTGATCTGATTTTTTCCTGGATAAATTAAACTTGGTGCATTTGGCAAAACGGCTAAAACAGCATTTTCAGCCCATGATAATTGATTGGACTGTACACCAAAATAACGCCAGGAAGCCATTTCCAATCCCACAACATTTCCTCCAAATGGTGCGTGTGCAGCATACATTTCGAGAATTTCATTTTTGGAATAACCTAATTCTAACCTTGTCGCTAGAATAATTTCGATTAGTTTTTCGAAATAGGTTCTGTTTTTTCCTTTTCGAGAAAGTCTGATTACTTGTTGTGTTAAAGTACTTCCTCCTCTCACCACTTTTCCTGCTTTTCGGTTTTGCTTAAAAGCATTGATCATTGCACCGGGATTGAAGCCGGGATGTTTATAGAAATACTCATCTTCAAAATACACAATACACTTTTTGAATTTATCTGGAACACTATCCTGTGCAGGAAAACGCCATTGTCCGTCACGGGCAATTTTTGCTCCAAGCAACTCTCCTTCTTTGCTTTCTATAACTGTTGAATAAGGTTCTTTGAATAAAGTTCGGGGTATCGAAAAATAGTAAATCAGCAAGAGCAGAAATGCAATTGCTGATTTTATCTTATTCTTTTTTATCCAATTGATAATGCGCTGAAAGAACGCTTTTAATTTATTTTTCAATACTTGTTTTTTTTTTAACCGCAAAGTCGCTAAGTATACGCGAAGTTCGCTAAGTTTTTTTTCTCGCAGATTCAGCAGATTTGGCAGATTTATTTTATCTGCTTGATCTGCGAGAAACTTATTTTGATTCAAAGTTTGCTAAGTTTTTTTTAGCCACAGATTTCGCAGATTAGCACAGATTCTTTTATCTGCTTTTCAAAAATCATTTTAATCTGTGAAATCTGTAACTAATAAATTTTACTTCACAACCTCAACCCAGAATCCTTTTGTTCTAGCTAAGAATGTATTATCGTACATTGCTTCGCATTGTAATCCTGGCAGGTAATAATTTCCTAAATACGATGCATTTAGCAAAATACGGAAAACTTTAGTTTCTCTTGCTTTCATTCCGAAATAGAAATTAGTCCTATCATCTCTAATATCAATATAATCTGCAATATTATTTACAGCATCTCCATAATCGGTAAAACGAGTATTTACAATTTCGAATCCTGAAGGCAGAATTTGCGATAATGCTACGTTTTGAACACTTTCTCCTCTTTGGTTTTTAATGGTAACCTCGGCAACAAATTCAGTTCCCTGATTGATTCTTGAAACATTGATTACGCTTCCTTTTCTGTTTTTGAAAACAATAGAAGCGGTAACATCACTTTGAATTGCATTTTCTTGTCCGATAGGTAATATTCCTGTGTTCAATACACGAACATACACCGTATTGGCTTTATTGTTTTTCAACGTAATGCTGTTGGTGCCAGAAGCTACAGACAAACTGCGGTCTGCAACCGATTTGCTTGTGTTTATTGTCTCTCCTTTTCCGTTTTTACTAAACTGAATATTGATTCCTTTTGGACCATTGCTCACGGCAAATTTCGACATTGCATACAAGCAATAAGCGGTTGTCTGTGTACTCATCCACTGATTAGCCGACATTTCTTTAGCTAATTTTGTCGCTGTAACAAACGCCTTTTGTTTCTGATCTAAAAGAAGCATTGTTTCTAAAGCCATTGCTCTGTTTCTTTCGCTTGAACCATAATAGTAATAACTGTACTCATCTGAGCTTCCATCAATGCTTGTTCTTAAAAACAAACTTTGCCCCGCCGATTTTTGTCCTGCTAAAACATAAGCTGCAGCTAAACGAAGCATGCTTTCATTTGAAATTCCTTTTGTTTCTCGCAATCTGTTCATTGAAGATAAATCGGCATTTCCTGCTAAAGCTAAAGTGTATAAACGATACGCCTGAGCTAAATCATTTCCGTATTTCGGTTCAAAACGCCATTGTTTCGCTTCTTTCTGCTGATAAGACAGCCATTTTGATTTGAAATTAATTGGCAATACATATCCTTTTTTCTCTGCTTCAATTAAGAAATGTCCAGCATAAGAAGTTCCCCAGTCGTCAGCAATTGCATTTCCTTGCCAGTAAGGCATTCCGCCATTTGACAATTGGAAATTACCCAATCTTGCAATTCCGGCCGCAATATTTTTCTGAATCAGATCTTTGCGTTTCGCATCAATATCTGCCACATCCCCTAAATATAATTGTGGGAAAACTGACGAAGTCGTCTGCTCTACGCATCCATGAGGATACTGAATCAAGAATTGCAATCTTCCGTTCAAGTTCATTGACGGCATAGACGAAACTTCGAGTCTGGCTTTGTTACTTCCAGCAATACCAAAAGTTTTCCATGAAATTGTCTTTGTACTATTTGGCGTTAAAACAACATCTGTAAAAGTACTCGTAACCGGATTTGGATTCGTCATGTCGATTTCAACATCATAAGTTGATTTCTCACTTCCAGATGTTGCGATTACTTGAACTTTTGCAATTCCAGTAGCCGCGCCTACAACCAAATTAAAATACGCCATTTTTTCATCTGGCTGTGCAAAATTTAGTCTCTGAACCGCACTTCCCATTACTTTCAGTCCGTTGCTGGTTTTTACCTGAATCGAAACATTTTTGATTTTGTTTTCAGTTGCAAAAACTGTTACAGGCAGCGTTACTTTTTCTGATGGCGAAATTTTCCTCGGCAACGAAGCCAAAACCATCAACGGACTTTTGACCTGTGTTGCTTTTTCTACACTACCATAAGCGCTGGTATTCGCATCTCCCGCGACAACCATTGTTCGAACCGAACCAATATATTTTGGCAGTTTTAACTGATGTGATTTTGTTTCCCCTTTTCCTAATTTAAATGGTCCGTAATACAGTACAACTGGTTTAAAACGGTTAGCCTTTTTAGCTTTTCCGCCTCCTAAATCCTGGTCACCACCGATACTGAAAATCTGGTTTATTTTTCCGCCATAAGCCCCTATTACATCATCATAAACATCCCATGTTTTTACTCCTAATGCTTCACGAACATAGAAACTATCCCAGGCATTTGGTGTTTTAAAACGAGTTAAATCCAGAAGCCCTTCATCGACAACTGCGATTGTATACGTCATTTCTTTACCTGATTTCTCGCCTACCTTTACTGTAAACGGCTGTTCCGGCCTCAAAACATCAGGCATATTTAGGGTTGGTGCCAAAATGGTATTTTTATCTACCACTTCAATCGGAACAATTCCGTACATACGAATTGGCGAATCGTTTTTGGTCGAAGCATGAGGCTGTAATAAGGTAATATTAAAATATACATTTGGCGCCATTGCTCCCGTAATCGGAACCTCAACTTTTGTTTCTCCGTTTTTAGTTTCAGCCCAAATAGTCTGTACAACTCTTGATCCGTTTTCGATCGAAATTAAAGCACGTCCGCCTTCGCTTGACGGGAAAGAAATCTGTGCTTTTTCTCCAACTGCATAGTTTTTTTTATCGGTAGAAAATACTAACATATTAGCTGTTGAAGCATCTCTATTACGTGTTTTTCCAGACCAGATTGGCCAATCGATATTTACGGTCAAAGAAGTTGCATGACCATCTTGCTGATCGGCAACACGAATTAAGTAGCGCCCCCATTCTTCATCTGTCAAAGCAAATTGGAAACTTCCTTTTCCGCTAGAATCCGTATTGATTACAAAGGTTTTATATGAAGTCGTTGCATTCGAAGAATTATAATTTGATAAATTATCACTCGAAGAATCCCACCACCATCTCCAATCTACTTTGTAAACTCTTACTTCGAGATTGCGAACCGATTTTGGTCTTCCGTTTTCATCGACCGTCACCACTTCAAAACGATTATTTGTTCTCGTTTCCAGCATGCTGTACTTGTTTAGTTCAGGCGTTTTCAACCCTACATAAGTTTTGTACGGAGAATAAGTTGTCGACATCACATCTGTACTAAAATCTCCTCCTTCTTCATATACTTTTGTAATGAATGAAGCGCGTAACATTCCTGGTGCCTGACCTTGCAATCTTGGCTGAATATTTACCGATGCTTTTCCGTTTTCATTTAATTTTCCAGAGAAAACATTAATTTCTTCTGTACTGAATTGGCGAGCTAAATCATCAAAAGTATATTTTTCATAGCCTTTAAAAGTGGTTGCTTGCTGAGAGAATTTAGCCTGCATTTCTACATTCAAATTCTTAGCAATTGCACCGTGAAGCCATGTTACCTCAAGATTGTCCGTGTTTGGATAAGAAGCCGAAAGTGTTTTTCTGCTAAAAGTATTCTTGATTTTTAAACGATTTGGTTTGATCGTCTCAATCTTAATGCTCTTATAGAATTTAGCTCCTCCAACGCTTACCATTGCTTCCCAATTTCCTGTTGGTGCATCTTGATTTGTTGGAACTGTAAAAGCATAATGATTTAAATCGTTCGTTTTTTGAACCGTTTGATAAACCGTTTTACCATTCGGATCATTTAATCTGAATTTAATTGGATGCGATTTCGGCAATTTATTCGCAGCATCATTCAAAATAAATGACAAATACAAATTATCTCCAGGACGCCAAACGCCTCTTTCTCCGTAAATAAATCCTTTTAATCCTTTTTGTAAAGTCTCACCCGCAACATCAAAATTACTTACCGATAACGAAAGTCCGTCATCCAACTTCACATAAGTCGACTGATCGCCTAAAGTAACAATGGCAAAGTATGCGAATTTATCCAATTGGAAAGATGCAATACCTTCACTGCTTGTAGCTTCTGTTGCTATTTTTTGCTGTTGAAAATTGTATAAATCCACTCTTGCATTTGAAACAGGTTCGGTTGTAACAATATTATTTACAGCAAACAAATACGATTTATTTTCTCCTCTTTTGGCAATAACTCCCAAATCTGATGCTAGAATATTGGTTGCAATTCGAGCATTGTAATAATAAGAACCTGTACAAGGATCTTGGCTTTCTCTCCAATCATAATCATCATAATAGTAATAATCGTCGTAGGAGTTTCCACTGTAGTTTACGTCGTTTTCATCCACTTCTTCTTCCTCAGCTTCATCGTCATTTCCTTCTGATGTTTCACATTTGTAAAGCGAATATTTCTTTTTATAAACAAATTCAACTCTATAAATCGCTCCTGGTTCGGGTTTGATAATTTTAGATAAATCTAAGGCATACGTATTCCATTTGGCCAGATTTACAAGTGTGCTTTCCCTTAAATTTAAAGCGGTCTTAGCAATTGGCTGTGCTACTTTCTTGAGATTTTGTCCGCCGTTTAATTCATTGTATTGAAGGAATTGCAGAATATTATTTTTGTAAATCTTGTATACTTTTACATCTACCGCACTTAGATTTACAGCTTCAAAATTCAGTTTTAAATTGTTGGAACTTGGCAGAATTGTACCATTTTTAACAAAACGAATGTTTGGTTTTATCTGATCAAAAGAAATCTTCTCGCTGTAGTTGTTTTCCAGTTTTTTACCATATTGGCTTTCGATTCCCTGAAAAACTTCCAATAATAGTTCGCCAGTAACGACTTGTTCTGGTTCTTCGTCTGGCACATATTCAACAGCTTCTTCTACTACTGCCGCGGCGGAATCTACGGCAACCGCTGCTGAGTCAACCATAACCGCAGCCGAATCTACTGCAACTGCAACTGGCTCTTGCACTGCTACTGCTACAGGTTCTTGTTTTTTAGAAGCATTTTGGTTTGTAAAATATACTTTAAGTAAATTTCCTTGGGTAGAAAATTTCAGATTATTGGTGTTTTGAATCGAAACCAATCCCGCAAAATCCTGACCTTTTTCTAAAGGCTCAGAGAAATTAATTAAAACCTGCTGATTGTTTCCGTCTGGAACTTCAACTTTTATAACTTTAAATTCGTTGATGCTCGTAATCGGGAAATCGATTTGCCCTTTTTGATCAATATCAACATCATTTCCATCATAGATAATTTCTAAAGTAGAAGCTTCTGATTGACGTTGAATACTATCAATTATAAAACGAAATTCTTTAGCAGGACCCGCTACTTTCTCAAATTTAATTTTAAGATTATTTCCTTTCTGCTTCGCTTCAACCAATTTTTGAGCAGTTTCAAGGTCAATATTATCGGCTGTTTTTAAAACGCAGTTTAAATATTGGTATTCTTTACTGTACGATTGAATATCGCCAGTATTGATAGTAAAATCTTGTTTAACCGTCTTAACCGTAAAGTTAAATTTAGAAAGTTCTTTTTCTTTCTCTTTTGGAATGGCAGTCAGTTTATCTAAGTTTAAAGTTACCTGATATTCTGTTCCCATTTTGAGTTTTTTCTCCGGAATAAAAGCTAACGTATTGGTTGAAAGCGCTATGACTTTTCCGTGGACACTTGGCGAAATATCAAACAAATCATCGTCTAATTCCTGATTTGGTTTCCAATCGTTTTTATCAAAAGCTAAAACCACACGAATGTCAGAATCAGAAGAAACGATTCCGCCCGTAAAACTGGTAATGTAATCTTTGAATAATGAAAAATCGGAATTGAAATCTGCAGCCGATTTTCTGCCACAGGATTGAAAAATAAAAAACACAAAAAATACGAGACTGAAACCTTTTACTTTCACTTTTATCTACAGTTAATGGTTAACAAATGGAGAATCAATTCTTTTTACTTTATTAAGATTCACAAAGCAAAAACCAGAATTAATTTAAGATAAAAGTAAACTATTTTTCATTTTATTTAAGAAGAAAATTCCGCAGTAATAACTATTTAACTTTTGTTGAAGTTTTGAAGCTATCTTAAAGCTCTTCGCCTATAGTTGAAAGCACTTTATCCATGGCTAGAAAATCTTCTTCTGTCTTTGAGGAATAAAAAAGCTGATTATTACTCATTACAACAATAACATCATCATCATAATTTCCATAGAAATTTATTCCATCTTCCCAATTTTTAAAAGAAACACCTTTATTTTTATAATTCTCAACAATAAAGTTTAGCCCTTCATTGTCTATTTCATAAAAACATTCAGCAGTAAATTTTAATGCAAAACTAGCCTGAAGAAAAGCCATTGCAGTAAAAAAGTCTGTCAAAGTCTCGGTTTCCAAATTCCATTCTTTTTCGTCATAACTCATATAAACGGGCGGATTGGGATTTGACAAATTATCCTTATGAATTCCCCAAACACAAGCGTGCTGGTTTTCGGTATAAAATATCAGATAATCATTGTGATTGTAGAATTGAAATCTTTCATGAATTACAAGAGAATCTTGCGTTTGATTTAAGTTTTGGATTTTACCTAATTCAATATAATAATCAATAAAAACTTTTGGAAGCTGTCCGAAGACATCTTTTACAACCTGAATTTCATCATTTGTAAAACCATTTAGTTCTGTAATACCAAATAGCTTTTTTATTGTGGAAAAATCTGTCATGCTATTTGAAATTATTTGCGTCTTTCCAAGAAAAAGCGTTTCATTAAATCGGCAGCTTCGTTTGCCATTACGCCAGAAACAACAGTTGTTTTAGGATGCAGTTTTGTTCCCATATTCAAAAATCCGCGTTGTTCGTCACGTGCGCCAAAAACAATTTTAGAAATCTGACTCCAATACAAAGCCCCGGCGCACATTTGGCAGGGTTCAAGAGTTACATAAAGCGTACAGTCTTTTAAGTATTTTCCGCCTAGAAAGTTTGCTGCCGCTGTGATAGATTGCATTTCAGCATGAGCTGTAACATCATTTAATAATTCGGTCAAATTATGACTGCTTGCAATTACTTTATCGGCAACAACAATTACAGCGCCAACAGGAATTTCGCCTTTTTCAAAAGCCATTTCAGCTTCCTGCAAAGCTTTTTTCATAAAATATTCGTCTGTAAAAGGATTTATCATAATTGCAAAAATAGGATTTTAGAACTTATTTTTATTACATTTAATCTCTGATATCTGAATATGGAAAGAAATTACAAAATCAGCATTCCTGAACCATGCTCTGAAGACTGGAACGAAATGACGCCAAATGAAAATGGCCGTTTCTGCATGAGCTGCTCTAAAACTGTTGTTGATTTTAGTTCTATGCTTCCAGAAGAAATTCAGCAATACATTGTTAGCAATCAAGGCAATAAAATATGTGGAAAATTTAAAAAATCTCAACTTGATTCGATAACAATCCAAATTCCCAGTAAGGTGCTTTATACACAAACGCATTTTCATAAAATGTTTTTACTGGCTTTATTTATTGCAATGGGAAGCACTTTATTTAGCTGTCAGAACAAAGAAGGGAACAAACAAAAAATCGAGAAAATTGAAATAATTGAAAATTCTCCTTCTCTAAAAACTCAATCTAACGAAAAGCAGGAAGTAATCACTACTAAACCAACAACCGTTAGCAAAACAAAATCTAAAAATGGCTCTCCTTTAAAAAGCAAAAAATCCTTTTCTTTCGTAAAAACAGAATGCGGAGAAACGATAGCCAATAATGATATTTATAAAGACAATACCGTCTATGGAAGTGTGTCAATTGATGTCATACCTGATTACCCTGGAGGAATAAATGTATTTTACGAAGCTTTTAAATCTGAATTTAAAATACCCAAAGAGTTAAAAAAGTCTACCGGAGTTATCAAAATGTCTTTTGTTATTGAAAAAGACGGAAAACTAAATGAAATAAAAACTATTGAAGATCTTGGTTTTGGAACTGGGGAAGAAGCTATTCGAGTTTTGGAAAAATCTATAAAATGGACTCCGGGCGAAATCGCGGGAAGGAAAGTTAGAACTTTTTACAATCTACCTATCACACTTGAACTCGACACTTTAAATCCAAAAAAAAGAAAGAGAAAATTTTCAAAAATTACGACCATGCAAATTGTTAAAACTGGTGAAAGTCAGGAACAAACACAATTAAGTCTACAACCATAAATGACTAATTTTAATAGATTTTCTATAAAAAAATTGCTTGTGCTTATTATTTATTACATTTAATCTTTGATATCTGAATATGGAAAGAAATTATAAAATCAGCATTCCTGAACCATGCTATGAAGACTGGAACGAAATGACGCCAAATGAAAATGGCCGTTTCTGCATGAGTTGCTCTAAAACTGTTGTTGATTTTAGTTCTATGCTTCCAGAAGAAATTCAGCACTATTTCATTCAAAATCAAAATGAGAAAATTTGCGGTAGATTTAAGCAATCACAGTTAGATACCATTACGATTCAAATTCCGAATCGCGTTTTATATTCACAGACAAACTATCATAAAATGTTTCTTCTTGCCTTGTTTATTGCCATGGGAACGACTTTGTTTAGCTGTGTAAATAAAGAAGGGAACAAGAAAAAAATTGATCAGATTGAAATCGTCGGCAATCCGACACAAAATCAAAATGAAGATGTTTCCTTCTGCTATGGCCATCAGATTGAATCTAAAAAAGGAAAAACAAAAGCGCCAATAGAAAGAGTCACAATGGGAATGGTAACTCCTCCCATAGCTATTGAAAATGACAGATTAAATTTTAAATATAGTATTATATATAATGCCGTTGATTTGGATATTTTACCTGCTCCAAAAAACGGAATGAATAAATTCTATTCTTATTTTGCAAAAAATTATACTGCTTCAAAAGAAGGAGAAATGTCAGTTCTATTTGTTGTAGAAAGAGATGGAACTTTGAGCAATTTTAGAGTAACTAAAAACAAGTCGGCAGAAAATGGAACAGAAGTTATTAAAGTATTAGAATCTGGTCCAAAATGGATTCCTGGAAAAGTAAACAATCGAATTGTACGGTCAACTTTTATTTTGCCAATTACATTTAAATAATGAAAATAAAACATAAATTAACTACTTATATAAACCGCAAATCGTTTTTGCCAACGTTGTATGTAGTTATAGCTGTCGTTTTTTTCGGTTGCCAAAACAAAGAAAACAAACAGCAAGAAATTAAGAATATTGAAGTTACCAAAGATACTTTGACAGCAAAACCAGAAGTTTTAGATGCAACTGCAATTAGTCCAAAAAAATCAGATCAAGCACCGTCAGATTTATCAAAAATTGAGCAACTTAAAATAAAAAAAACAACGACAATAGCATCTAGAGAAGTGGATGAGAGCAAATCTTCAAAATCTGATAAAGTAAAAAAAGAAGATGCTTCTTCAGCTCTAAAACCCCTTTCGAATACAAATGCCGAATTTCCAGGTGGTATCGAACAATTTCATAACTTTTTCATGAAAGAATACAAAAAGCCTGAAAACGTAAACTATTGGAAACTCAATTTTACCCTCGCCTTTGCAGTAGAAAAAAATGGAAGCGTTTCATTTCTTGAATGCTCGCCGCCTGTTGAAGAACCTTTGGAAAAAGAAATTATAAGGGTTTTAAGTTTATGTCCTAAATGGATGCCCGGCGAATCAAATGGAAAAAAAGTAAGAATGCAATATTCTGTGCCTATTCTTCTAAAATAATACGCACAGAAAAATTAAATTTAAAACCGTAAATTTGCTTTTTACAATACAATGAAAAGCGATTTACTTTCCAACATATACAATCCGACCGATTTACGTCTTTTAAAAGAAGAACAGCTTGCTCAGGTTGCTCAAGAACTGCGTCAATTTATTATCGATGTGGTTTCTGTAAAAGAAGGTCATTTAGGCGCGAGTTTGGGCGTAATTGAATTGACAATTGCCTTGCATTATGTTTTTAATACTCCAGATGATTTATTGGTTTGGGATGTTGGACATCAGGCGTATGGACATAAAATCTTGACCGAAAGAAGAGAAATTTTTCATACCAACAGGCAAATCGACGGCATTTCTGGTTTCCCAAAAAGAAGCGAAAGCATATACGATACTTTTGGCGTTGGGCATTCTTCTACTTCGATTTCTGCCGCTTTAGGAATGGCGATTGCCTCTAAGTTAAAAGGTGATTTTGACAAAGAACATATTGCGGTAATTGGAGATGCTTCTATTGCAAGCGGAATGGCATTTGAAGGACTTAATCATGCGGGAGTTACGGATGCTAATGTTTTAGTTATTCTAAATGATAATGCGATCGGAATTGACCCTAGTGTTGGCGCTTTAAAACAATATCTGACTTCTGTTAAAAACGGGAAAAATCCAAGACAAAATAATATCATAAAGTCTTTAAATTTTGATTATTCGGGACCAATAGACGGTCACGATCTTCCGAAATTAATTAAAGAATTAAAACGTTTAAAAAAGATTAAGGGACCTAAATTCCTTCATATCGTAACTACAAAAGGGAAAGGCTTGCTTCAGGCTGAAGAAAATCAGGTAAAATATCACGCGCCTGGAAAGTTTGATGCTTCAACTGGCGAAATTCATTTAAAATCGGAAGAAAATCTCCCTCCAAAATACCAAGATGTTTTTGGCTTAACCATTTTAGATTTAGCCAAAAAGAATGAAAAAATAATAGGAATTACTCCTGCGATGCCATCTGGAAGTTCATTAAAGTTTATGATGGACGAATTGCCAGATCGCGCCTTTGACGTTGGAATTGCCGAACAGCATGCCGTTACATTAGCAGCTGGTATGGCAACTCAAGGAATGATTGTTTACTGCAATATTTATTCGACTTTTTTACAGCGCGCCTACGATCAAGTGATTCATGATGTGGCGCTGCAAAACCTTCCTGTTATTTTTTGTTTGGACAGAGCAGGTTTAGTTGGCGAAGATGGCGCAACGCATCATGGTGTTTTTGACATCGCATATCTGCGTTCTATTCCAAATATGATTATCTATGCGCCTTTAAACGAAATTGAACTTCAAAACATTTTGTATACTGCACAATTAGGATTAGATCATCCCATTGCAATTCGATATCCAAGAGGTCGAGGCGTACTGCCAAATTGGGAAGTAGAAAATTTCGGACATTACAAAAAAATTAATTTAGGCGAAGCAAAATGTTTAAAAGATGGTACAGAAGTTGCGGTACTGTCGACCGGAACAATTGGAAATAATGTTATTGAAGCTCTCAAAGAGTGCGCTCATTCTGATGAGACTGCCCATTATAACTTTAGCTTCATTAAGCCACTAGACATCAATACATTAACAACTATATTCAAAACTTTTAAAAACATTATTACAATCGAAGATGGGGTTAAAAATGGTGGTTTTGGAAGTGCTGTTTTAGAATTTGCAGCAGCAAATAATTTTAAAAATTCGATTGAAATTTTGGGTGTTCCAGACCAATTTATGGAGCACGGAACAGTAAATCAGTTACAACAATTGTGTAAAATTGACGTTAAAAATTTAATAAATCTTTTTTCTAACGGTTCAAAATAATTATTTTGCGAAACCAAAACAAAAATTACCTATAATGAAATTATTGCGTTCTACCCTTTTGCTATTATTGCTTTTGTGTACTTCTAATAACTTTGCCCAGATTATACAAACCACTCTAAGCCCCAATCAAGCACCTAAACCGCCTTCAAACTGGACAGAAAAAAACCAACTTGGTTTTGACCTTTCACAAATAGCTTTTGTAAACTGGAGCGCGGGGGGAACAAGTTCTATCTCTGGATTATTTAAAGGAGAATTCTCTCGAACTTATTTGAAAGGAAATCATAAATGGTTCAACGAACTTATTATGAAATATGGTCTAAACAAACAAGAAGATATTGAAACGAGAAAAACAGATGATGCGATTCAATTTAACTCTACTTATGGTTTTAGAAAAGACACCGCTTCAAATTGGTACTATTCGGCAAAGTTCAACTTCAATACGCAGTTCACCAACGGTTATAATTATCCTAATCGAGACGTTCCTATATCTAGACCTTTTGCACCGGCATATGTCTTTTTAGGAGCCGGAGCAGAGAATTCAAATAAAGAGAAAAACAGAACATTTTATTTCTCACCCATTACTTTAAAGACCACATTGGTATTAGATCAAAATTTGGCAAACCAAGGTTCTTTTGGTGTTAAAAAAGCCGTTTATGCACCAGATCCTTTAGATCCGACACAACAAATTTTAATTGAAGAAGGCCAAAAGGTAAAAGCCGAATTTGGTATCCTTTTTACTGCCTACATGAAAAACGAAATCTATAAAAATGTTTTTTACGAAAACAGACTTTCTTTATATACTGACTATTTAAACCGATTCGGAAATGTGGACATTGATTATGATACACGTCTCGATTTGGTTGTAAATGCTTATGTCAAAGCAAACATTGGCGTTCATTTAATTTACGATGATGATATTAAAAACAAAATAGAAGTTGTCGATCCAGCCACAGGAACAAAAAGTCAAGTTACTGAAGGACCAAAAATGCAGTTAAGACAAGTTCTTGGTGTTGGTCTCGTTTATGCTTTCAAATAAAGAAATAAAGAAATCAATACAACTAAAAAAAGCTTCTTCTAGAATATTTCTAAAAGAAGCTTTTTTTAGTTAACGCTTTTTTTGTCCTTGAATCATTTCATAGAGTTCAAGTGCATTTCCGTCTGTTAAGAGCGAAACATAATGGCAGATATGCAATAGACGCTCATATAAATTGGTTTTCTCCAAATGATGTTTTTCTGGAAGCATTTTCAAAATCAACTTATCGTAGTTTGAGGCAGTTCCATCGTATTTATTATTAAACGCTGTAATAAATTTATCCAACAGCGTTTGAATAATTTGATAACCTACAATTTCTTTTTCAATTACTTCTCTGCTCTGGTAGATTTTTTCGACACTCAGTTTGATAATATCATTCATCTGTGCTTTGTATTTGCTTTTATCTGTTAAAGCATACGGAAAGTTTCCAGCAAGAATTGCTTCTTCATTTTCAACAAAAACATTTACAGCATCATTAATTAAAGTTCCGATTGCCAAAGCTCTTAAATAACTAATACGGTCTTCTTTTGTAGTTAATGATTTGTATTTAGAAACTCCTATATTGTCTTTTACCAAATTAATTAAATATTCTAAAGCAAAATCTTCAGAAACCAAACCTAAATTGATTCCGTCTTCAAAATCAATAATCGTATAACAAATATCATCTGCAGCTTCAACTAAATACGCCAAAGGATGTCTTTCAAAACCAATATCATCTCCAGATTTATTGGCAATCATTCCCATATCTTTGGCAACTTCTTCAAAGAATAATTTATCTGTTTGAAAGAAACCGTATTTCTTATCGGCGATATTATGGGTTGGCTTTTTCGGAAGACTCTCTTTCGGATATTTCATAAAAGCTCCCAAAGTAGCATACGAAATACGAAGTCCGCCTTCAATTCCTGGACGGCTTGCCGTAAGAACCGAAAAACCATTGGCATTTCCTTCAAAATCAATTAAATCTTGCCATTGTTTATCTGTTAGCTGATTTCTATATTTCAGACCATTTCCGATAGAGAAATACTCTCCAATCGCTTTTTCTCCAGAATGCCCAAAAGGCGGGTTCCCGATATCGTGCGCTAATGAAGCTGCTGCCACAATAGCTCCAAAATCATTCATATGATAACCATGAACTTCTTTTAAATAAGGGTATTTTTCAATGATTTTCTTTCCAACCAAACGCCCAAGCGAACGCCCTACAACAGAAACTTCCAAACTATGCGTTAAACGCGTGTGCACGAAATCGGTTTTAGAAAGCGGAATAACTTGTGTCTTATCTTGCAAACTTCTAAAAGCGGCAGAGAATATAATTCGGTCATAATCGACTTCAAATCCTAAACGAGTATCATCTTGTTCTACACGTAATCTTTTGCTTGTATCTCCCTGACGTTTTAATGATAAAAGTTGTTCCCAGTTCATTTTAATTTTAGATTGTAGATTAACGATTTTAGATTTTTGATCTAAATTGCTGATTTTAGATTTCAAAAATACGTTTTATTTTAGGATTTTCTTCTGCTTTAAAATTCTAAAGCGGTGCTGTGTTTGATTTCTCCCATTACAAAAATACTGTTAGTGTTTCCAATGTTTTCAATCGTTGACAGCTTATTCATTACAAAACCCTGATAAATAGTCATATCCTGAACCAAAATTTTAAGCATAAAGTCGTAATCGCTATTTACAGCGATTAATCGAAATGGTTTCCGCTGCTCAAGAAATGAGAGCCTCAGTTGAAAACCTAGTGAGTTAATACTATTTATTTAGATTATATTTTTGTTTCAATGCCAGTAGGTGAAGTCGAAAATCTTGAAGTTATGATTTGTTTCGACTTCACCTACTGGCATTGTTTTTTAGAAGCAGAAGATTTTTATCACAACTTTTAATAAAAAAAGCGCTCCAAATTGAAGCGCTTTTCTATTTACATAAAAGTCAAAACTAAAAGTTTTTAGAAATTCCAATGTTAAATGTTTGACCAAAATTGACGAAAAATTTACTGTAATCAACATCACTGCCACTTATATCATAGTTTAAGGTTTCATATCCTAATCCGCCAATACTAAAGTTTAAACCAAAACCTTTTTTCATATTAATAAAAAGAGCCGGAGTGATGCCTGTATAAAAACCATCAGCTTTATTATCTGATACCAGCGATCCATTTTCGTAATTTTTAATTTTTTGATTTTGAAACCCAGCCCCCAAATCAGCAAAAACTGAAAAAGTTTCGTTCAATGGCATTGTATAACGTACAAAAGCTCCTGTTTTAAAAGTAGTAGCTTTACCTTCACCCTCTCCAAGATTACTTTTTGAAGATACTACCGAAAATTCAATTCCAGCTGTCCAGTTATCGTGAAATTGATATCCAATTTTTGGAGAAAACTGAAAAACATTATTTTTTGCTGATGTAATTTCTCTTTCAGTTTTTTCAGAAGTATAACCAATGTTTCCTCCAACTAAAATTGTTCCCTTTTGGGCATTTGCAAAGCCAAAAACTGACAATGCAAGAATAAGTAGCATTTTTTTCATAATGGTCTATAATTTAAAATTTGTAGGCATTAACCAACAACAATGCCACCAGACAATCAATAATAATCGTAAAACCAATCATTTACAGTTATTTAATAAATTCTAAACACCTCAACACTAATTGCGTTTTTTATTACAAATTCGCAAACAATAAATTTACATTAGAGCATAAAAAAAGCGCTCCAAATGGAGCGCTTTCTGAAATTGAATATAAAAACTAAGATTAGAAGTTTTTAGAGATTCCAATATTAAATGTTTGACCAAAGTTGAAGTAGAATTTACTGTAATCAGCTCCATTATTGTCATAGCTTAAAGTTTCGTATCCTAAACCACCAATGCTGAAGTTAAGACCAAAACCTTTTTTCATGTTGATGAAAAGAGCTGGAGTTACTCCAACATACATACCGTCTCCTTTGTATTTTGAGAAAGCATTTCCAGGACCATACACTTTATCTTTTTGAGTTTGGAAACCTGCACCCATATCAGCAAAAACTGCAAAAGTTTGGCTTAATGGCACAGAATAACGAACAAAAGCTCCTAATTTGAAGTTGTTGTTTTTTTCTTCGATACCCGCTGTTGTTTCGTTGTTAGATGAACTTACTGCAAATTCTCCTCCTACTGTCCAGTTATCGTTAAATTGGTAACCTACTTTTGGAGAAAAAGTAAATGTACTTGTTTTGTCTTCGCTAAATCTGTATTCTGATTTTTCAGAAGTGTAACCGATGTTTCCACCAACTAAGATTGTACCTTTTTGTGCGTTTGCAAAACTGCAGATAGCTAAAGCAGCCATCACTAGAATTTTTTTCATGATTTGGGTTTTATTTTAATTTTAGCATTCCTTTAACAATAACGATGCCGTGAATACTGGGCTGTTCAATTTTTTTATAATTACTTTAAGAGATAAAATTTTAGCAATCGAAACTATTTCTCGTTACTTTTGTAACAAATAAAAAGTCATGTCGATAGAAGTAAACAGTATATCAAAAAGTTACGGAGAGCAAAAAGCTCTAAATGAAATTTCTTTTAAAATTGAGAAAGGGGAAATCGTAGGATTTCTTGGTCCAAACGGAGCTGGAAAATCTACTTTGATGAAAATTTTGACCACTTATTTACTTGCCGACAGTGGCTCAGCCCTTGTAAATGGTCACGATGTCATGACAAACGCAAAAGAAGTACAACGCTCGATTGGTTACTTACCAGAGCACAATCCGTTATATTTGGATTTGTATGTTCGTGAGTATTTGGCATTTAATGCCGATGTTTATAACGTGCCAAAATCAAGAATTGAAGAAGTAATTCAACTGACAGGACTGACACCAGAAAGCCATAAAAAGATTGGACAGCTTTCTAAAGGGTATCGCCAGCGCGTTGGATTGGCAAATGCTCTGCTTCATGATCCAGAAGTTTTAATTTTGGATGAGCCAACTACTGGACTGGATCCTAACCAGTTAATGGAAATTCGAAATGTGATTAAAAATGCAGGAAAAAATAAAACTGTTTTTTTGTCGACACACATTATGCAGGAGGTTGAAGCAATATGCGATCGTGTCATAATTATTGACAAAGGACAAATCGTTGCAGACAATAAATTGGACCATTTGGTTACTGCCAATAAAGAGCAAGTAATTGAAGTAGAGTTTGATTACAAAGTTGAAGAGCAGCTTTTGGCTAGACTAGAAAATATTTCTTCTTATGTAAATACGCATGACATGACATGGGAACTCACTTTTGTTACAGAGAAAGATATGCGCCCCGCTATTTTTGACTTTGCCAACGAAAATGGATTAAAAACTTTACAACTTAATCAGAAAAATAAAAATCTGGAAGCTGTTTTTAGAGAAATTACGAAATAAGTTTTCTGTTACAGTCATCATTTTCACTTAAAAAAGGGTTTGTTTTATTTAAAACAAACCCTTTTTTAATTCTTATTTCTTCTTCTCTTCTCTGAAAATCAGTAAAATAAGGGTTTTTCAATAAAAATAATTTCTATTTTTATTTAGACTTGTTATAAATAGTGTTATATTTGGCAAATCAAATTTTAAATGCCACGGTATGTTACCTATTCTCCTTACCCTCAAAAAACTTATGTATGTTGTTTCAAATCAAGCAATAAATCTTCAAAAAAGGTTTTCGGACAAATTAGAGCAAATTGTACTGCAATAAATTCTGATTTTAAAAACTACAAAAGATTATTAGGTTCTAAATCTCCGTTTAGAATTAGCCAAATTTAAACAACATGAAAAAAATTATAACCTCTCTTATGCTCGCTTTTTCGGTATATGATGGATATTCTCAAACAGAAAAAGAAACAGATAGTATTGTTGAAACCGCTATAAATGCTTTAGATGAAATTGTGATTAGTAAAAAGAAAGTACTTTACACTCAAAAATCGGATCGCCTTGTTTTTAATGTAGAAAACAGCATCGTTTCTGAAGGCGGGACCGCGCTTGACGTCTTATCACGTGCGCCAGGCGTTGTTGTGTCTCAAGATGGCGATTTGTCAATTCGCGGACAACAAGGCGTTGCCGTAATGATTAACGGTAAACTAACGCAGCTTTCTCAAAAAGAATTGGCCAATTATCTAAAAGCTACGACTTCATCCAACATCAAACAAATTGAAGTAATTACAAATCCTTCTTCTAAATACGATGCAGCCGGAAAAGCTGGAATTATTAACATCATACTTAAAAAACCAAACTCCTCTGGTTTAAAAGGTACCGCTTTTGCGAGTTACGGAAGAGGACGAAAAAACAGAACCAATTCGGGCTTCAATTTAAATTACAATAAAGATAAATGGGGCGTTTTCGGAAATTACAGCTATACTTTCCGTGGTGAAGAAGAGCATAAACAATTCAACCAGACTCAATATACAAGCCTTACGCATCAAGAAATTGCTTCTACAAATCACCAAACTTCTATAACAGATGAACCTTTGACTTCTAATAATTTCAAGGTTGGTACTCAATATGAAGTTTCGCCTAAAACCAATTTAGAATTCTATGTTGATGCCAAAATTGGACGTTATGAAAATATGGCTGACGGAACAAATAAAGTCTTCAACACTTCAAATCAGCCCATTTTTGATGCTTTGACCTATAATGATAGTAAAGAAAAATGGAACGATTATACGTATGCTTTTTCTGGTACGCATAAATTCAATGACGAAGGAAAAAATATGATTTTTGATTTTGAATATGAAACTTCGAAGTTTAAATCTAATCAATTTCAGAGCGCAGATAATACTGCAAACGCTACTGTTGTAAACGATCGTCGCGGTTATATTCCTTCTCAATTAAAAGTCTTTACAGGAAAAGTCGATTTTGTAAATCCGTTCAAGGAAAAACAATCTATTGAGTGGGGTTTCAAAGCTAGCATTAAAAACAATGACAATCCATCTGTTTACGAATATTATGAAAATAACCAATGGCTTATTGATTTTAACTCTACCAATCATTTTGAATATAATGAACAGATTTACGCTGCTTACGCCAACTACAAATATCAGTTAGAAAAATTAAATATTCAGGCTGGTTTAAGAAGCGAATACACTGCAATCAATATTGATCAGAAAACATTGAATGAAGAACACAAAGATGATTATTTGAAATGGTTTCCAAGTCTTTCTTTAAAATATGAATTCACGAGTAATCATTCTGCACATGCATCGTATAGCAAAAGAATCAATAGACCCAGTCAGTTTGATTTGAATCCGTTCCGTTTTTACGATGATTCATTCAATTATTCGCAAGGAAATCCGAACTTGATTCCAGAGATTACGCACGCTATGGAAATTGGTTATGCTTGGAAAAGCAATTTCATGGCTTCTCTTTATTTCAATAGCACCAAAGATGTTTTTACGGAAGTATACAACTACAATCCAGACACGAATACAACCGTTACCACTCAAATAAACGTTGATAAATCATACAATTATGGAGTTAACATTACCAATACTTCTGAGTTAAGCAAGTGGTGGTCTGTCAACACTTTATTCAATGTTTTTGAAAATAAATTTATGGGACAAATTTTAAACAGCAATACGATTGATCCTATTATGACAATAAATCTGAGTGTTCAAAACTCCTTTACAATAACCGAAACCTTAAAAGCAGAAGGGAACGCACAATATCAGTCAAAATCTAATCTTGGAATTTACCAAAGAGACGGTTTCTTTGATTTCAGCATTGGGATTTCTAAACAAGTTTTGGCTAAAAAAGGAAATATTAAACTCAATTTTACCAATGTTTTCAACACCAATAATTTCTATATTAAATCTGCTGTCGCGCAAACTACTATTGATAAAAGATATGATCTTGACAATCGTATAGCGACAATTGCATTTACATACCGTATATAAAGTTTCGTTCTTTAAATACCTTGTTTTTTGTTTTTTTTTGTGTTAGTCAAGAGCCTGTTCCTTCAAACAGGCTCTTCTATTTTTAGATAGATTATATTTCCGAAATCACTTCACGCATTTTCTCTATTACAAGTTTTACATCATTTTCTGTAGTTCTCCAATTTACAAATGAAGCTCTAATTCCTTTTTTGTTCTGATAAACTGTTGGCGTCATAAATACTTTTCCAGTATCATTCAAAGCAGATAAAAACGGACTTACTTTTTCCTGATTTTTTTCTCCTTTTAGTGTAAAGCAAACATTATTTAAACGAATTGGAGCTAAAAGTTCAAAATCATTTTCTATTAAAGCATTTGCAAAATGTAAAGCCAATGCTGTACTATCCTCAATAAGGTCTCTAAAACCTTCTTTTCCGTAGGCTTTAAGCGAAAACCATACAGGTAACGCACGTAAACGGCGAGAATTTTCTGGAACTACATTTAGATAATTAAAATTTTCCAACGGATTCCCTAAATAAGGCGCATTTGAATTTTGGAATGTTTCAATCTGCAGATTAACATGTTCTTTTTTAACTAAATAAAAAGCACTTTCGTACGGAACATTCAACCATTTATGACAATCAATCGTAATACTGTCTGCTCCTTCCCAGCCTTTTACATAATGTTTGTATTTTTCTGAAACTGCAGCAAATCCGCCAAAAGCACCGTCAATATGCCACCAGAATTTGTATTTTTCTCGTAGTTGGGCGATTGCTTCAAAATCATCAAAATCGGCGGTGTTTACCGTTCCAGCACTTGAAATTAGAATAAAAGGTTTTCCGTTTAGAGCTTTAATCTTTTCTTCTAAATCGGCAATGTCCAAAGCTTCACGATTGCCTTCAATTGTTTTTACAACCGTATAATTCTGGCTTCCAATTCCTAACATCGATAATGATTTTATAGAAGAAGAATGTGGTGTTGCCGTTAAAATAGTAAGGGTTTCAGAGATTCCGTTTTTAGCAAAATCTTTTCCATACTGTTTTCCAAACCATTGTCTCGCAACTGCTAAACTGGTGAAATTAGACATTGTTGCGCCTGTTACAAATCCTCCTAAAAACGAATCTGGAAGTTCTAATAACTGCAATAATAAATTAATAGTTTCAAACTCTATTAAAGCCGAATTACCGCCCTGCGAAGTCACAGATTGTGTGTTTTGATCGTAAACCGATGCCAGCCAATCTCCAACAATAGAAGCTGGGGTTGATCCGCCGGTTACAAATCCCCAATATCTTGGCCCAGGCGAAGAAACCATTAATGGAGCCAATCTTTCATTAAATTCCTTCAAAGCTTCAATAGATCCTAAACCTAATTCATTTAGCTCAGTTTTAGGATCGATTGAATAAGTATTAGAGGTTGGAATGTTATCAATATTATTCAAAAAATCAATTCCCTGTTGTTTTGCTTTTTGTAAGATATTCTCAAAGTTGTCGAGATCGTGCTGTAATTTTGAATTCATAGTATATAGTTATTTACATCACGCATTATCAGGCTGAGCGATCCCGAGACTTCGGGAGAAGCCATTTCACGCGAAATAAGTTGTTTTTAGTATTTATTTTAATTGAAAATTTATAGAGAAGCTACCACTTTGTCTTTTCGGAAAACCGTGAAACCATCATAGAAGAGATTACATCTCCATTAGCATTTAGTAAAGTAGCAATTGGATCAACTAACGTTCCTAAAATCATGGCAACTGGCAAAGCTTGTTCCATCGGAAAACCATAAACAGTAATGGCTAAAATTTCCCCAATATAACCTCCGTTTGGAATTCCACCTTCGACAATTGAAACAATTACAGTTATTCCTAATGCCAAAAGAATGGTCATCGGATCTGAAAAATCTTTGCCAAACATAGCAAACAAAAAGGTTATTTTTAAGATGGATGACATACTCGAACCGTCTTTGTGCAGAGGCGCACCAAGCGGAATTACCAAATTTCGTACATGTGCCGGGATTCCCATTTTTTCTGCTGCCGCTAAATTGGCTGGAATGGTTGCTATACTACTACAGGTACCTACAGCTGTCAAAGAAGGCATGATGTTATTGCTCCAAAAAACTTTAAAAGCTCTTTTTCCGCCAGCGGTAAGGGCATATAAACTAAAGAAAACAAAGAAATAGAAAATGCAGGCGGCATAATAAACTGCCATTGGTTTTGCATAAACTCCTAACAATTGCGGTCCAAAAACTCCAACTTGATAAGCAAAATAGGCTCCTAAACCAATTGGCGCCAATTTCATGATGATGTTTAAAAGCTGTTTCATGACCTCGTTTCCAGAATCCAGAAAACTTTTGAATGCGTTTCCTTTTTCTCCTGATTGTAATGTGGCGAAACCAACTAAAAAAGAAAAAATAATCAACGCCAGCATACTTTTTCGAGACAATAATTCGAAGAAATCATTGGCCGTAAGCAGTTTTGCAATTTGATCTCCTGCTGATCCTGATGCTACTTCTTCAAACGGAACTTTTGCAATTGCGATATCTTCATGAATCGGAAAAAGATAAACCGCACAAATCATTACAATAGCAGAAATCAGAATGGTAGCGAGAAAAACCAATAACATTATAACAAACAGTTTTCCTAGCTTTTCTGTTCGTTCCAGATTCGCAACCGAAGACCCGATTGTGAAGAAAATAAGCGGAATAATAGCTGTGAAAAGTAAATTCAGGAATATATCGCCAAGTGGTTTTATAATCAAAACATCTTCTCCAAACACCAATCCGAAAACACTTCCTATTATAATACCGCCAAGAAGCCATAAAATACTGCTGTAACTCTGCAAAAAATTGATTTTGTTAACTTCCATAAGTTGTAGAGAATTAAAATTCGGAAAAGATTAATAATAAAGAATGAAAGTACTCAAAAAAGGATTGCAAAAATTGATTGGTAATTTTTTTGCCACAGATTATAGGGATTAAAATGATTTTCTAATCTGTGCTAATCTTTATCCCGATAGCTATCGGGAGTAGCAAAAAAAATTATTTCTCCAGAACAATCGTAGTAAAAGCTCTGTCGACTAATTCCCCTGTTTTGCTTTTTACTTTTTCGGTCTGTGTTTCTGTATACACAATTTTAAAATCCGATTTTTTGATTAATTCCTGCGCTTTTTCTGTACTGTACAATTCAAATTCGAATTGTGTAAAAGGCAGTTTTTTCATAAAATCTTCTTCGGCAAATGTCAGGCAGAAATTTCCATTTGGTTTTAAAACTCTGTAGATTTCTGAAAGTAGTTCTTCAGGCTTCTGCCAAAAATAAATGGTGTTTACCGTAAATATTTTATCAAATAATTCAGCTTCAAACGGAATAGTATTTCCGTCATAAAGTGAAAAGAAGGCCTGTTTTTGAGAAACGAAATTTCGGTTGATTTGTCTTGCTTCCTGAAACATCAGTTCCGACATTTCCAGTCCGTAATATTTTAGCCTTTCAGCTTGTTCAAACAAAAACTCTACATGACCAGCGTTTCCGTGGCCTAGTTCCAAAATTCTGTTTTCGTTTGCTATATTCAAATTCTGAATCGAATGTTTGGTCATGTTGATGTTCGTCTCGTTCATCATATTGCCCATTTCGATTCCTTTTTCTCCCGATGGATGTTTTAATTGAGAAGCTATGGCTTGTAGTTCTTCTTGTTTCATGATTGTAAAAGTTAAATTCCAAAATTTAAAAATACCAAATTCCAAGACTGCCTTCTTAGTTCTCAACAACTTTGTCAAAGTTTAAAACTTTGACAAAGTTCATCACACATACCTTAAAAAACCTGACTTGCAATCTGGCGAATGTTCTCAGATTTACCCATTGAATAATAGTGTAAAAACGGAACTCCAGCGGCTTTTAATTCTAATGACTGCTGAATCGCCCATTCGATTCCGACTTGTTTGATTTCAGCATTGTTTTTGCATTTATCTACAGCATCGATTAAATCTTCTGGTAAATCGATTCTAAAAATCTGTGGTAAAACCTGTAAATGTCTCTGAACCGCAATAGGTTTTATTCCAGGAATAATCGGAATTGTAATACCTATTTCTCTTGCTTTTTCTACAAAGGCAAAATATTTCGAGTTGTCAAAAAACATTTGTGTTACAACATAATCTGCTCCTGCATCTACTTTTTCTTTTAATCTTTTTAAATCTGATTGTAAAGATGGTGATTCTAAATGCTTTTCTGGATATCCTGCAACGCCAATACAAAAATCGGCTTTATTGTCAACATCCATTACTTCATGAAGATATTTTCCACAATTTAAATCGTTGATTTGACGAACCAAATCGATTGCATAATGATTTCCTCCCGCTTTTGGCGTAAAAGACTGCTCATCTTTCATGGCATCTCCGCGAAGCGCCATCACATTGTTGATTCCTAAATACTGACAATCAACCAACATATACTCTGTTTCTTCCTGCGTAAATCCGCCACAAAGTAAATGTGGAACTGTATCGACATTGTATTTATGTTTTATAGAAGCGCAAATCCCAAGCGTTCCCGGACGCATACGAGTTAGCTTTTTATCCAAAAGTCCGTTTCCTTTATCAATATAAATATATTCTTCACGAGAAGTTGTTACATCAATAAACGGCGGTTTAAACTCCATTAACGGATCAATATTATCGTATAATTCCTGAATGCTTTTCCCCTTTTGAGGCGGAATAATTTCAAATGAGAATAATGTTTTTCCTTTGGCGTTTTCTATATGCTCTGTTACTTTCATTTTAAGTCTTAAAGTTTGAAAGTCGAAAGTCGAAAGTCTTTCCTTTCGGACTTTAAGACTTTTGACTTTAGACTAATTTAATCTGCTATATTAGGGTTTAACCATTTCATTGCGTAATCAAGTGGTACATTTCGGCGTTTGGCGTAATCTGTGACTTGATCTTCTTTTATTTTTCCTAATCCGAAATATCGGCTCTTTGGGTTTCCGAAATAATATCCTGAAACCGAAGAAGCCGGCCACATCGCCATACTTTCTGTCAAAGTAACTCCAATTTCTTCGGCTACATTTAAAAGCTTCCAAATCGTTGGTTTTTCCAAGTGATCAGGACAAGCCGGATAACCTGGCGCAGGACGAATTCCTTTATAATTTTCTTTAATCAATTCTTCGTTGGTTAAAGATTCTTCTGAATCATAACCCCAGAAATCCTTACGAACTTTTTCGTGAAGATATTCGGCGAAAGCCTCAGCAAAACGATCTGCAAGCGCTTTGACCATAATCGAATTGTAATCGTCTAAATTCTTTTCATATTCCGCAGCCCATTCGTCAACACCAAAACCTGTGGTTACACAAAAAGCTCCCATATAATCTTCTATTCCGCTTTCTTTTGGCAGAATAAAATCGGCTAAAGCGATGTTTGGAGCGCCTTTTGTTTTTTGTGACTGCTGGCGAAGCGTTAAGAATTTTTCTAAAACTTTTCCGTTTTCATCACGCAATTCGATATCGTCATCATCCACCTGATTCGCAGGGAAAATTCCGTAAATACCTTTTGCTTTTAGTTTTTTCTCTTCTAAGATTACTTTAAGCATCGCCTGAGCATCTTTGAAAACAGATGTTGCTTGTTCGCCCACAACCTCATCCGTTAAAATTGCCGGATATTTTCCGTACAATTCCCAAGTCTGAAAAAATGGCGTCCAGTCGATATACGGAACCAAAACATCCAATTCAACTTCTATGGTTTGTGCACCAATTACTTTTGGTTTAACTGGAGTATATTCACTCCAATCCAATGGTAATTTATTTTTACGCGCATCTTCAATCGTTAAGAAGTTTTTATCTCTCGAACGATTTAAAAATGTTTCTCTAAACGAATCGTATTCTGCACGAATATCGGCTGCATATATTTTTCGGTTATGATCTAATAGATTTCCTGCAACGGTAACGGCTCTCGAAGCATCGTTTACGTGAATTACAGTTTCTCTATATTGAGGAGCAATTTTCACCGCGGTGTGCGCGCGCGAAGTAGTTGCACCACCAATCATAATCGGGATTTTAATATCTTGTTTGTCTAATTCTTTGGCCAAATAAACCATTTCGTCAAGCGAAGGTGTGATCAGTCCACTTAATCCGATAATATCTACTTCATGTTCAATAGCCGCTGCAATGATTTTTTCTGGAGGAACCATTACACCTAAATCTACAATCTCATAATTGTTACAAGCTAAAACCACCGAAACGATGTTTTTTCCAATATCATGAACATCACCTTTTACGGTTGCCATCAGGATTTTTCCGTTTCCTTGTTTATCTCCAGCTTGTTTGCTTGCTTCAATAAAAGGCAGCAAATAAGCAACCGCTTTTTTCATTACACGAGCCGATTTTACAACCTGTGGCAGGAACATTTTTCCGCTCCCGAATAAATCTCCAACGACATTCATTCCAGCCATTAAATTGATCTCGATAACTTCAATTGGTTTTGTTGCTGCCAAACGGGCTTCTTCTACATCTTCTTCAATAAAAGCATCAATTCCTTTTACCAAAGAATGTGTAATACGATCCTGAACAGATCCTAAACGCCACTCCTGAATGGCTTTTTCATCGCTTTTTACTTCACCTTTTACATTTTCTGCAAAATCTAAAAGTCGTTCTGTAGCATCATCACGTCTATCTAAAATTACGTCTTCAACGTGTTCTAATAAGTCTTTCGGAATATCATCATAAATCGTAAGCATCTCTGGATTCACGATTCCCATCGTCATTCCTTCTTTAATTGCGTGATACAAAAACACCGAGTGCATCGCTTCACGAACAACATCATTCCCTCTAAACGAGAATGAAACGTTACTCACTCCTCCACTAATATGTGCGTGTGGTAAATTCTCACGAACCCATTTTGTTCCTCTAAAAAAGTCCAAAGCATTCAGGCGGTGTTCTTCCATTCCTGTTGCAACTGGGAAAATATTCAAATCGAAAATAATATCCTGAGGAGGAAAACCTACTTTGTTTACCAAAATATCATAAGAACGTTGGCAAATCTCGACTCTACGATCGTAATTATCGGCCTGACCTACTTCGTCAAAAGCCATTACAATCGCCGCCGCTCCGTAGCGTTTGATTAATTTAGCATGGTGAATAAAGGCTTCTTCTCCTTCTTTTAACGAAATCGAGTTTACAACGCTTTTCCCTTGTACTACTTTAAGACCCGCTTCGATGATTTCCCATTTCGAACTGTCAATCATAATCGGCACTCGCGAAATATCTGGTTCTGCAGCAATTAAATTCAAAAATTTAGTCATTGCAGTAACGCCATCCAACATTCCCTCATCCATATTAATATCGATGATTTGTGCTCCTCCTTCTACCTGCTGCCTTGCAATATCAAGCGCCTCGTCATATTTCTCTTCCTTGATTAATCTCAAGAATTTTCTTGAACCTGTTACATTCGTACGTTCCCCAACGTTTACAAAAACACTTTCGGGCGTAATAATCAATGGTTCTAATCCTGATAATACAAGGTCTCTTCTTTTTTCTGCCATTTTTTTTTAAGTTACTAAGATTCTAAGATGCCTAGATTCTGAGTTTTTTTTATTCTCTTTTGTTTCCTGCAAGGTTTTGAAAACTTTGTAGGTATTTATGTTTATTAATTTGGGCGTGTCCCTCCGGGCCGGGCTATCCGTTACAAGTCCTCGCACTTCCTTCGTCAGGCTGTGGGCTTTTCACTTCTATCCCTCACGCAGACTCGGTTAAAACAAACAATCTATTTTCCACGATTTCAATTGTCATTTTTTTCTACCGATGATTTGTTCCTACGGAACATTTTATTCTGAATTCAACCTGCAAGGTTTTTAAAACCTTGCATAAGCGAAACTTTAGGCAATAACCGGCGCAACCCTCGGCTTATAATCTTTCGCAACCTCAGCCATTAATCGAATATGATCTGGCGTTGTTCCGCAACAGCCACCGATAATATTGATTAAATTATCTTCTAAATATTCTTTGATAAAAGCTTGCGTTTGCTCTGGCGTTTCGTCGTATTGTCCGAAAGCGTTTGGCAATCCTGCATTTGGATGTGCCGAAACATTAAAACTTGTATTATGTGCTAATGTTTTTAAATACGGTTTCAATAAATCGGCTCCAAGAGCACAATTGAAACCAACACTTAACAACGGAATATGCGAAACTGAAATCAAAAATGCCTCAACAGTTTGTCCAGAAAGTGTTCTTCCTGAAGCATCTGTAATGGTTCCTGAAACCATAATTGGAATATCCAGATTACGTTCTTCCTTCACTTCTTCAATTGCAAAAAGTGCTGCTTTCGCATTTAAGGTATCGAAAATCGTTTCTACTAAAAGTAAATCGCATCCTCCATCCATTAACGCTTCTACTTGTTCTTTGTATGCAATTCGCAAATCGTCAAACGTTACGGCTCTGTAACCTGGATCGTTTACGTCTGGTGACATACTTGCCGTACGGTTTGTTGGTCCGATTGAACCAGCTACAAAACGTGGTTTCTCTGGATTTTTTGCGGTAAACTCATCAGCAACTTGTCGTGCGATCTTTGCTGATTCGTAGTTTAACTCGTAAACCAAATCTTCCATATGATAATCAGCCATACCGATTGTCGTTCCTGAAAAAGTATTGGTTTCTACAATATCAGCACCAGCTTCAAAATAAGCAGCGTGAACAGCGCGGATGGCTTGTGGTTGTGTTAGGGATAATAAATCGTTGTTTCCTTTTAACGGATGCAGGAAATCTTTGAAACGCTCTCCTCTAAAATCTTCTTCTGAGAAATTATAGCGTTGCAACATCGTTCCCATTGCTCCGTCTAGGATTAGGATATTTTTCTTTATTGCTTCTTGTATCGTAATTGCCATATTCTTTTGCCGCTAAGCCACTAAGGCACAAAGCTTTTTTAATTATAATTTTGAAGACTCTATTTAAACCTGACAGTCCCGAAGCTTCGGGATTGAAAACCAGTCTGGTTTAACCTTCGATATTTTTTTCACATTAATTCCAAAAGTGCACTATTGCTGGCTCATTAGCCCCGATTGAAGTGGAAATCCTTTTGTTTTTTCTTTAAAAAACAAAAGATTGCAACGAAAAGCGGGAACTATTGACTGCAAAAATGCGCCAATGATTCGCTCCTGATACAGAATCTGTTTCAGTAAATATTGTGTGTTGTCTGGAAAAGTTTTGAGAAATACGAGTATGTATTTGTGTTATCTATCTTTAATACTGGAAAATGTCGTATAAAGTAGAATTTAGCACCTTCTTTATGATAAAGGGTTGCTAAGGTTTCATCGGGTCTATCCCTCCGCCTTTCGTGATAACTGACAATAATTTTAAGAACAGTGCAAAGGTATGAAATAGGGATACGATTTGCAAATGTTTTTTTCTAAGGTTCTGAGGTTCTAAGTCGCTAAGATTCTAAGGTTAAAACTTGACTTTGATTTTCAAATATAGCCCGCGGTTTCAACCGCGGGACACGTATTGTGTTAATTCGTTGCACGTTGTTCATGCGTTGGGTTCCAGTGGTTAAAACCACTGGCTATGTTTTTTATGTATTTTTCCTAGAAATTATGCTTTAATAATAAATCCATACATATTCGTTGAGCTCCAGAGGAGCATAATATTTATAGAAAAACAATTATTTAACCAAGCAAAAGCTCCAGCGGAGCGACGACATATATTTCGCTCCTCTGGAGCTCTTTTGCAAACGAATAATTTCTTTTCTATAAATATTTCATCCCTCTGGGATTAATTAAAAAAGCTCAAACTTTTAGTTTGAGCTTTCTATATAAAAATCTTAGTCCCTTAGCACCTTAGTATCTTAGCATCTCAGATTAAACAATCGCTTTCACAACCGCTTTTGGAGCTTCTTTACGAGTTCCGTCGAAACCGTCAACACCAGAAACTGTTGTATATTTCAATACGTATTTTTTACCTGGGTTGATGATTTGGTAAGCTGCCTGGCACATTAAAGTCGCTTCGTGGAATCCGCAAAGGATTAACTTTAATTTTCCTGGGTATGTATTAACGTCTCCAATGGCGAAGATTCCCGGAATGTTCGTTTGGTAATCTAATGCATTGTTTACTTTAATTGCATTTTTCTCGATTTCTAATCCCCAGTCACCTATCGGACCTAATTTTGGAGTTAATCCGAAAAGCGGGATGAAATAGTCGCATTCGATTTTACGGTGTGCTCCGTTTTCTTCAATATCTAATGATTCTACGTGTTCAGCACCATTAATTCCGATAACTTCTGCTGGAGTGATTAATTTAATTTTTCCAGCTGATTTTAATTCCTGTACTTTTTCTACAGAATCTAGAGCTCCTCTAAATTCATTTCTACGGTGAATTAAAGTTACTTCTGAAGCTACATTTGCTAAGAAGATACTCCAGTCTAAAGCTGAATCTCCTCCTCCTGCAATTACTACTCTTTTATCTCTGAATTTTTCAGGATTTTTGATGAAGTATTTTACTCCTTTATCTTCATAAAACTCGATATCTTCGATAAGTGGTTTACGAGGCTCAAAACTTCCTAAACCTCCAGCGATTGCGATAACTGGCGCGTGGAATTTAGTTCCTTTATTTGAAGTTACGATAAATGTTCCGTCTTCTTGTTTGTCGATGGTTTCTGCACGCTCGCCTAAAGTAAAACCTGGCTCAAATTGTTTGATTTGCTCCATTAATCCATCAACTAAATCTCCAGCTAATACTTCTGGGAATCCAGGAATATCATAAATTGGTTTTTTTGGATATAACTCTGATAGTTGTCCTCCTGCTTGTGGAAGAGCATCTAAAATGTGGCATTTTAATTTTAACAATCCTGCCTCGAAAACGGCAAATAAACCTGTTGGTCCTGCTCCAATTATAAGTATATCTGTTTTAATCATTATGTTGTTGTTTATAATCATTCTTAATAACACAAAGAAACGAATAAATCCTTGTACTATCAATGATTTTTATCATTAATTTCTTTCCGAAACTTTTTTACTCTTTATTTTTTAATGAAGAGGTAATCTCATTCATTCTTTTAACCTTTTCTTCAAAATTACCTTTGAGCGTTTTTCGGTATTCATTCAGGTTCTCAACCATTTGATTGATATCTTCTGGAATTACTTCTTCAAAAAACTCTCGAAGTCTTTTGGCTGTTGTTGGCGATTTTCCGTTAGTCGAAATGGCAATTTTTACATTTCCTTTTGTTACGATTCCGCCCAAATAATAATCACATAAATCTGGCGTGTCGGCGATATTACAAATCAAATAACGCTTACGTGACAAATCGTATACTCTTTTATTCACTTTTAAATTGTCTGTACAGGCAATTACCATATGACGTTTTTTGAGCATTTTCTTTTTAAACTTCGATTCTGTCAATTTAATCGAAGGATGCTTTTCGGCTAAAACTTTAATTTCTAAATGAAAATCGGGCGCTACAACCTCAACATTTGCATTTGGACTTGATTTTAGCAAGAAAGAAAGCTTTTCCAGACCTACATTTCCTCCGCCCACAATCAAGACATTTAGATTGTGAAGTTTTAGAAATATGGGATATAATTCGTTTTGTTCCATGTTACTCTTTTTTCATCTAACCAAAATTAGACGATTTACCAATCAAATATTCCTAACGGAACATTTTTGTTGGGAACATTTATTTTTTTTCTACTACCGATGAAATGTTCCTAACAGAACATAAATTCTAACGAATTTCTTCTTTTGATAGAAATTCTTCGTAAAATCCTTTTAGTTTATTGCTTTCTCTTACAACTTCTCCAAGAACAATAATCGCTGGCGAACCTAATTCTTTTTCTTTTACAACTTCTAAAATTGAATCTACTGTTCCTACACCAACCTTTTCTTCAGCAGTTGTTCCGTTTTGAATGATGGCAACTGGTAAATTTCCTTTATCTTCTTTTTGAAACAAATCGATGATTTGAGGCAATTTGTGCATTCCCATCAAGATTACAACTGTTGCAGAAGATTGAGCTGCCAAAGCTACATCTGCAGATAATTTTCTATCAGATGTTGTTCCTGTAATAGCCCAAAAGCTTTCTGAAACGCCACGTTTTGTAATCGAAATTCCCTGACTTGCAGGAACTGCCAATACAGATGAAATTCCGGGAACTACGATAGTTTCAATTCCGAAACTTTCTGCAAATTCCACTTCTTCACCACCTCTTCCAAAAATAAACGGATCTCCACCTTTTAATCGAACTACGTTTCCGTAAGTCAGCGCATTATCCACAATCAATTGATTGATTTGATCCTGCGTATAGGCATGATTGCCGATTCTTTTTCCAACAAAAATTCTAATTGCATTTTTTGGTGCGTAATCCAGAATTTCTTCATTGGCCAAAGCGTCATATAAAACCACGTTGGCTTCAGCCAATGCTTTTACAGCTTTGAGCGTAAGTAAATCGGGATCTCCCGGACCTGCACCGACTAAAGTTATTTTTGGTTTTATATTAAGCATTTGCTAATTCTTGAGCTCTGAAAGTTTCAATTTTGTCAAAGAAAACTACTGCTTGAGCAATATAATCTTTAGCGAAAGCTTCAGATGGTTCGTTTTTATTGATCTGGTAAACCAAATCTTTAAAAGTTGAATTCAATTCGATTTTATTGGTATCAATAAAAACAGTGTCAAACAAATCGACAATTCCTGCATGGTGATTTGTTTTTTGGTTTTCTGCCAATAATAAAGCCTTAGCACCGTTTACAAATCCTGCATAAGCATGGTAAATAGCATCTGACCATTTTTTCTCGTCGAAAGATTCTTGAGCCAAAATCAATTTCTCTTTCGCTTCAAACAATAATGTCGCTACTAAATCGATCACAACTCCCGCACATTCTCCAACTCCAACTGCTTTTACATAGTTGTCTGCGTTACCCCAATCTACAAAATCAGCTTCTGTTAAATTGGTTACATCTGCGAAAGGTTTTAAGATTTCGTAGAAATATTTTTCTCCTTTTGTATCATAATAATCAAGGAATTTTTGTCCGCTTCCGTTAGCGTCAAAATCATTTAAGATGGTACGCAACGCATCAGGACCTCTACGACTAGGAACTTTGATTACTTTATCAGCAAAACGTCCAGCGCCATTTCCTAATCTTCCTCCGCCTAATAAAACTTGCAAAGCCGGAGCAACTAATTTTCCTGAATTAATAGACATTCCTTGGAATCCAATTGCCGACATATTGTGCTGTCCGCAGGCATTCATACAACCCGAAATTTTAATTTCGATTTCGCGGTTGTTTAAATACTGAGGATATTCAGCAGTTAAAACTCTTTCTAATTCTTCTGCAATACCGGTACTACTTGCAATCCCCAAGTTGCAAGTATCAGTACCCGGACATGCCGTAATATCTCCAACTGAATTATATCCTAATTGAACAAAGTCAAGCTTGGCTAATTCTTGATAAAAGAAAGGAAGATTCTCTTCTTTTACGTGACGTATTACAATATTTTGACGCAATGAAAAACGTAATTCGTTTGCTGCGTAATTTTTAATTAATGCTGCTAATAATCTGGCTTTATCAGTATAAAAATCTCCTAATAAAACTTTGATTCCGATAGCATAATAACCGTCTTGTTTCTGCTTAATTACGTTCGATTTTTTCCAAGCTTCGTAAGCTTCGGTATCTTCAATTGTAACTTGTGGAACTTCTAAAACTGGTTCTGGAATTGGACCATCAAAAGCGGTTGTATCTATTTCGTATGTTTCAAAAGCAATGGCTTTTTTCTCTTTTTCAACTAAATCAAGGAAAGCGTCTTTCCCCATTTCTTTGATTAAGAATTTCATACGCGCTTTCATTCTTTTGGCACGTTCTCCGTATCTGTCGAAAATACGAATGATTCCTTCTGCTGTTGGAATAATTTCGTTTACCGGAACAAACTCCGAAAGCAATTCAGCATGTGCTGGCTGAGATCCTAAACCTCCTCCAAACATGATTTTAAAACCTTTTTGTCCGTCTTTAATTTTAGGAATAAATCCTAAATCGTGCAAATAACTCAAAGCCGTATCTTCGTCTGAAGAAGAGAACGAAATTTTGAATTTACGTCCCATTTCCTGACAGATTGGATTTCTTAATAGATATTGAAAAAGTCCGTGTGCGTAAGGCGAAACATCAAATGGTTCGTTTACATCTACACCCGCCAATTCGCTTCCTGTAATATTTCTAACGGTATTTCCACAAGCTTCACGAAGCGTAATATCATCCTTAGCTAAATCAGCCCAAAGTTCTGGTGTTCTGTCTAAGCTTACGTAATGAATCTGAATATCCTGACGCGTTGTAATGTGTAAACGTCCAGTAGAATATTCATCAGAAACCTGAGTAATACGCACTAATTGTTCACTGGTAACTTTACCATAAGGCAATTTGATACGAATCATCTGCACGCCTTCCTGACGCTGTCCATAGATTCCGCGCGCTAAACGAAGACTGCGAAAACGCTCATCATCAATTTTTCCTCCACGGAATAAATGAATCTTTTTTTCTAATTCGATAATCTCTTTCTGAACTACCGGATTTTCTATTTCTGTTCTAAAACTTTCCATTTCTCTTTAGTTGTTGGTTGTCAGTTGTTGGTTGTTGGTTTACTAGCAGAATAACTATCAACTAAAAACCATCAACTATCAACTAGCGAATGAATCCTACTCCTGCTGTTGTGTTTGTTGCAGTATCAATTAAGATAAAAGCTCCGTTTGATTTGTTTTCATTATAAGAATCAAAATATAACGGTTTGCTTAATTTAATGCTTACTTCTCCAATTTCGTTGATTGCTAATTGTGAAGCTTCAGTCGTTCCTGAATAATCAGTTGCAATCGTATTTTTAATACTTTCTACTTTTGCCAAAACCCTATTCGTATTATGTTGTACTAAATACTTTGTTCCTGGAACCAGTTTTTTACTATCCATCCAGCAAACTGTCGTTGTAATATCTTTTTCAATTTTTGGAAGCTCATCTGATTTTACAATCATATCTCCTCTCGTTACATTGATATCATTTTCTAATTCGATTGTAATTGAAGATCCTGCAACGGCCTCATCGAATGTTTTATCGAAAAAGTGAATTTTAGATACTTTTGATTCTGTTAAAGAAGGAAGAACCGTTACGGCATCTCCAACTTTAATTGAATTTCCGTATAATTTTCCTGCGTAACCTCTAAAATCATGGTATTCTTCTGTTTTTGGACGAATAACGGTTTGAACTGGGAAACGTGCTTTTCCAGCTTCAAAAACATCTGAAGCATGCAATCCTTCTAAATGTTCTAAAACAGTTTGACCATCGTACCAAGGCATATTTTCTGATTTATCAACTACGTTTCCGCCGTTGATTGCGCTTAACGGAATATAACTTACGTTTTGCTCCTTAAAAGTGCTTTTTGCATTTAATGCCTGAAAATCAGCTTTGATTTTATTGAAAACCTCTTCTGAATAATCCACTAAATCCATTTTGTTAATGGCAACAATTACCTCTTTTACTCTCAATAAATTATTGATAAAAAAGTGACGGTAAGTCTGCTCAATTACTCCTTTTCTGGCATCAATTAAAATGATTGAAACCTGAGAAGTTGAAGCTCCTGTAACCATGTTTCTTGTATATTCTACGTGTCCAGGAGTATCTGCAATAATGTAACTTTTCTTTGCAGTCGAAAAATAAATATGCGCAACGTCAATTGTAATTCCTTGTTCTCTTTCGGCTACTAAACCGTCTGTCGCTAACGAAAAATCAAGATAATCGTAACCTTTTTGTTTACTGCTTTTTTCGATTGCTTCTATTTTATCTGTAGTCAATGATTTTGTATCGTACAATAATCTTCCGATCAAAGTACTTTTTCCATCATCTACACTTCCTGCTGTTGCTATTTTTAAAACGTCCATTCTAATATTTTTGTTTCAGGTTTAAAGTTTCAGGTTTTGTTTGAAACTTATAATCCGTATGTTTTTTTGATTCTACTTTTTAATTATCAATTGTCAATTATTAATTATCCAATTAAAAATACCCTTGTTGTTTTCTCTTTTCCATTGCAGCTTCAGAACGTTTGTCATCGATTCTGGCTCCTCTTTCAGAAATGGTTGATGATCTGATTTCACCTACCACTTCTTCAATTGTTGCTGCATAAGATTCAACAGCAGCTGTACAACTCATATCTCCAACGGTTCTGAAACGAACAATTCGTTCTTCGATTTGTTCGTCTTCTTCCTGATACACAAAAGGAGAATGCGACCAGATTAAACCGTCTCTCAAAAAAACTTTTCTTTTATGTGAGAAATAGATTGATGGAATCTCGATTTGTTCTTTTTCGATATAACTCCAAACATCTAATTCTGTCCAATTTGAAATTGGGAAAACACGAACGTTTTGTCCATTTTCGATTTTTCCATTCAAGATATCAAACAACTCAGGTCTTTGATTTTTTTCGTCCCATTGTCCGAAATCATCACGAACAGAAAAAATGCGCTCTTTAGCTCTTGCTTTTTCTTCATCACGACGGGCGCCACCAATACAAGCATCAAACTTAAATTCTTCAATTGCATCTAAAAGTGTTGTAGTCTGTAAGCTGTTACGGCTTGAATATTTACCAGTTTCTTCTACCACTTTTCCTTCATCAATAGCATCCTGAACATTACGAACGATTAGCTCTAAACCTAATTCTTCAACCAATTTATCTCTGAAAGCAATTGTCTCAGGGAAATTGTGCCCCGTATCAACGTGTAATAGAGGAAACGGAATTTTAGCAGGGAAAAATGCTTTTTGTGCCAAACGCACTAATGTAATAGAATCTTTTCCTCCTGAGAAAAGCAAAACCGGTTTGTCAAACTGTGAAATTACTTCTCTGAAAATGTATATCGCTTCACTCTCTAAAGCGTTTGTTTTTAATACTGAACTCATTGTTTTTTTGTTTGATATTTTGTTGTGAAAATTTTGTTTCAGGTTTCAAGTTTCAAGTTTTTAACCTGATCTAAAATCTCCACTCTTTATTCTATAAATCTATTTTTTATTCTCTGCAGAAGTCTTGCCTCTTGCTTCTTTCTTCTACTACTCTTTCTTAGCACTATGAAGCCCGCACTCTTTATGACTAGATTCCCACCACCATCTTCCAGCTCTGATATCTTCACCTGGAAAAATGGCTCTTGTACAAGGCGCGCAGCCAATACTTACGAAACCTTGTTTGTGTAAAGCATTTTGAGGTACATTGTTTTCTGACAAATACGTTTCAACTTCTTCTAAAGTCCATTTTAATAACGGATTGAATTTGATGATTTCGAAGTTTCCGTCGTATTCAAACAAACTTAAATCGTGTCTGTTTTCTGATTGTTCTGCTCTTAAACCTGTAATCCAAACTGAATTTCCTGCTAAAGCTTTTCGTAACGGAACCACTTTTCGAATAAAACAGCATTCTTTTCTGTTTTCAACCGAATCGTAAAAGCTGTTTGGTCCTTTTGTTTTCAGAAGATTTTCTACTGAAGCAGCTTCTGGGAAAAAAACTTCGATTGGTCTTTTGTATTTTTTTAATGTTTTATGAAAAACATCGTAAGTTTCCTGAAATAATCTTCCGGTGTCTAGAGTAAAAACAGTAATATCTGTGTTACTTTTTGCAATAAAATCAGTAATTACCTGATCTTCCTGACCGAAAGAAGTTGAGAAAATTACTTTTCCCGGAAATTCTTTTGCTAAAAAAACTAAGGTTTCGTCAAGCGAAAGATCTTTAGTTTTCTCTAATAATTCTTGCACAATAATCGCACTCATAATTCTTTTCCTTTCTAAAATTATCTTTTACAATAATTTAGATAATGTTTTTAAACTCAATATTATAATTAGAACTCCAACCGCAACCATCATTGGTTTTCTTTTGATTTTATTTACCAAATAAGCTGCTATTGGCGCTGAAATAACTCCTCCTAAAATCAATCCGATAATTATCTGCCAGCCGTGAATTCCACCAAAAAGCATGAAAGTAATTCCACTTGCAAACGAAATGGCAAACTCGGCCGCATTTACAGACCCTATCGTATATTTTGGATTTCTTCCTCTTCCTAACAATGTTGAAGTCACGATTGGCCCCCAGCCTCCTCCTCCAACAGAATCCATAAAACCTCCAAACACTGCTAAAACTCCTAGTTTTTTGGTTTTCTTTTTTACAACACTTTTTCTAAGAGCCTTTCTGATAATTACAACTGCCAGAATAATCATGTAAACCGCAATAAAAGGCTTAATAATATCTCCGTCAATAACATCTGATAATAAATAAGCTCCTGTGATTGATCCTAAAACCCCAGGAATCAATAAATGTTTGACCAATTTTTTATTGATGTTTCCAAAGCGGTGGTGCGAAAGCGCCGATGCTCCAGTTGTAAACATCTCTGAAACGTGAACTGCCGTACTGCTCAAAACTGGCGAAACTCCATAAGCCAATAAAAATGACGTAGAAGTTGCTCCATATCCCATTCCTAAAGCGCCATCTACTAATTGAGCAAAAGCACCAATTAAAAAAAATGCTAAAAGATTTTCATCAAGCCCCTGAACGAAACCATCCCACGAAAATTCAGCATGATGATTATAAATTAATGTAACTGCCAAACCTAACAACAAAACAACAGGTATTACAACCCACAATTTTTCCTTTAATAAAGAATCAGACTTTACTATAGTGCTGTTTAACTTAAGTTCATTTTCCATATTTTAAGAATTGTTTTTTGTTCTTAAAAATCCATTACCCTATCGGCTTAGTAGATTACTTTGCAAAAGTACTATATATTTCGAAATATCAAAACAATATATTTACTTTTTTACATAAGCTATCATCTTATAAACCAAGTTAAAAGAGATTTAAAAAAGAATTAGTGATTATTTTAACAAATTAAATGTTACCTCTTACTATTTTAACAAGATGCTCCAATTTTGTGATCCACAAAAATACACATTTAATCTCTACAAAATCTATAGGATAATTATAAAATTGTTGTTATTTTAGCGGCAAATATTTTTTCATGGATTTTCAGATCGGTCTTGTAATAGCAGGTTTAGCAGTTGGTTTTATTGTGGGGTTAACAGGTGTTGGAGGAGGCTCTTTAATGACTCCTATTTTATTATATTTCGGCATTTCTCCAACAACTGCAGTAGGAACCGATTTACTATACGCTGCTTTTACCAAAGCTGGAGGAATATTTGTACACAATAAAAAAGGGAACATCAACTGGAAAATTACGGGCTGGCTGACTTTAGGGAGCGTTCCCGCTGCTTTAGTAACTTTATGGATTTTACATAGCATTAAAACCGATATAGAAACTGTAAATCGAGTTATTAAGTACAGTTTAGGATGGGCTTTATTATTTACTTCGGTAGCGATAATATTCAAAAAGAAGCTTTTAGTTTTTTCTCAAAAACATGCCGGAGATAAATTTCACAGCGAAAGCACCACTCAAAATATGCTGACAATCGCAATCGGAGTTTTATTAGGAGCAACTGTAACCTTAACTTCTATTGGAGCTGGAGCTTTAGGAACTGTAACTTTATTCTTCCTATATCCATTATTGCCAACACCACGTTTAGTTGGAACTGAAATTGCACATGCTGTTCCTTTAACTTTGGTTGCTGGAATTGGCCACGCTTCTATGGGAAATTTAGATTTAGGATTACTTGGTCAATTGTTGATGGGATCGCTTCCTGGAATATACATGGGAAGCATGTTAAGCGGAAAAGTGCCTGACCAGTTTCTTAGAAATGCAATTGCAGTAATGCTTTTCTTAGCTGGATATAAATTGATTTTTTAAGGCAATTTTTTAAACCATATAAGTCATATAAGTTCATTTAACAAGCTTTCCGCAAAGACTAAAATGAACTTATATGACTTATATGGTTTATTTTTTTTTAGAATGCTATATCTGCCAAAGAGTTGCTTTCTAATATTTTAAGTGTATTATCACGAACTTCTGTCATTAAACGCCTAGCAGCACAAGTAGATTCATCATCGCAATCATCACATCTTTCGTAAAAATTATGACTCGCGCAAGGCAATAATGCAATTGGCCCTTCCAGAATTCGATATACTTTAGCCATGCTGATATCTTTTGGGTCTTTTATCAGATAATAACCTCCACCTTTTCCTTTTTTTGCTCCAAGAAAACCCGAGTTTCTCAACAGCAGTAAAATACTTTCTAAAAATTTTATCGAAATGTGTTCGCTTTTCGCAATTTCGGCAATCTGAACTGGTTCGTTATTTTCGCGTCTTGCTAAATAAGTCAAAGCTTTGATTCCGTATTTTGTCTTTTTTGAAAGCATCTTTATGTTTTAGATTCCAGCTTTTCAAGAGTTAATTGATTGCTGTAAATTATTAAACAACAAAAATATGCTTTTTGTTTGAACAATCACAAAAGAATAAAGTTAAATTCTACTAATTCTATCAAATTACTTCTTTTACTCCAATCAAATCGATCTGATAAAAGATTTCCATATCTTTTTCAAGTTCACTTCTCACTACAACATGAGTTTTTGATATAGAATCATGCCAGAAAGTGCCAGATTTTCCTAAAAATGATAATACATCAAAAGGAATTAAGCGACAAAAGGTACGAATAAGAATCTTAATAAAATTTGGCTTTGTACCCTTTTCAGTAACGACCACGATACCTGTAGCAAATTTCCCCATAGACGCACCAAAAAAACACTCCATAAAAAAATAATTAAGCATCAAAAAAGTAAAAAATGCCACATAAGTAGAATCAGTAACAAATCTTTGCCAAATGGAGAATATATCCCAATTAAAAATATTTCCTGTTATTACAATTACAAAACCAGAAATAAAAATTAAAATAATTGTAAAAATAAAATCAATAATAAAACCTTCAAAACGTTTTCTATTTGAAGCAAGTATTTTTTTATCAAGAATGTAAACTCTATCACTCATAAACTAATCGTCATTAATATTCTCAGTCCAAAACAAAAGTATATTTTTTAGAGAACAATTTTAAAAAAAAGACGATTTTCAACAGTAAAACTTACTATCAAAAATCGTCTTTATATATTAGAAATTGAAAATCTAAAATCTTAAGTCTAAAATCTAAAATTTTAAGCCAACGCTTGTTTCAAATCTGCAATTACATCTTCAACAGTTTCCAAACCAACAGAAACACGAACTAATCCTTGTGTGATTCCAACTGCCAATTGATCTTCTTCAGATAATTTGCTGTGTGTTGTTGAAGCCGGATGCGTAACAATTGTTCTTGTATCTCCAATATTTGCAGATAATGAGCAAAGTTGAATTGAATTCAGGAATTTTCTTCCCGCTTCGATCCCACCTTTAATTTCGAATGCGATGATGTTTCCACCAGCTTTCATTTGCTTTTTAGCAATTTCATATTGCGGATGCGATTTCAAGAATGGGTATTTTACGCTGTTTACATTCGGGTGACTTTCTAAAAACTCAGCAACTTTTAAAGCATTTTCGCAGTGTCTGTCAACACGAACGGCAAGTGTCTCTAAACTTTTTGAAAGAACCCAAGCATTAAAAGGTGATAAAGCTGGACCTGTGTTTCTAGAGAACAAATAAATCTGTCTGATTAATTCTGCGTCTCCAACAGTAACTCCGCCTAAGACGCGTCCTTGTCCGTCGATTAATTTTGTTGCTGAATGGATAACCAAATGTGCTCCAAATTTAATTGGCTGCTGTAAATAAGGTGTTGCAAAACAGTTGTCGATTATTAAAATCAAATTGTGTTTTTTAGCAATATTTCCTAACAGTTCTAAATCGATTACATCCACTCCTGGATTTGTCGGAGATTCGGCGTATAATATTTTGGTATTTGGCTTAATAAAACTTTCGATTGTTTCTGGCTTATTGATTTCGAAATAAGAAGTTTCGATATTCCATTTTGGAAAATAAGTCATAAACAAAGCGTGAGTAGAACCAAAAACACTGCTTGCAGAAACAATATGATCTCCAGAATTTAACAATGCTGCAAAAGTAGAATATACTGCTGCCATTCCTGTTGCAAAAGCGTAACCAGATTCGGCACCTTCCATTTTGCAGATCTTGTCTACAAACTCCGAAGTGTTTGGATTGCTGAAACGGCTGTAAATATTTCTTTCTTTTTCTTCTGTAAACGAAGCTCTCATATCTTCAGCATCTTCAAAAACGAAGCTTGATGAAAGGTACAAAGGCACCGAATGTTCTAAATATTGAGATCTCTCTAATTGTGTTCTTATGGCTTGTGTTTCAAAACCAAATTCTTCTGTATTCATTGTGTTGTTTTGTTTTTGTTTTTTTGTTTCAAGTTTAAAGTTTCAGGTTATCAATGAACTTAAAATTCAAACTTTTTAGAGAAATTATCTAATTCTCTAATTAACTAATTTTCTAATTCTTACAAAGCTTCGTTGTTCAGGACAACTTTGTATTTAATTGTTACCGTTGGCTCAACTGTTTTGGCAACAGAACAGTATTTCTCGAAAGAAAGCTGCGCTGCTTTTTTGGCTTTTTCTGGATTGATTTCTCCTTCTAAATAAAAAACCACATCGATTTCTTTAAAAGGTTTTGCTTCTTCGATTTGAACTCTTGTTCCTTCAACCTCAGCGTTAAAAGAAGTAATTTCCTGACGCTGTTTCTTTAAAATCGAAATCATATCTATAGCGCTGCATCCTGCAACCCCCATTAATACCAATTCCATTGGACTTGCTCCTAAATCGCTTCCGCCAAATTCGGCTCTGCTGTCAACGTCAACTATATGTCCGCGTTCATTTTTTAGTTTAAAATGAAATGCGTCATTTACTCTGTTTAAGGTTACTTTCATTGTGTTGTTATTTTTTTGTTTTGTTATAGTCTTGTAAATCTAAAATCTCAAGTCTAAAATCTGCAATCTAAAATCGTGTTATCCTTTATCCGACAATCTCAAAATATCTCCGAAAACTCCTCTTGCCGTTACCGCAGAACCTGCACCAGCTCCTTGAATAACAATTGGACGATCTCCGTAAGATTCTGTGTAAATTTCGAAGAAAGAATCAGAACCTTTTAATCCGCCTAATGCAGTATCTTTTGGCACTGAAACTAATTTTACTTCAAGATTTCCTTTGTCATTCTGCAAATCTCCAGACAATTCCCCAATATATCTCAACACGTGATTTGGCTGCTGTTCTGCTTTTATTTTAGCATAAATTGGGTCGAATTCTTTTAATTTCGTCAAGAAATCGGCAGCACTTCCTTCACGTAAGTGTTCTGGAATTAAATTCTGAATTGAGATTTCTTCAAATTCATTTTGCAAATCTAATTCTCTAGCTAAAATTAATAATTTTCTACCAACATCATTTCCGCATAAATCCTCACGCGGATCTGGTTCTGTATATCCGTTATCAATTGCTTCTTGCAAGATTTCGCTGAAAGGCGCATCTTTCGCAGAGAAATTATTGAATAAATAACTTAATGTTCCAGAGAAAACTCCTTTAATTTTTGTGATATTTTCTCCTGAAAGGTGCAATAATTTAATGGTATCAATTAACGGTAAACCTGCACCAACATTGGTTTCGTATAAGTAATTCTTTTGGTTTTCTGCCAAAGCTTTTCTTAATTCTTTATAAAAACCGTACGTCAAAGTATTAGCCACTTTATTCGAAGAAATCAAATCGAAACTGCTTTCTACAAGCGGAATATAATTCTCAACGAAAGTTGCACTTGCAGTATTATCAATTGCAATTAAGTTCTCTAAATGATGTTCGTTTGCGTAAGCTATAATATCTTTAATGGTGTAAGCTTCACCTTTAGCCGCGATATCATTTTTCCAATTGCTAGTAACGCCATATTTGTTTAAAAGCAGTTTTTTAGAATTTGCTATAGCGAACACATTCAGCTTAATATCTTTACGCTTTTCAATTGCCGCAGCCGATTCTAAAATCTGATTGATTAAAGTTCCGCCTACTAATCCGTGGCCAAAAATCGCGATATTTATTTTCTTAGAAACACCAAAGATCTCTCCGTGAATTACATTTAAGGCTTTATTTAATTCTTCTTTTTTAACAACCAAACTCACGTTTTTGCCCGTTACAGTATTGTTAAACAAAATCGGAACAATTTTATTTTTGATTAAAGCGGTGTATGGTTTATGAAAAGTGCTCAAATCCTGCCCGATAATCGAAATTACCGATACATTATCTGTCACGGTAATTTGGTTTACGTCTTTTGAATAAAAGTCGTTTTCGAACTCTTTTTCTAATTCCACCATTGCAAGTGTAGCTTTTTCAGTCGCTACAACCAAGCCAATTCCTCTTTCTGAAGATCCTTGCGAAATGATACTCACACTGATATTGTGATCTCCCATTACTTTAAAAATTCTGGCATCGACGCCTGCTTTTCCTAGTAATCCACGTCCTTCCAAATTTACAAGAGAAACATTTTCTAAAACAGAAAGCGTTTTAATTCCTTCTTTAGAAGAATCTGAAGTAATTAAGGTGCCGCGATTTTCGTGGTTGAATGTATTTAAAATACGTAATGGAATATTCTTTTCCAACAAAGGAATAATCGTTTTGGCATGCAGAATCGTTGCGCCAAAATTTGCCAGCTCATTTGCTTCATTGAAAGATAAATATTCAATTTTCTTAGCATCGGCAACCAAATCTGGATTTGCCGTATAGATTCCGTCTACATGCGTGAAGTTTTGTAATTCTTCAGCATTTAAATAATTTGCGATTAACGAAGCGGTATAGTTACTGCCATTTCTACCTAAAGTAGTTGTGTCGTTGTTGTTGTTTGAGCCAATGAAGCCTGTAACTATATTAACCGTTTCGCCATTATGTTCTTTAAAATAATTGACTACGTTTTTCTTTGAAAGCTGTTCCAAAGGTTGTGCATCACCAAATTTAGAATCGGTTTTCAACAATTCTCTTGTATCTACAAAATTGGCTGGAATTCCTTTTTCCAATAAAATAGCCGTCAATAATTTAGCCGAAAGCAATTCTCCTTTTGACAAAATCTGATCTTTGATTTTTTTGCTGTAATCTCCAATTAAACTTACGCCTTCAAAAAGCTTATCTAAGACATTGAATTCTTCCGATAAATCTACATTCGGATAATCTGATATTTGATATTTTTTAAAATTCTCTAATAATTCCTTGTAACTGCCGTTTTTAGCAGCAATGCTCAAAATAAACTCCAATTCGTCTGTAGCATTTCCGCGTGCAGAAACCACAACGGCAATTTTTTCACCTTGACTTACTTTATCAGAAATGATTGAAACAACTTTGTTAAGTCCTTCTCCGTTTGCTAACGATTTACCTCCAAATTTTAATACTTTCATTTTATTTCTTTATTGTTTCTGCCTTAAAAATATCGGCAAGTAAATGATCTAATTGTTTGTACTCGATTAAAAAAGCGTCATGTCCGTGAACCGAATCAATTTCGCTATAGAAAACATTGTCTTTAAATTTCTTCAATTCTTCGTAGGTTTCTACGTTTTCTTTTGCTGTAAAAAACAAATCCGAATTGATTCCGATGATATGAATTGAAGCCGTCGTTTTAGACAATAAATTTTCAAAACTTTGACTATTTCTAGTAATATCAATTGTTTTAAGCAACTGATTCATTAATTTATAAGAAGACAATTGGAATCTTTTCTGCAATTTTTTCCCATGATGTGCCAGCCAGCTTTCGATATTAAAAATCAAAAGATCTTGATTGATCGTACGCTGAAATTTTTCTTTAAAAGATTCTGGCGAACGGTAACAAAGCATTGCATGTATTCTGGCGTCTTCGATTGGCTTCGAAGAATTATTCAAAATTTGCTCTTGTAAGAAGCAATTTGCAATAAGCCAATCAGTCGATTTCCAGTCGCTCGCAATCGGAATAAGGTTTTCTGTGATATTTGGCGCTAAAGCTAAAATTTCCCAAGCAATTCCACCTCCAACAGAACCTCCAATGATAGCATAAAGCTTTTCAATATTTAAAGCTTTTATTCCTTCAATAAAAATTCTGGCAATGTCTCTTGCAGTAAAATCTAGATAGTTTTCGATTAGGAAAGAATTGCTCCCATTTCCTGGAATATCAAAAGCTAGAATGGTGTAAACAGTAGTATCAATGGTTTTACCTTCGCCAATCAAGTCATTCCACCAGCCGTTTTCGCCAGTAACTTGCGAATTTCCAGTTAAAGCATGATTAACCAAAACAATAGGCGCGCTGTGCAAAGGTTGTCCTGCCAGCGTAAAACTTAATGGTATAGAATGATAAGTTGCACCACTTTCTGTGATGAAATCTTGAATTATAATGGGATTTGGTATATTTTCCAATTTCAAATCTGTTGTATTATTGATTTGTATATGGAAATATTAGAAAGAAAAACTAGGTTTAACTAGAAAAAATCTTGTTGTTATCTTTCCACGTTTGGCGTGGTAGAATGTAGCACCTTCTTCGTTTTACCGAAGGGTTGCTAAGGCTTCATCGGGTCTAATCCCTCGTCCTTTCTTTATAACATTTCAATACGTGTTTGAACTTAACGAGTGCAAATTAACTACTAATTTCGCTAACAAACAAATTTTATGCAAAAGTGTTTGTTAAATTTCTGCGACTTACTTTAGCAAAAACTATTATACGCAAAAATTTACCGAACAAAAATGCCCAGTAAAATTAAGCAGGTTTTCACCTAGTTTATGATACTTTTCTGTTTAGATAAAAAGCGTTTCATTTTCTTTTGAATACATCAAAAACAATAAAGAATTTGGTGCTTTTTTCTCAGCGCTTTTATCTTCCTCTGTGATTCCGAACCTAGGGTGAGCCAATTCGTTTGTTGGCGGCGGATTACTATTTTTTGTTCTTCTATTTTTCAATTTAGAAATTTTTTCTGCGAAGTAGTTCAATTTGCTCATGATATTAAGTTTTAGTTAAGTTGTGTTTTATAATCTTTATTTCTCGTTTATCTTTTTGTTAATTCGTTTTACCGAATAAAAAAACCCTTTTGGATTTTTAGATACCAAAAGGGTTTAAGTTTTTACACTCATATATACTTTTAGTATCAACAGACGTACGCGCAAATAAGCGCGACAGTAAACATCTTGTTCATCTGTAAGGATTTATTCATCTGTGATTTATATTGTATTTTAAATTTTTGCATTTCTATTAAATTAAAAAGCCTCCTAATATTTCTATCGGAGGCTCTTACTATATTTTTATTGTATTCTTACAATTTTTTTAAGCAATAGACACCCCAGCCTCGGCCTTAACCGAAATGGCACAAAACATTTTGTTGACTTTTAAGTTCATTTGATTTCTAGTAGTTTTTGGGTATAACAAATATGCAAATATTTTTTTTATTACACAAATAAAATTCAAGAATTTAATTACAAAATTCGTTGAAAATGTGTTTTTTAACGACAAAAAACATCTTACAAAAACGAAAACGAAATAATAAAGGTAAAAAACCTACAAAAAAGCTAATTTTTTCTTCATGACTCCATTTGACAAATCAATTTATCAAAGAACTTTTTTCTCTTTTTTCTTTTTTTTAACTAAAAAATTAAAGCCAAACGGCTTCTTTGCTCCTAATTCGTTCCGCAATTTTTAGAATATCGGTTATAATTCCTCTTGAAATTGCTTGTTTACATGGTGGAGCACTTTGAATTACGATAGGAATGTCGGCATAAGATTGAGTGAAAATTTCAAAAATGGCATCAGAACCTTTCAATTGTCCAATTGGAGAATCTACTGGTTCTGAAATCAACTTAACTTCCAAAGTGCCTTTTTCTACATCAAACTCACCCACATATCTTAACACATGATTTTCAGCTTGAGTAATTTTGGTAATTTTAAAAGATTTATCGAGAGCATCTTTGTTTAGCACCCCGTTTTTCTCCAAATGGTCTTTGGTTATAAATGGCTTGATTTCAATGTCAGAAAGCTCAAAATCCTTTCCTATTTCTCTGGCCAAGATCAAAAGTTTTCTCGCAGTATCATTTCCTGAGAGATCTTCTTTAAAGTTTGACTTCATTAATCCTAAAAGACTCGCATCTTTTAAAACAGATGAAAATGAAACTTCTTCTGATGAAAATCGATTAAAGACATAACTTAGATTATCAGAGAAAACACCTCGAATTTTTGTGATTTTTTCGCCCGAATAATACAAATCTCTTAAGGTCTGCAAAACAGGAATTCCAGTTTCTACAGAGGTTTCATATAGAAACTCTTTGCCATACTTTTTAAGATCTGCTCGTAATTCTTTATATAAATCAATCGGGAGCGTATTGGCTTTTTTGTTTACCGCTACAATATTAAATCCGTTTTTGATTAGCGTATTGTAATGCTTTACCAATTCATCGCTGGCTGTTGCATCTACGGCAATCAAGTTTTCAAATTCGTTTTCTTGTGCAAATTCAACAATATCTTCTACTTTAAAAGGAACTGCCAATTGTCTAAAATTGGTTTCCCATGCATAACCAACACCTTCTTTCTCAAAAAAAGCAACCGTCGAATTGGTTATTATTGGAAAATGAAAATCGACGTTTTTGCTTTCAAGAAAAAACTCCTGACTTTCGACAATCTGATTAATCAAAGTACTTCCGATATTTCCAATTCCGAAAAGGATAATGTTTATTTTAAGCTTTGACATAATTTCTATTTTTTAATTTTTGAAACCATACAAGGAATGTAAGTTCATTTAATATTCCAACATTTATAAAGTTAGACGCACTGCAGTGCGTCTCTACGGTGCGTTTTTACAGTACGCTTCTTCTAAAATGCACTTATATTCCTTATATGGTTTAAATTTTATAGAGATGCTTTTCATAAAAAATTACCTTTAGCAAAACCACTCGCTAAAGGCAATTTTTCAAACAAAAAACAAAAAAACCTAATTTTTATTGATGCTGAATTGAGAAACATAAACGCTCTCAAAAACAGTTTGCAAATCAGCAATTAAATCTTCAATATCTTCAATTCCTACAGACAGACGAATTAAATCTTTAGAAACTCCTGTTTCTATTTGTTCTTCATCTGTTAACTGTTGGTGTGTAGTACTTGCAGGGTGAATAATCAGCGATTTTGTATCACCAATATTGGCTAGCAGAGAGAATAATTTGGTATCATCGACTACTTTTTTAGCGGCATCAAAACCACCTTTTAATCCGAAAGTGATAATACCGCTTTGTCCTTCTGGCAGATATTCTTTAGCTAAAGCATTATATTTACTTGATTTTAATCCTGGATAATTTACCCAAACCACCTCATCTTGTTTTTCTAACCATTCGGCTAGAGCCAAAGCATTTTCACTGTGTTTCTTAATTCGAATTGGAAGTGTTTCTAGTCCCTGAATAATCTGAAACGCATTAAATGGACTTAAAGCAGCACCAAAATCACGCAGACCTTCAATTCGAGCTTTTGCTATAAAAGCTGCATTTCCTAAAGCTTCATGATATACTAATCCGTGGTATCCTGCAGATGGCTCGGTAAATTCAGGAAATTTTCCGTTTGCCCAGTCAAAGTTTCCAGCATCAATGATAACGCCTCCTAATGAAGTTCCGTTTCCTGCGATATATTTAGTTAAGGAATGAATTACAATATCGGCACCATATTTAATTGGATTCAACAAATAAGGTGTCGCAACTGTATTATCTACTATAAATGGCACTTTGAATGCTTTGGCTTCTGCCGAAATTGCTTTTAAGTCTAGCACATCTAATTTTGGATTACCAAGAGATTCCACAAAAAAAGCTCTTGTATTTTCTTTTGCCGCTTTGGTAAAGTTTTCTGGTTTTAAAGGATCTACAAATGTTGTGGTAATTCCTAATCTTGGTAATGTAACTTTAAGCAGATTATAAGTCCCGCCGTATAAACTATTTGAAGCTACGATATGATCTCCCGCTTTTAGCAAAGTCAATAATGTAGTAGAAATTGCAGATGCTCCAGAAGCGGTTACCACAGCTCCGATTCCTCCTTCAAGTGCTGCCAGACGCTGTTCTAAAACGTCGTTTGTCGGGTTGTTTAATCTTGTATAAATAAATCCAGCTTCGGCAAGACCAAATAAATTGGCTGCATGATCTGAATTGTTAAATACATAAGATGATGTTTGGTAAATTGGCACCGCTCTTGTGCTTCCGTTTTTAGTAACATCGTGTCCTGCGTGTAATGCGTTTGTTGCAAATTTTTGTGTACTCATGATTTCTTAGTTTTTAGGTATTTTTAATACGTTTATATATTGTAATTGATATTGCTTATTGAAATTGCTCTTGAATCTGAAATTGATTTAAGCTAAAATATCTTCAGCTTCTTCTTCAAGATCATATAGATGAAACAGTAATGATTTCTGCGTTTTTATCTGCTGTGCAGGATCATATTTTGGAGTTTCAGTTGATGATTCTTCCGAATTATTATTTCTTAATAAGTATTGAAATGCGATTGTATTTATATCTAGTGTATTCATAATTTAAAATTTAAAATGTTGGAAATAAAAAAGCCCTTTCGGATGGCGACCAAAAGGGCTTATAGTTTAACTATAACAAAGATTGTCTCTTTCACTTTTGGCAACAGCAAATTGGGATGCACATTTGCATCATCTTACAACACATCATATTTCTTTTTGCTATTGTTTTCATTTTTATTTAAAATTTGAATTCGACTATTTTTTAAATTCGACTAATTCGATAGAGTAAATGTAATAAGTATTTTTTTAACGACCAAATTAAAATTGAAATTTTATACTATTTTTTTAAAATCTCTTTCAAGCCTTTTGTATAAAGGCCTGAAAGAGGCAACTTTCATTAAAATTTAAAGCTCAAACGAGCAAAACCAAATCTTCCATTTAATCCAAATTGAGAAACTGCTCTTGAATAGGCAAACTGATTCGCATTTGTCAAATCTGTACTTGGCGCTGGTGACAAAGTTGGAGTTGTGTTTGTAAATGCAGGAGTTGCAGGATTATTTCTGTCTGGATATACATCTCCTATATTATTAACTCCAATTGTAGCTCTCAAATGCTCGTTGATCTGATATCCTAAAGACAAATCGGTAACCAATTTTGCGCTATATTCTGGATGTTCATACACAGAAGAAAATCCGTCAAGATTAACATCTGTTGCTCCTGGATCTGTAACTTTTCCAAAATAGCTGTTTCTTAAATAGATATCCAGTTTTTTAATATTGAAAGTAGTCATCAAATTGGCTTTCAGTTTCGGAATCGCTTCTTCTAAATACACTCGGCTTGATTCTGGGAAGAAAGAATAAATATATGGTTCTCCTCCTGCATCAATTATTGATTTTGGGATATGTAAATCGCCTACTCTTTTGGTTTCATTAAAACTTAAAGCCAAATCATTTCTAATTACAAAATCCTGAATTACATCATATTTTTGAGAAATCACCAAATCAATTCCTTTTGTTTCAGAATCAATTCCATTTGTCCAGAAAGATGCTCTTTCTACACCTTTTAAATCAAATGCCTGTTGAAATAAAGTCAGTGCTTCTGCCTGCTCTGGCGAAGTTGCAGCACCGATTTGCGCGTCTGTTGGTCTAGAATATTGTCCAGACAAAACAATACGATCATTGATTCTTGTAAAATAAGCATCAGTTGCAATGGTTATGTTAGCTTCAGGAATTTTGAATGTAAATCCTGTACTGATGCTTTTTGATTTCTCTGGTCTTAAACTTTCAATTCCAATACTTTTTGCAGCTTGCGAATCGTTTGTAAAATAACCCACTTGATATGGAGAACCGTTAATAAACTGAGTAGAACTTGATTCAAAGTATCTTTGCTGTAAAGAAGGCGCTCTAAAGCCAGTTTGTCCAGAAATCCTCCAATTGATATTATCATTTAATTTTAAAAGAGAAGCCAGTTTGAAAGTAACTGTATTTCCAAAATCTGAATAATTTTCATAACGTGCTGCTCCATTTATAAGCCATTTTTCAGTGGCATTCAATTCTAAATCAACATAAGCGGCACCACTTTTTCTATCTTTTTCCTTAGCATCAGAAGGCTGAAATCCTGAAAATCCTTGCGCTCCTGCTCCACGTTTATTTCCAAAGAAATCAGTTACAATCAATGGTGAATTGCTAGGTAAAATTCCTGATACTAAATCTCCGTTTACATCATACAATCCGTAAGAAGCTTCTTCTCCTGCTTTAATTTGGTAGTTCTCATATCTGAATTCACCTCCAAAAGCAACGTTCAGCCCAGAAAGAACATCCAGTTTTTTACTAAAGTCCAAATTGGTTGTGCTTTGTAAAAACGAAATTTTTCCGGCATCAAAACTAAAAGGAGAATTAGTTCCTAAAGTTGCATTGATGGAATTATTCACATCATAATTAAAAGAGTTTGTTCCTAAATTGGTACTTAAATCGGTATCAAACCCAAATAATTGTGTATTTACACCAACAGCTGCGGAAGCATCTAAAATCTTTGATTCAATTTCTGGCAGGAATCCGTTTTGGTACATTTGCGTGAAAGTACCAGAACCATTTGGCAATCTATTGAACGCATACGATTTACCCCCTCTATAAGAAACTCCTCCAAAGGAATATAAAGAAGTGGTTTCGCTCAAAGGATATTTAGCATTAAAATACAATTGTCCTGCAGCCAATTCTGATTGACCAACACTCATATTATAATCACTTCTCTGCTGACCTCTGTAAGCCAATTCGTTATTAGTTACGTCAAAATTTAAAGCAGTCTGCATTTGCGCAATTGTTGAAGCCGATGCAATAGCATTTTGCTGTGCTGTTGTAAAATAACTTACTTGCGGTGCATATTGTTTTAAAGAAGACAAAATTTGAGTCGAGTTTCCAGTCGTATTAATATTGCTAAACAAAGAGTTGATTTCGACCCCATCTTGTGCCGCTCTATTTTCAACCGCATTGTAGGCATTAAAAATAGCATTGTTTCTAATTCCTGCTCTACTGGTTGCTTGTCTTGTCACCGCAGTCCCTGTAACATTTAAGAAGCTTCCCGGTTTGCCTAATGAAGTTCCGTAGTTTAAATCGATTTGGGCAGTTTGACCGTCTGCTCCTCCTTCAAAATTATTTGATCCCGAAGATAGATTGGCTCCATACTGAATTCCTCCTGTCAAATAATTAGCGTTTTTCTTTAGAACAATATTAATAACTCCCGCAATCGCATCAGAACCGTATTGCGCGGCAGCGCCATCTCTTAAAACTTCTATTCTTTCTATAGCAAAAGACGGAATTGCATTTAAGTCTGTTCCTACAGACCCTCTTCCTGGCGATCCGTTTATATTTACTAAAGCACTTGTATGCCTTCTTTTTCCGTTTACTAAAATAAGAACCTGATCTGGTCCTAATCCTCTTAATTGCGCAGGATCAACGTGGTCTGTTGCATCTGCTGTAGATGTTGGATTACTCGTAAACGACGGCGCAACGTAATTTAAAATTTGAGTTACGCTCGTTTGCGGTGCTCCTTTTGTTATTTCTGATACGTTAAAAACATCAACTGGGACTGGCACATCTGTTTTAACTCTGTTTTTACTTCTTGATCCAATAATAGTAACTTCAGACAGTTCGTTGTTTTTTAAACTATCCTGCTCTTTTTTATTGTCCTGAGCATAAAGTCCTGAAAAAGTGACAAGACCTAAAACGATTAGTACATTTTTCTTCATTTCTTTTTTTACTGATTAATTATTGTTTTTGGCTTAAAAAAAATCTTACAGGTTTATTTTTGGCATAAAAAAAACCTCTGCGGTTCAGCAGAGGTTCTATTTATATTTTATTGAAAAATAACTACAATAGCGTCTCTGCGGATAACTCCGGCATCTTACAAGACATCATATTGCAAACTGTAAATTTCATTTGTTTCTTTTGTTTTAACGGGGCAAAGTTGCAAACTATTTTTTAATCGACCAAACAAAAAACAAAATATTTTCCATTACCCTATCAAAATAGTATGTTATTGTTAAATTTCTGCTAGAAAAAATAAAAAAAGTTGAACTTTAATTTGCAAATCAAAATGGTTTCATACCTTTGCACCCGAAACAGAGGAAAAATTTGAACTGATTGCAACCTCTTCATAATGAAATGATTTCGTTATGAATGCTGAAAGATTCATTTCAGTAGTAAAAAATGCTAAAGCAGGAACTCTCCTTTAGCCCTTTTTAGCAATTACTTTCCCTGCTTAAATTTTTAAAAACTAATATTTTATTATTACATTATTATGGCTTATTTATTTACGTCAGAATCTGTTAGTGAAGGGCATCCAGACAAAGTTGCAGATCAAATTTCGGATGCATTAATCGATAACTTTTTGGCATTTGATGCTGATTCTAAAGTAGCATGTGAAACTTTAGTTACTACAGGTCAGGTTATTTTAGCAGGTGAAGTAAAGTCAAATACTTATCTTGATGTTCAGCAAATCGCTCGCGAAGTAATCCGTAAAATTGGATATACTAAAAGTGAGTATATGTTTGAAGCGAATTCTTGTGGAATTCTTTCAGCTATTCATGAGCAATCTGCAGATATTAACCAAGGTGTTGACAGAGCTAAGCCAGAAGAGCAAGGTGCAGGTGACCAAGGAATGATGTTTGGTTACGCTACAAACGAAACTGAAAACTTCATGCCATTGGCATTAGATTTATCTCATAAATTATTACAAGAGTTAGCTATTTTAAGACGCGAAAACAAAGAAATCACGTATTTACGTCCAGATGCTAAATCTCAAGTAACTTTAGAATATAGCGACGATAACAAACCAACTCGTATTGATGCGATTGTTATCTCAACTCAACATGATGATTTTGATGAAGAAGCTACAATGTTGGCTAAAATCAAAAAAGATATTATCGAAATCTTGATTCCAAGAATTATCGCTAAAAACCCAGAACACGCTCACTTATTTAATGATAAAATCAACTACCATATTAACCCAACAGGAAAATTCGTTATCGGAGGACCTCACGGAGATACTGGTTTAACAGGAAGAAAAATCATTGTTGATACTTACGGTGGAAAAGGTGCTCACGGTGGTGGTGCATTCTCTGGAAAAGATCCAAGTAAAGTAGACAGAAGTGCTGCTTATGCAACTCGTCATATCGCTAAAAACTTAGTTGCTGCCGGTGTTGCTGACGAAATCTTAGTTCAGGTTTCTTACGCAATTGGAGTTGCTGAGCCAATGGGAATTTTCATTGAAACTTACGGAACTTCAAAAGTAAACTTAACTAACGGTGAAATCGCTAAAAAAGTAGAAGCTATATTTGATATGCGTCCTTACTTTATCGAGCAACGCTTAAAATTAAGAAACCCAATCTATAGCGAAACTGCTGCTTACGGACACATGGGACGTAAACCAGAAACGGTTACTAAAACTTTCTCTGCTCCAGGCGGAAATGAAAAAACAGTTACTGTTGAATTGTTTACTTGGGAAAAACTTGATTTTGTTGACCAAGTAAAAGCTGCTTTTGGATTGTAAATCTAGACTTATAACTGACTAAGATTGTTAGACATTTTAGTTAGCCAAACATAAAAAAGCCGATTTCTAAAATAGAAATCGGCTTTTATTTTATTGTATATATAGTCTATTAATATGTCCCGTTACTCATTTTAGTTAAAACCTCTTTCATTTGATTTGCAGTTTCACTATCAATATCACTAGTGATAAATTTTACTGCTAAAACTTGCGTTTCTATGGCTTTTTGTTGTTGTCCGTCTTTATAATACAATTGTGCTAGAGTATCTAAATAATATGGATTGTTTTTGGTTACAACCAAACTATATTCAGACCATTTAATAGCATCTTTAATAAAGTTTGAATTCTGTGGTTTTAATACAACTGCCCATGCCGCATTGTTACAAGTGTCTGAATGGTAAATTTTGAATGAATTCCATCCATCATAAGAATAGCTGGAACTAGAATCTAATCCCGAAAAGATTGCATCTAATTTTTCAATCGGACTCCCTCCCGCCAAAGTATTATCAAAATAAGTGTTGAACTCTTTTAAATAAGTTGTGTTTGAACCGTCCTGTTCTTCAAGCTGGCTCAAATAATAAAAATAGTTTTTGTACGAATCGAAATTCCCTTTTCCAGAAGCAATAATTTTCTTGTAAAGCAAATTGATTTTTTCTTTATTCATTTCTCCAGAAACTCCATCTTGAGAAAGATATAGATTTTGCTGCAATGCATCTGAAACTTCAGAAACCACATTTCCAATAGTATGAAGTTCTCCTTGTTTACTATTAAATTCTGCACGATTACTTTCAATATCATCTGAGTGATTTAGCAAATAATCGATTGCTAAGAAATCTGTATCGTTTAGAATTCTATCTGTATTAAAAAGCTGTTTTGTAAATCCTTGGTTTTTGATTTCTTTAATAATCGTTTCTACCAAATACATATTTGCAACTTTATCTTTTTGATGTGCTTCAATTAACTTTTTCCACGTTTGAGCCACCTCTTTTTGGTTTAAAGCCGTTTTTGTAATTACAAATTCAGTCGAATTAGGATCGTTTACTGCATAATCTGAATCATAATCGTAAGATGTTTCTAACAAGGCTGCCTTATTAAAAGCTGCGATTAAATCTGAATCTGAAGCTTTTTTGTTCTTTAAAACTTTATCTACAGAAAGGAAGGCATTTGCTCGCTGAAGTTTTCTATAGAAATCTCCATAATAACTAAATTGATATTGTTGCGTAGCTAAATCTGATTTTGCAACAGCAAGCTGATTTCCTTCTCCATTTAAAATAATTACACTTTGGTCACTTGCAATTTTATTGTTTTTAAGCCATTTCTTATCATCGGCTCCTGCCAAATAATAATTGTAGATATCATAAAGAGCATTATAAGAATCGTACATATTATATCCCGTCTGTGTTTCTTGCTCTTTTACAAAAGCATCAAAATTTTCTTTTGCAGTCTTATCCTTGTTGTCAACTACAACAACCAAAAATTTATTATTTGCAGTTTTTGTAGATTCTATTGCTTTTTTTAGATTGTTTTCAACTTTTAATTTAAAATCATATTTGGTATATGCTGGCGGAGGAATTGTAGCATCAACGGCAGCAGCATCGACTATTACAGCTGCACTATCCACAGCTACTCCAGAACCAAAATCGTCATTTATTAAAGTATTTTCTTTTCCTGGATAAGTCCAATTTTTTATGGTTTGATTTTCTATAGGAACAACTGTTGGAGCTTTAGCTGGTTTCTCCTCTTTTTCGTTTATAAATACCAAAGGATCTTTTCCGTATTGATCAGAAACTTTCAATTCTTTTGTTCCTTTATCAAAAGATCCAACAAGATTTAAATCGCTCAAAACTGCCATATCATAGTTGATTGTCACTTCCGAAACATCTTTTGGCAATGCATATTTACTTACATCACTTTTTCCATCATAGTCTTCGTAAACCAAATAAATGAAGTCGGTTTTCTCGATTTCAAAATCTAAATCTGTTTTGATATAATCAGGATCTACTTTCGTTTTTATATCAGAAAGTCTCTGATATTGTACCGATTCTACTCCTTTTTGGGTTCCAATATAAAAAGAATAATAAGATGGATTCAAGAATTTAATCTTAATTTTTTTTGCCTTTTTATCTTTAGCAAAAACAAGATCAAATCTATTTGTTTTATTCTCTGTGCTTTTTAAAAAAACTAGCGAATCGCCTTTAATCTCATAACCTCCCGAATAAAAAACCAGTTCGTATTTATTATCATCTAATAAATTTAACTTAATCTTTGCTCCTTTATTTGTAGATAAATAAGTTCCTTTTTCGATGCCATTTGTTTGGGCGAAAGAGATAGAAATTCCAGCAAACAGGAGCGATACACTCCAGATAAAATTGCGCATGGTTACGTTTTTTGTCGTTAATAATATATCACAAAGATATTTGATTCTTCATTAAACAAATCACAAAAAACACAATGTTGCAACAAAAATACTACAAATTATATTTCATAGAAAATATGATGTAACGCGGCTGAACCGTATATTGAGAAACTCGTGTAGAGAACTGAGAAAAGCTATCGTCATTAAGATAAGTCGTATTTAATAAATTAGCTGCCGAAATTTTATATTCCCATTTGCTATTCTTTTTTTGATAAACCAAACTCGCGCTTAAGAAATCATATTCATTATCGACCGTTTTATCTCCATTATAGTAATGATAAAATTCGTATTCAGAAACAAAAGAAAAACTATCCAAGAAATAATAGTCCAATCTTGCAAATGGTTTGTCAGTATAAAAAGTTGAACCACTGTATTTGTTAACCAAAAGATTATAACCAAATTCTATATTTGGAAGCTTTTTATAATTTGTTGAAGCTTTAACAGTATAGCTTTGCACAAAACTCTCGGTCGTTGCTAATTTTTCATTTTGAATATTGTTGAATTTTGACCAGTTAAGACTTGCACTTGCAGATGCTTTATAGTTTTTGAGGAAAGAACGCCCATAAGTTCCCATTCCAGAAAAAGTTTCGTCTGCCAAATTAGAATTGTATGGAACTGAAGATTGGTTAATTCCGTCAAAATTGGCTTTTGTCTTAATGGCATCAACTTTTCTTGTATAGGTTGCATTGGCAAAAATATTCTCAAAATTGAACATATTATATTTAAAATAACGAAGAGAATGCACTTGCGAAGTCGCATTTTCTAAGAAACGATTTCCGCGAAAAAGACTGCTGTAATCTGACAGAACATAACCCGAAGCTAATTGATTAATATCGGTAAAATCGTTTGTCAAAGAGAAATTATAGGTAAGCGTTTCCGATTTTTTGATTTGATATAAGGCAAAAAAATCAGGCAAAACTTTAGTAAAGCTTTGAGAATAATCGCTTCCCAATTGTCCATTTGTCATCTGATAGGTATGCAAACTAACACCTGGCGTAAATGTAAATTTCCCTGTTAGCATTTTATAATGAAAACCTAAAAAAGCATCATTAAAACGATAATCGACATCATTATTGTTTTCAGGATCATTTAAGTCATTTTTATCTCCATTATCTAGCATTTGGAAAATGTGAGAATTGAAGTTTTGATACGAATAGGTATTTCCTACCGTAATATTAAAATTGCTTTTTGGCGTTACCATATAATAGTAATCCAATTTGGCATCGAGTTTATTGGTTTTGACAAAACGATCTTGATTCAAATCATTTCGATTTTGTCCTGTAATATATCCTGATAAATCAAAAGGTTGCGATCTTAAGTTGGCATTATAAAATGGATTTTCGTCTTGATACAAATGTTGCATTTCAAAAGCAAAAATATTTTTACTGCTTTGCGTATAATACAAACTCAAATTCTGATTGATAGAAGTTGGATCTTGTTTTTTTTCAGTTAAAATGGTCTCAACCGCCGAAACATTATCGACAACCGATTCACGAAGCAAATCTGTATCTTCATTCTGCTTTGACAATTTGGTCAAGATATCATAATCAAACTGAAATTTATCGTTTGGCTTGTAAGTCGAGCTCAGTTTAAAAAGCCCCAAATTATTCTTTTGATGCGTCATTTCATCACGTTTCTGCTGATCTCCAGAATCTAGAATCGTGGTTTGAGATTTAGTTTCTAAATCTGTTTTTGAAGTCGAAAGAATTCCAAAACCACTTAAGTTCCAAGCTTTATTTATAGAATAAGCGAAGTTTGTTGCTCCAAATTTGGTTTCGATTTCTTTAGCGCGATTATTTCGAAGCAACGAAATCCCTAAATCATTTGAAGAAACATTAAAACTGCTTCCGCCTTTTTTCATCATATTTTTAAATCCGCCTGTGAACTTAAAATAATCTTGTGCAGTAAGTGGCAATTCTCCTATATTATTAAAATTGGTGATTAGATTAATACTGTATTTTGGACTGTAATAGAATAATTTCGGATTAATAATATACCGACTATCCAATTCTGCCACTCCAATTCCAGCAGTCACATCTCCAAACCAAAAGTTCTTTTTTCCTTCTTTTAATTTGATATTCATTGCAACATTTTCCTGATCATTTTCTAAACCTTTTAATTGGCTGACTTCATTATAATTTCTTAAAACCTGCACTTTATCAATAGCATCGGCTGGAATATTTTTAACGCCTAATTTGGTATCTCCGTCAAAAAAATCTTTTCCTTCAACCATCAATTTACTGACTTTTTTTCCTTCCACTTCGATTTCGCCATCGGCATTTACCTCAACTCCTGGCAATTTCTTCAGAACATCTTCAAGCTTTTTTTCTGTTCCCGATTTAAAAGAATCTGCATTGTAAACAATTGTATCGCCTTTTATAGAAACAGGCATTTCTCGAACAATTTCTACACCTTCCAATTCGATTCCCGCACCATCCATAACAATAGTTTGAGTCACGTTCTCAGCCTTGGTAACTACAGCAATTTCCTTAGATTTCATTCCCAAATAACTTATTTTAATAGTGTAAGCCGAATTAGGTTTTAAAGTGAGCTGGAACTTTCCTTTATCATTGGTGATTCCGTATGAATCCATTGCCTTGGTGCCATTGTTAATCGCCATGATATTAGCCATTTCTAACGGATTTTTTTGTTCGTCCTGAATCAAACCATCAAAACGAACACTTTGCGAAAAGGAAAGAGAAGTAAAAAGTAAGGCAAATAAAAAAATGGTCTTATTCATGATAAGAATATTGGAAGTTTGGAATTTGGAATTTATTTTCTTTGTATTTTATCTTCCCATTGGAGGAGGAGGTCCGCCTGCTCTGCCTCGGTTCATCTCCCTAAATTCTTCCATTTTTTTAATTACTGTTTCGTCGTATTCTTTCTGAGAAATTACTTTTCCTTTTTTAGAAGGTTTTATTTCCACTTTATCTTTTGTGTTTAAAACAATTTTAGAACATAAAATCGTAGTAGTTCCATCGTTGATTTCTAAAATTAAACCAGGAAGTCCCCAGTAATTTTCTGGTCCTTGATTGATCGGAATTTCTGGTGTATACCACGCCGTAACAACAATTTCTTTTGGGATTTCAAAATTATCAGCAAAATTCGTTTTGGTATCTCCTGAAGTCTTTTTAGCCTCCTCTTTTTTATCTTCATCCTTTTTAGGCCTGAAGTTTCTAAAATCGGTTTTGCTGGCTTGTTTTACGGCTGTCGCTTTGAAGCAATTGTAACCACCAATTTGTTTGGTTTCCTGCTCCAATTTCCATTCTAATTTTGGAAGGGAGTCCACAACCAAAAACTCTTTACCCATAAACTCTTTATCGACCGTATACGTTTTTGTTTTTACATCTTTGTAGAAAGTGCCACCTCCACCAGTAAGCGAACCGAACATCATGCGAAAACCGCCCTGCTGACCAGGTGTTTCTAGTTTTTCTTCTTCTTTGTAAATAGACGCTGTTTTATCGAAGTTTAAAATGAATGTTTTTTCGAGCATTTTTTTCATACGCTCTTCCATGTTTTTCTGCATTTCTGGGGTAATATCTCTATTCCCGCGCATTCCCTCAAACTTTGGCGCTTGTGTTTTTGACTCGTAAACAGCCATTCCTTGAAAATCTTTTTGCGCTTGAATTTGTACAGAAACAAGCAGTACAGTCATATAAAAAAATATCTTTTTCATTTTATTTTCTTTAAGTGAGTAAATCGGATAAAGATTACATTCAAATGTATTATTTATTTTAAAATTCAAAAAACTAAATATATAAACGGCATTAAGGCATAGATAGAACCGCTTATTTTTTAGACTATTAGATTTAAAAAAGGTTTAAGTCTCAAAATTGAAATTTTAAGGAGAGTTTTTTGTAATTTGGTGCTCTTGTAAATTAATTTTCTAATGTATAGAAACGTGCAAAAAATTTTATTTTCCATATTTCTTTTCTGCACTTTTCATGCGCTTTCAGCTCAGGACTTGAGCATAAATCCGACTTTAATTTCGCGGTATAAAAACACTTCTGACGAATTTTTAGGATATGATTCTTTTGGATATTCCTATCAAATTACGAACAACGTTTTTAGCAAAATTAAAGGAAAAGAAATCTTCGAATACAAAAATGTTTCTTTGGGAAAAATAACAAAAGTCGATCTTCAGAATCCGTTAAAAATTGTGTTGTTTTATGAAGATTTCAATAGTGTTGTTTTACTAGACAATCAATTGAATAAAATGACCGAAATTAACTTTTCGCAGAATGCAGCGCCAATTGTAGTAAGCGCCATCGGAATGTCTACGCAAAACCAGTTATGGATTTACAATGCTTTAAATCAGCAAATTGGGCTTTTTGATTATCTAAAAAATGAATACAAAACGGTTTCAATTCCGTTGACTGAACCAATTCAATATTATCAAACCGATTTTAATACCTTCTATTGGATTGACAAAAAAAACAATGGGTATTCTTGTGATATTTTTGGAAAAATCACTTCATTAGGCGCAATAGGTGATTTTGATAAAATTGTTATAATTAGTCCTTCACAATATCTTTTCAGTAAGAATCGTTTACTGTACTTTAAAGGTATGAATAAGTCGAATCCAGAGGTAATTTCTGAGATTAAAATTTTAGAAAAAACCTTTGACAATTTTTATTACAAAGACCAAATTTTATCTATTTTTACAGCTACAGATATATCAAATTATAAAATCGTAACACCGTAATGCACATAGCAATAGCAGGAAACATAGGCGCAGGAAAAACCACTCTGACCAAATTATTGGCGAAACACTTCAAATGGGAACCTCATTATGAAGATGTAGTTGATAATCCGTACTTGGATGATTTCTACCATCAAATGGAGCGCTGGTCATTTAATCTTCAGATTTATTTCCTTAATAGCCGTTTCCGTCAAGTGCAGCAAATTCGCGAAAGCGGAAAAAGAATCATTCAAGACAGAACGATTTACGAAGATGCTCATATCTTTGCTCCTAACTTATACGCGATGGGCTTAATGACGAGTCGTGATTTTGAAAATTACACTTCGTTATTTGAATTAATGGAATCTTTGGTTAAAGCACCAGATTTATTGATTTATTTAAGAAGTTCTATTCCTAATTTAGTAGGACAAATTCATAAACGCGGACGCGAATATGAAAACTCTATTTCGATCGATTATTTAAGCCGTTTGAACGAAAGATACGAAGCTTGGATTCAGACTTACACTAAAGGAAAACTCTTGATTATTGATGTGGATAATATCAATTTTGTTGACAATCCTGAAGATTTGGGTGATATCATTAATAGAATTGATGCGGAATTGAACGGATTGTTTTAAAACATTAATTACACAGATTTACACGAAATAAAAAAATGCCTCTAAATTTTCTTTAGAGGCATTTTCTATTTTAAGGAGCTTTGTCAAAGTTGTTATTTTGCAGCTTCAACTTTTGCCAAAACTTCTTCTTCAGTTCCTTCAAAAACTTCGGTTGTTGTTTTGCCATTTTCTGTTTTAGTAACAGTTCCAGTCGTTTTTCCGTTTATGTTTTTAACCTCTACGCGAACTGATTGACTCTCTGTATGAGAGTATTTTCCTTTTGAATCAAAATGAGCTAAACATTTTGCTGTTTCTTCTTCAGAACAGCCTTTTTCTTTACACATTTTAATACATTCTTCTTTTGTCATTCCCGACATATCACCGCATTTAGAAACTCCAGAATGCATTTCTGTTTTAGCACAGCAAGAAGCTTTTCCTGCAATATCTGATGAAGAATGTCCTTCTCCTAAAATTGGAGCGATTACCAATCCAATCAAACAAGTTAATTTAATTAAGATATTCATAGAAGGTCCAGAAGTATCTTTAAACGGATCGCCAACTGTATCTCCAGTTACTGCAGCTTTATGTGCATCAGAGCCTTTATAAGTCATTTCTCCGTTAATCATAACTCCTGCTTCAAAAGATTTTTTCGCATTGTCCCAAGCACCTCCAGCATTGTTTTGAAAAACTGCCCAAAGCACTCCAGAAACCGTAACTCCAGCCATATATCCTCCTAACATTTCAGCAATTAACTGATTGTTGTCTGAGTAAACTAATTTTCCTAAAAGAACAATTAAAATTGGGAAACCAATCGTTAAAATCCCTGGAAGCATCATTTCTCGTAAAGCCGCTTTGGTAGAGATCTCAACACATTTTCCGTATTCTGGTTTTCCTGTTCCTTCCATAATTCCAGGAATTTCTTTGAACTGGCGGCGAACTTCGTACACCATATCCATTGCCGCTTTTCCAACAGAATTCATTGCCAAAGCGGAGAAAACCACTGGAATCATTCCTCCAACAAATAACATGGCCAAAACTGGCGCTTTAAAGATGTTGATTCCGTCAATTCCTGTAAAAGTTACGTATGCTGCAAATAATGCCAATGAAGTTAAGGCTGCAGAAGCAATTGCAAATCCTTTTCCTGTCGCTGCTGTTGTATTTCCAACTGAGTCTAAAATATCGGTTCTAGTACGAACTTCTTTTGGCAGTTCGCTCATTTCAGCAATTCCTCCAGCATTATCTGAGATAGGTCCGAAAGCATCAATTGCTAATTGCATAGCAGTTGTTGCCATCATGGCTGAAGCCGCTAAAGCTACTCCATAAAATCCTGCTAAAGCATAAGAAATCCAAATTGCCACAGCAAACAATAATACCGTTGGAAAAGTCGAAATCATACCTGTTGCTAAACCAGCAATTACGTTTGTTCCTGCTCCTGTAGATGATTTTTGAACAATTGCCAAAACTGGTTTTGTTCCTAACCCTGTATAATATTCTGTTACTGATGAAATCGCTCCACCAACAACTAATCCAACTAATGTAGCGTAGAAAACACGCATTGACGAAATAGCTTTTGATCCTTCTCCAAAGAAACTCATCTGCATCGTTTCTGGAAGCATATGCTGTACCAAGAAGAAACAAGCTACGGCTGTTAAAACAATAGAAACCCAGTTTCCTATATTTAAGGCTTTTTGAACTTGTGCTTCTTTTGCATTATCATCTGAAATTTTCACTAAAAGTGTTCCTATAATAGAAAATATAATCCCAAAACCAGCAATTGCCATTGGAAGCAAAATTGGGCCGATTCCACCGAAAGCATCATTAATACTTCCGCCCATATCTTTTATAACATAATTTCCTAGTACCATTGCGGCAAGAACTGTTGCTACATACGACCCAAATAAATCGGCTCCCATACCTGCAACGTCTCCCACGTTATCTCCTACGTTATCTGCAATTGTAGCAGGATTACGAGGATCATCTTCTGGAATTCCAGCTTCAACTTTACCCACTAAATCGGCTCCAACATCGGCTGCTTTAGTATAGATTCCTCCTCCAACTCTGGCGAATAAAGCAATTGATTCTGCTCCTAATGAAAATCCCGCTAAAGTTTCCAAGACAACTGTCATGGTATCTGTATCTTTCCAAACTCCATCAGAGAATAAATGAAAGAAAATGATAAAAAAGGATGTTAAGCCCAAAACAGCTAAACCCGCAACGCCAAGTCCCATGACAGTTCCACCGCCAAAAGAAACTTTTAAAGCCTGTGGCAAACTTGTACGAGCTGCTTGAGTAGTTCTAACGTTTGTTTTAGTTGCTATTTTCATTCCGATATTTCCAGCATAAGCTGAAAATAAAGCACCAAAAATAAATGCTATTACGATTAATAAATGTGTTTTTACTCCTGGAATAAAAGTAATTCCTGCCAAAGCTAAACTGGCGATAATTACAAAGATGGTTAATAATTTATATTCGGCTTTTAGAAAGGCTAAGGCTCCTTCGTAGATGTAATCTGAAATCTCTTTCATCTTACCGTCTCCAGCATCTTGTTTTAAAACCCAAGTCCTTTTTATTCCCATGAAAAGTAATCCTAAAACTGCCATTATAATGGGCAGGTAAATCATAAATGCATTCATAATATTTTAATGGTTTTGGTTAATAGTCAACAATCTAACTAAAACGAATTTAAACAAAAAAGCAATACTCCTGACGGCAGTATTGCTTTTTTTATATTAGAATGCGGTTAAAATTATTTAATACTAAATAATCCAGCCGGTTTATTTTCAATGTCATCAAAACGTTTTGTACACTCAGCGATAATGTCGTAAGCTTCTTTTACGTCTCCCCAACCTTCTACATCTACTTTTTTGTTCTCAAGATCTTTGTAAACTTGGAAAAAGTGCTCGATTTCTTTTACTAAGTGTGGGTTGATATCAGAAAGATCATTTAATGAATTCCAAATTGGATCTGAAACTGGTACACAAATAATTTTCTCGTCTGGTCCTTTATCATCTGCCATGTGGAACACACCGATTGGCTTAACTTCCATAACACATCCAGGGAAAGTTGGTTCGTTTACCAAAACTAATACGTCAAGAGGATCACCGTCTAAAGCTAAAGTTTCTGGAATAAATCCGTAATCTGCTGGGTACATCATTGAAGAGAATAACATTCTGTCAAAACGCATTCTTTTGATTTCAAAATCGTACTCATATTTATTTCTGCTTCCTCTTGGTATTTCGATTAATACATCGAAAGTCGTTAATTTGTCTGCGGTCATTTTCGTTTTTTATTATTTCTATAATTTCGGTTGCAAAAATAACTAAAGAATCTAGTTCTACAATAAAAAACAAGGTTAAATTATCGGCATTAGGGTTTAAAAAACAAGCATTTAATAACTAATTGTTCTATTTCTTTTTTTCAGGTAATAATGCCAAAGTAAATAAGTAGCATAAGATCGATACGGACTCCATTGTTCTGCATGGATTTCCATTTCTTGTCTATCATGAATATTAAGTAATTCTTTGATGGTATTGATTACTGCAATATCATCAAGCGGAATCAAATCGGGCTCTTCCAGACAAAACATTAAATAAATATCGATTGTCCAATTGCCGATTCCTTTTAATTTAATTAGTTCTTCGCGGACTTGTATTGCCGATTTTGATGCTAGACCTTCAATATCCAAATCCTTATTTAAAACTGCTTCTGCTAAGATTTTGATGTATTTTGTTTTCTGACGGCTTACTCCCAAATTTCGATATTCTTCATCAGACAAAACCGCCATGTTTTCAGGATTGCAAGTTTTGTAAGCTTTGATTTTTAAAAATGTGGCTTTCGCCGAATCGATAGAAACTTGCTGTTCTAGTATAAGCAAGACCAAAGTTTCAAAACCTGGAGGACGTTTTGGAATTGGAGGCAATCCGTATTTTTCTATGATTTCAAGAAATATTGGATTTTTAGAGGAAAGAAAATCAATGGCTTCTTGCATGGTTTTGGATTTGAAAGTAAATCAAAAATAAGAAAAATGAAATTAGTTCTTGCAAAGATGCCAAATCGCTAAGTTTTTTTTCCCCTACAAAAAAAGTCGCAAAGATTTAAACCTTTGCGACTCTATAACTTTGAATCTTTTCACTTAAATACAATTAGAAATAAAAACCAAAAGATCCTTTTACTGCAAATTTGTGAGCATCTGGCATATCTAGGTAATTTCCTCTCCAAGAAAAATCAATACGGAAAACTTTGAAAATATTACCAATTCCTGCATGGTATTCATAATATACTTTTTCAGGAGCGTTATAAGGTAATCCCGAAGCATTGATAGCACGGTTAGCATCAGAAATTGTTCCGTGTACTGCTCTAACTCCAATGAACTCTCTCCAATTCAATTTTCTCATAAACGGAATTCTAGCAAACAATCTTCCTCCAAAATCATGATTCCATTGTAAAGTAGTATATTGATCCGTAACGAATTCGTAGAAATTCAAGTTACTAAATGTATTTTCAATAGTAAAATAAGTCTGGTTACCAGGAATTACACTCATCAAACCTAACGGAATTGTACCAAATGTTTTTCCTGTTTCAACTGTAATATTTGTTCTTCCTAAAGGTCCAATAATAATTGGTTGTCTGTAAAAAACTTGAATTTTTTCGTAAGCAAAATCACTGTCAAAAACTCCTTTTAAACCATAACTAAAATTCACAAAGAAATGGCTAAAAGGACTATCAACTAAATCTCTTTCGACACCATAACCAATAGTTTTACGGTTAGGCATATATTCAAATTGAATATTTGCTTCAGATTGTTTTACTGCACTTTCAATAACACCAGCTGGATTTTCAGGAGTTGGTAAAGTCGAATAATAATCTAAACTAAATGTTTTTGATGCCGATTCTAATGTACGATACGAAAAACCTGCCTGAACTATAAAATTCTTTTTGGCCTCCATTTCAACCGAAACATTACTCAGATTAATATTGGTTAGCTTACCATTACTTCCCGTTGTAAACAAGGCAGAAGAAGCAAAACTTCGTCCTAAAACATCATTTGTTGTAGTTAAGCTTGCGCCAATTTGTTCAATATCACGCCTATTTCCTCCAGAGATAATAATACGGTTTTTCTTGTCAACCATCCATTTTCCAGAAACTCCGTATTTGAATTTATTATCATCAAATCCGTAAGCTGTATAAGCCTGAATACGCCAAGGATCATTTGGTCCAAAATAGGTCCTTCCTCCCACTCTCAGTCTTAAACCTTCGACTTCATTATATCCAAAAGTTGAAAAAATTGGCCCGTAATCGAAGTTTTTAAACTCGACATAACCGCTTCCTAAAATAGAGACGAGATTATACAACTGCTTAAATCGCTTGACCGTTTGTAGTGTATCGAGCATTTTATAAATTCCCTGTTCGTCTTTGTTTAATTTTTCAAAACGATTTTCTTCCCAAAATTCTGGCGGTCGATCATAAACTGCATTATCAATAAAATTGACTTCTTCTTTGTAAAACTTCTCTGGTTTCTGAATATTGAATTTATGATTGCGATATAAAGTTGTTCTTTTACCGTAAACTCCTTTTGATTTTTCTTTTTTATTTAAAGCAAAATCAGACATCATGTAATCACGCGTCAAAAGGAAAATTGAGTCGTTTTGCACATCAAATTCCTGTTCGATATAAATATCTTTTACCCAGTTAATATTGGCACTTTTGGTTACACCCATATTAATTTTTTTGATCGCAAAAGTGGTATCGTTAACCCAAAAATCTCCTTTGAAAGTTAATTCGTTTTTACGTCTAGGATAAAAGACAATATTATAACACCATTTTTTATCTACAAATGCACTGTCTTTTAAGACATAATTGTAAACATCAATTCCTGTTCTTGAAAGTGGACTTGTAAAACTTTTATCAAAAAATTTAAGGTGATTATCGTAAATATTATACTCCGAATAAAGGTCTTTTACAAAAGATAAAATCTGCTGATTTCCGTTAAAACCAGACATTTTATTTCCTGTTATATTTTCTTTTACTTTCTTTAATTTATTATCACCGTAAACATCGTAAACAGATTCGTTGATAAAAATTGGCAGATACGTTTTTCCTGTAACATCTGAAGTATCAACATGATTAAAGATAAACTCCATTCCTTTAAAAAGCTTGTTTTTCATGAATGCACTATCAATAGTGTTCATGTCAAATTCTACTTTTTCATACTTCTGCATTTGATATTGATTAAACTGATAAAGTCCATTTTTACGTTTTCTTTCCCAGATTTTTCTCAAAATATCTAATGCCGGATTGTTCTTTTTAGAAGTTTTCCCCGTATAAATTACAACTTCGTTTAGCGCTTCGGCTTCGCCTAAAACAATTTTAAAATTATAATTAACTGCTTTTTCTAAAGGAACTTCTTTATCTGAAAATCCCGCCGAAGTAACCAAGAGTGCAGTATAGGTATTGGGCGATTCTAAATAAAAACGTCCGTCTTCATTTGAAACGATTCCAATATTAGAACCTTTAAAAACCACATTTGCAAAAGGTATTGGCTGATTCGATTTGTCCAAAACAATTCCACTCACTTTAGTTTGTGCAGTAACAACATTCGCAAATGCAAATACAATATATAAGAGAAGTAGAGTTAATTTGTTCATTATAAAGTAAAAAAAAACTTCACCAATCCATGTTGTCTGATGAAGTTTTATGAGTATTTTGTATTTGTATTATTTGTATAATACTTTTTTAACTGCTTTTACTACATCACCTGCATTTGGCAACCAGTCTTTAAGCAATACTGGTGAATAAGGTGCAGGAGTATCTGCAGTTGTAATACGTTGAATTGGCGCATCAAGGAAGTCAAACGCTTGCTCTTGAACGATATAAGAAATTTCAGAAGAAAGGCTGGCAACTGGCCAAGCTTCTTCAAGAATTACTAAACGATTTGTTTTTTTAACAGATTTAAGGATTGCATCTTTGTCCATTGGACGAACTGTTCTTAAATCGATAATCTCACAAGAAATTCCTTCTTTAGCTAATTCATCAGCAGCGATAAAAGCTTCTTTGATGATTTTTCCGAAAGAAACAATCGTTACATCTGTTCCTTCACGTTTAACATCAGCAACACCTAGAGGAATTGTGTATTCTCCGTCTGGCACTTCGCCTTTGTCTCCGTACATCTGCTCAGATTCCATAAAAATAACTGGATCGTTATCACGGATAGCTGATTTTAAAAGTCCTTTTGCATCATAAGGAGTTGAAGGAACAACAACTTTAAGACCTGGAGTGTTAGCAAACCAGTTTTCTAAAGCTTGTGAGTGAGTAGCTCCTAATTGACCAGCAGAAGCTGTTGGTCCGCGGAAAACGATAGGCACATTGAACTGTCCTCCTGTCATTTGACGCATTTTAGCAGCGTTATTTATAATTTGATCAATACCAACTAAACAGAAGTTGAATGTCATATATTCTACAATAGGACGGTTTCCATTCATTGCAGAACCTACTGCAATTCCTGAAAATCCAAGCTCAGCGATTGGAGTATCAATTACTCTCTTTTCACCAAACTCAGCAAGCATTCCTTTAGAAGCTTTGTAAGCTCCATTGTATTCTGCAACCTCTTCTCCCATTAAATATATGGATTCATCGCGACGCATTTCTTCACTCATCGCTTCGCAAATGGCCTCTCTAAATTGTATTGTTCTCATATTTTATATTGTATGTTGAATTTTCTGAAGAGCAAAAATAAATATTTTAAATAACTTAAAAGCATAAATTGAATTTAAAATCGCATGAACTTCTATCTGTTCTCCCGTTTTAACTTTTTAATCTTTATTGTGATAATTACGAAATCGATATAATAACGTAAAAACCACACTTAATCGCTCTAAAATATTTTTCAGACAAACTTTTATCTATTTGTTTAATTCTTTGTCTCTCCAAAATTCATTCATCAAAACGCAAAAAACTAAAAAATAGTATTTATCAGACAAAAATAATTCATATTCCAATTGCCTGTTATTGCAAAATTCCTAACAATCAGACAAAATGAATATTATTTTATTTTTAGATTACGATGAAAATCACCCAAAACTGAACAATCTGCGAAATCGTAATAGTTTTAAAAAATATTATGCACGCATAGTATAATTATTCCAAATTAAATTCTAAATTTGTAAAAGCATATTATAAATTCAAAATATATACTTATGAAAATACTAGTTTGCATCAGCCATGTGCCTGATACTACTTCAAAAATTAACTTTACCAACGGTGATTCAGAATTTGACACTAATGGAGTACAATATGTAATTAACCCTAACGACGAATTTGGTCTTACACGTGCTATCTGGTTCCAAGAACAACAAGGTGCAAATGTAACGGTTGTAAACGTTGGAGGTCCTGATACTGAGCCAACCTTACGTAAAGCATTAGCAATTGGCGCAAATGAAGCTATTCGTGTAAATGCAAATCCAACTGACGGATTTTTTGTTGCAAAACAATTAGCAGAAGTTATTAAAAATGGAGGTTACGATCTTGTAATTGCAGGAAAAGAATCTTTAGATTATAACGGAGGAATGGTTCCTGGAATGATCGCTGGTATTTTAGGTTCTAATTTCTTAAACTCTTGTACATCTCTTACAATTGACGGAAATAATGTAAAAGCGGTCCGTGAAATCGACGGCGGAAAAGAAACAGTAAGCACGACTCTTCCTTTAATCATTGGAGGTCAAAAAGGTCTTGTTGAAGAAAAAGATTTACGTATTCCAAACATGAGAGGAATTATGACGGCAAGAACTAAGGCTCTTACTATTCTTGAGCCAGTTGATGCTACTGTAAATACAAAAGCGGTGAAATTTGAAAAACCAGCCCCAAAATCGGCAGTAAAACTAGTTTCTGCAGATAATTTAGATGAGTTAATCAATTTATTACACAACGAGGCAAAGGTGATTTAAAATATTTTATTGATGAATTAAGATTAACGATTTTTGATTGCAGATTTAGAATCAAAAAATTAGTTAATCTGAAATCGTTAATCACAAATCTGAAATCGTTAATCACAAATCTAAAATCAAAATTGTTATGTCAATATTAATATATGCAGAATCTGCAGAAGGAAAATTTAAGAAAGTTGCTTTCGAATTAGCTTCTTACGCTAAAAAAGTAGCTGAATCATTAGGAACAACTGTTACAGCTTTGACTGTAAACATTAGCGATGTAAGCGAATTAGGCAAATACGGAGTTGATAAAGTTCTAAAAGTAAGCAATGATAAATTAGCTGGTTTTAATGCAAAAGCTTATGCTGATGTTATCAAACAAGCTGCTCAAAAAGAAGGGACAAAAGTAGTTTTACTTTCTTCTACAACAGATAGTATTTACCTTTCTCCACTAGTTGCGGTAGGCCTAGAAGCTGGTTTTGCTTCAAATGTGGTTGGATTGCCAATTAGCACTTCTCCATTTCAAGTAAAAAGAAATGCTTTCTCAAACAAAGCTTTCAATATTACTCAAATCGATACAGATGTAAAAGTTCTTGGTTTAGCCAAAAACTCTTACGGTCTTTTTGAAAGCGCAGGAGCCGCTGCTGCTGAAGACTTTAATCCAACAGTTGGAGACAATGACTTTGGAATAAAAGTAGAATCTGTAGAAAAAGTTTCTGGAAAAGTTTCTATCGCTGACGCTGATATCGTAGTTTCTGGCGGACGTGGATTAAAAGGTCCAGAAAACTGGGGATTAGTTGAAAATCTTGCTGCTGTACTTGGTGCTGCAACTGCTTGCTCTAAACCAGTTTCAGATTTAGGATGGAGACCTCATAGCGAACACGTTGGACAAACAGGAAAACCAGTAGCAACAAACTTATATATTGCAATTGGTATTTCTGGAGCTATTCAGCACATTGCGGGTATTAACTCTTCTAAAGTAAAAGTAGTAATCAATAACGACCCTGAAGCACCTTTCTTTAAAGTTGCAGATTATGGTATAGTTGGAGATGCTTTTGAAATTGTACCACAATTAACAGAAAAATTAAAAGCTTTTAAAGCTCAGCATTCTTAATACAAAGAATTCTCTTTAAAAAATATTGTCGCCTAAAAACAAGATGTTGTATCTTTGTTTATAGGCGGCTTTTTTGTTCCATATTTTTTGATTAAAATTGCAGCTTTATTTTTCAAACCAAAAAAGTATTAAAATAAGGTGCTAAGTGCCTTTTTTACAAACATATATGAGTCTAGTAAAATTATCCATAAAAGGAATTTCATACAGTCAAACTCAAAATGGCGCTTATGCCTTAATTTTGAATGAAGTTGATGGCGAAAGAAAATTACCCATTGTTATTGGCGCTTTTGAAGCCCAGTCAATCGCTATTGCTTTAGAAAAAGAAATAAAACCGCCACGTCCTTTAACTCACGATCTATTCAAAAATTTTGCTGAAAGATTTGATATTGTAGTAAAACAAGTTATCATTCACAAATTAGTTGATGGTGTTTTCTACTCTAGTTTAATTTGTGAAAGAGATAAAATCGAAGAAATTATCGACGCAAGAACTTCTGATGCTATTGCTTTAGCATTGCGTTTTAATGCTCCTATTTTTACCTATAAAAACATTTTAGACAAAGCTGGTATTTATCTAAAATCAAATACTGCTGAAACAGATTCTGGAGCTCAGGAAATAGATGATGTCCTTTCAAATCCTGAAACTTTCGGACATGAAGAAGAAAGCAACCAATCTGGAGACGTTTACGCAAAACATTCATTACAGGAACTAAATGAGCTTTTAGACCAAGCGGTTTCTCAAGAAGATTACGAAAAAGCAGCAAAAATTAGAGACGAAATCTCTAGAAGATAATTTTATAGCGGTAGGCCAAAGGCATTAAGCTGTAAGCTAAAAACATAAAAAATCCAAGCTATAATCATTTTAGGAAAAAGCCTAAAGTTTATAGCATAAAGCTTAAAGCATTTATGAAGCAATACTTAGATTTAGTAAAACACGTTTTAGAAAACGGCAATCAAAAAGGAGACCGAACTGGAACCGGGACAAAAAGTGTTTTCGGCTATCAAATGCGTTTTGATTTAAGTGAAGGCTTCCCAATGGTTACAACAAAAAAACTCCATTTAAAATCCATCATTTACGAATTGCTTTGGTTTTTAAAAGGCGATACAAACGTAAAATACCTTCAAGAAAACGGAGTCAAAATTTGGGATGAATGGGCAGATTCTAATGGCGATTTAGGACCTGTTTACGGTCATCAATGGCGCAATTGGAACAGTGAGGAAATAGATCAGATTTCTGAATTAATTAAAGAATTAAAAACAAATCCGAATAGCAGAAGAATGTTGGTTTCTGCTTGGAACCCTTCGGTTTTGCCAGATACTAAAAAGTCTTTCGAAGAGAATGTTGCCAACAACAAAGCAGCATTACCTCCATGCCATGCCTTTTTTCAGTTTTATGTAGCAAGCCCAGATCCTGAAAAAGGTGAAACAAAAGGAAAATTATCTTGCCAATTGTATCAGCGAAGTGCCGATATCTTTTTAGGAGTTCCTTTTAACATTGCTTCTTATGCATTGTTAACAATGATGATCGCACAAGTATGCGATTTAGAACCAGGAGAATTTATTCATACTTTTGGTGATGCACACATTTACAACAATCACTTTGAGCAATTGGAATTACAACTTTCTAGAGAACCAAAACCATTACCAAAAATGATTTTAAATCCGGAAATTAAAAACATTTTTGATTTTGATTATAATGATTTCACACTTGTAGATTACGATCCGCATCCAGCCATAAAAGGAAGTGTTGCCGTATAATAATAAAAAAATCCGCTTAAATATTTAAGCGGATTTTTTTATACAACTAAAACTCCATTTTCACTTCCGGCATAATCGTTCCATTTGTAAAAATCGGCTTCAGGATCGTTAACATAATTTCCGTCGATTACATACTTAAATTCGTAAATCGCATCTTTCACCAAATCGTAAGTTGCTTTAAACGTTCCGTTTTTTAACTTGCTTAAAGTTCCTTCTGAGGCATTCCAGTTATTAAAATCTCCAACCACCGCTGCCGAATCAGCATCTTTGGCATCTATTGAAAATGTAACTTTAACAACCGGCTTCGTTTTGATAAATTGTTTTTTCAAAGACATAACTATTTCGTTTTTAGATTTATACATCTAAAATTACTTAAATTCAATGAAAGACTAACTAACCCCAGAACCGATTTACGATAATACCAAAAACAGCATATTATTTTCGCTTTATCTGTAATTTAAGGCGACTAAAATTTTGTTTTTCAAATTCTTATTATTTTTAAAAGCAAATATTCCTAATCCAAAATATGGACTTTCGAAAATAAATTTTAACTTTATAATCTCATTTTTATCTTATGGAAAAAGAAGTACACGAACAATACGAATACGCTAGACGCCGATTAAGACAAAAAAAAATATTATATTTTCATTTTGTTCTTTTCCTTCTAGGAAGTTTATTTCTATTTATTGCCAATAAATTTTTTGGTTTTGGTGACGGTACCACCCAAAATTGGTGTATTTGGGGAATTACAATCTGGCTTTTCCTTTTTATTCTGCATTTTATAAAAGTGTATATAACTGACCGTTTTATGAATAAAAAATGGGAAAGAGAACAAATTGATCGTTTAGTTGCTTTACAGCAAAAAAGAATCAGTCAGCTTGAATCTTCTATTAACGAAGAGCATGAAAATAAAATTTAGTTAAGCATACCATGATTATAATAATAGCGGCTGCAGCCGAAAATAATGCGCTTGGAAAAAATAACGAATTAGTATGGCATTTGCCAAATGATTTTAAAAGGTTTAAATCGCTTACTACTGGTCATCATATTATTATGGGAAGAAAAACTTTTGAAAGTTTCCCAAAACCACTACCCGATCGTGTTCATGTTGTAATTTCTCGCCAAGAAAATTACAAACCAGAAGGATGCATTGTCGTAGATAGTATTGAAAAAGCTATTGCAATATGTCCTGAAAATGATGACAGCTATGTTATAGGTGGTGGAGAGATTTACAATCTTGCCCTTCCGTTTACCGACATTATTGAATTGACTAAAGTTCATCATTCTTTTGAAGCAGATGCTTTTTTTCCTAAAATCAATAAAAGTGAGTGGACTTTGGTAGAATCTGAAGAAAATTACAAAGACGAAAAACATCTTTATGATTACACTTATGAAACTTACATCAGAAAATAAATAAAAAACATCCTCTTTTTAGGGAGGATGTTTTTAAATAATTGACATGAAGCTTAACTCGCTCAAGAAAAATTTTTGTTTAAAAAATCACAAATGTTGAGAACATTTGTAAAACTGAATAACATTTAATGTTGTTTGAGACCTAAATCTCAAAAAGCCTTTAATAACAAATACCACTAAGATATTAAAGGCAGAAAATTAAAATTTCCAAAAACAAATTTAATCCTAAGAACGTACTTTGCACTTAAATATAGTATTTCCCCCCAAAGAACAATACTTACAAAACTCTTTCATGAACAAATGAAATTACCAGCGCAAAAAAGCAATCATTTGTTTAAGTCATGGCGACATTATCAATCATTAACTTTAATCATTTTTACTTTGACAAAGTTGCTCATAATAGCCCTTTTAGACAATACCGTGATTTAGGGATTTTGACAAAATACCTAGATTTAGGGATAGCAGAAATACCTTTTTATTCTGTTTTAAAATAAACACTCCAAAACATTTATTTGACAAATTAAAAAACTCAATTACAGTTAAACTAGATTGTTTATATTTGCCTAAATAAAAAAAATGTCTGAGAAAGTAACTCCGTATAAAGACTCTACCTTAGGTAAAAAAGAGCAAGTAACCCAAATGTTTGATACCATTTCTGGGAATTACGATAATTTGAATCGTGTAATTTCATTTGGAATTGACGTTAAATGGCGAAAAAAAGTATTAAAAATTGTTTCAGACAAGAAACCAAAAGTTATTCTGGATATTGCAACAGGTACTGGTGACTTAGCAATTTTAATGGCACAGACTAATGCTGAAAAAATTATTGGACTAGACATTTCTGCTGGAATGCTAGAAGTTGGTAAAAAGAAAGTTGAAGATAAAAATCTATCTAATGTTATTGAACTAGTTTTAGGCGATTCTGAAAACATGCCTTTTGACGACAATTACTTTGATGCTATTACGGTTGGCTTTGGTGTGAGAAATTTTGAAAACCTAGAAAAAGGTTTTGCAGAAATCTTAAGAGTCTTAAAGCCAAATGGAGTATTTGTTATATTAGAGACATCTGTTCCAGATAAATTTCCTTATAAACAGGGTTATAATTTTTACAGCAAAAATATACTTCCATTAATTGGTAAATTATTCTCTAAAGATAATGATGCCTATGGCTATTTATCTGAATCTGCTGCTGCTTTTCCTTATGGTGAGGCTTTAAACAATATTTTGAGAAAAACTGGGTTTATAGATGTTGTGGCAATGCCTCAAACTTTTGGTGTCGCAACAATTTATTCTGCATCTAAAAAATAGTATGAAAAAAGTTGTAATCTTATTTTTATTAGTCTTAACGACAAAAGGACATTCTCAATTTGCTAAAAACATGTTTAGCAAAGATCCCATCATTAATCTTGAAAACTGGCAAAAACAGCGCGTCTACTTTGGCTATTATCTAGGTTTTAATAGTTTTGACTTTAAATTTGATTACAAAACTCCTGTACAGCAAGATATTCAGGTTAAAAAAACTACCGGTTTTAATGTTGGTGTCGTAGCCGATTTAAGGCTCCAGGAATATATTAACCTTCGTTTTGAACCCGGTTTGTATTACACTAAACGAGATTTGTTTTTTCCTGGCGTAGGAACTACAGAAAACGACTATTTAAGAGAAGTAAATAGTACTTATATTCACTTTCCTTTATTGTTGAAATTTTCTGCCTTGCGTACAGGAAACATACGTCCGTACTTGGTTGGCGGTATGTCTACAACTTTAAATTTATCCAGCAATGCTAAGTCTCAAGATGATAACTTTGAGCAAAAATTTAGAGTAAAACAATGGACAGCTGCTTACGAATTAGGTTTAGGAATTGATATTTTTACCGAATACTTTATTTTTTCTCCTTCTGTTAGAGGAATGTTCGGAATCACAGATGAACTAATTAGAGATAAAACTCCAGACAGCCCTTGGACTGGAAATATCGATTCGATGAAATCTAGAGCAATTTTAATAAATTTCACTTTTCATTAAAACAAAATATCAACTATTTCGTTTAAATTCACTAAGAATAATTGCTGTTGCAGTAGCTACATTTAAACTTTCCGTTTTTTGAAGCTCTCCAAATCTAGGAATTGTTAGACGGCTGGTTACTATTTTTTCAATTTCTTCTGAAATTCCATTGGCTTCATTACCCATAATAATGACTCCATCCTGAGGTAATTTGGATTGATAAATATTTTCTCCGTCCATAAAAGTTCCAAAAACTGGCAGTTTAGTTTGAGCAAGAAAAAGTTTTAAATCAACATAGCTTACATTCACTCTGGTAATTGAACCCATTGTAGCTTGTACCACTTTCGGATTATAAATATCTACCGTTTCTTTAGAACAAATAATCTGCTTAATACCAAACCAATCGCAGAGACGCAAAATAGTTCCTAGATTTCCAGGATCTCTAATGTCGTCTAATGCTAAAATTAAACCCGAATCGATTGTCTTTTTGGGAACGGGAATTTTAAAAACTGCCAAACAAGAATTCGGAGTCGACAAAGCACTTATTTTTTTTAGTTCTTGTTCATTAATAAGAGTTCGTTTTGAAACATGTACCGTTTCAAAATCATTCAATGTGGTGTATAAATGTTCTAATTCAAAATTGGATTGCAGCAATTCTTGAATTACTTTTACTCCTTCAGCAAAGAATAATTGACTAGCAAAACGCTGCTTTTTTTGATGTAAACTAGAGATAAGCTTTATTTGGTTTTTACTAACCATAAAATAATGTACTTTTGAATTAAATATTAAAAAACACTTGAAAAATAATTCCACAAAAATAATAGCATTTCTTCTAATTGCAATATTAATTTGCGCTTGTAATGCCGTAAAAAGAGTTCCCGATGGAAAAAACCTTCTTGTAAAAAACAATATTTTAGTTAACGGAAAATCTACAAATGACGAAACAGCTTCTAACCAAATGTACCAAAAACCAAATGGTAAATTATTAGGTTATAAACTTCGATTAAATTTATACAATTTAGCCAATTTAAATCCAGATTCTACTTATCAGGCAAAATTTAAAAATAATCCTGGAAAATATGAGCGTATGTCTAAAATACTCTCTGCAAAACAAGTAGATCGTCTTGGACAATCGTTTTATTACAAAGGAATTCATGAGTTTTTAAAAAGCACTGGCGAACCGCCTGTAATAATTGACACTTCGAAAACCAGAAAATCATTATTACGTTTAAAATACTATTATTTCAACAATGGTTTTTTTAACGTCCATACCGATTATTCAATCGACACCGTCGGAGTAAAAAGAGCCGAAATTAATTATAATATTACGACAGGACCAGCTTATAAATTGGACACTATTAGTACCAAAATAATGACTCCTGCGTTAGACTCTTTATACAGAACCAACAATGAACCTTCTTTATTAAAATCTGGAAATCAATACAAAACTACCGATTTTGAAGAAGAAAAAAACCGTATTACAACCTACTTTAGAAATCACGGAGCTTATTATTTTCAGCCTACTTATGTGACTTTTGACATTGACACCATTGGCAAAAAAGCAAAAGCCGATGTGAGCTTAATTATTAACAACAACACTATTCAGGAAAAAGATTCGAGCCGCACAGAACCTTTTAAATTATATAAAATTAGCGATGTAAATATTTACACCGATTATTCTGCTGCCAATGCTAAGAAAAAACCAACTGATAGCGTAACATACAACAACTTTAATCTATATAGTTACAAAGGATTAAAATATAGACCGCGTGCTATTACCGACGCTATCTTCATTACAAAAGGAAGTACTTTTGCTGATTTTAGAACTACCCTTTCTTCTCGCTCTTTAAACAATTTGAGGATTTTCAACTATCCTTCTATTCAATATGAAGTAGACAAGAGAGATTCTACAGCTCAATCTCTTATCGCCAACGTTTATTTGACTCCAAGAAAAAAATACAGTTTTGGAGCTACTCTTGACTTAACACACTCAAATATTCAGGATTTCGGGATTGGAGCCAGCATTTCTGAAACGATTCGAAATGTATTTAATCGAGCAGAAACTCTTGAAATTTCAGCACGTTTAAATGTTGGTTCATCTAGAGACATGGCCAATCCAAACAACAACTTCTTTAACGTTTCGGAATATGGTCTAGATATGAAATTGAATTTTCCGAGAATTTTACTGCCTTTTGGAACCGAAAAAATCATTCCGAAAAGTATGATTCCTTATACCTCCATATCTTCCGGTTTTTCCAAACAGAGAAATATTGGTCTAGATAAAGAAAACTTTACAGGAGGTATATCCTATAACTGGAGTCCAAAACGTCATAATACTGCGAAACTAGAATTATTGAATGCACAGTTTGTCCGCAACTTAAATCCAGACAACTATTTTAGAGTTTACACTTCTTCTTATGATGATCTAAATGGAATTGGAAGAGATTACAATGTTAACCCGGGCAACTGGGGAGAAACAACAGAAGAACAAGCAAGAAAAGATCTGACAATACCTAAAGGAACAACAGGATTTACTAATGACGTATTAACAGGCCAAACTGCTCTAACACCTTCAAACTCTCAATATCAAGAAGTTGAAAGTATCGAAGAAAGAAGAATTCGTTTAACTGAAAATGATTTCATTCTAGCAACCAGCTTCTCTTTTACCAAGACAACTAAAAAAGATTTAGCAGATAACAACTTCTATCAATTTAGAACAAAAATAGAATCTGCGGGGACTTTATTGACTTTAGTATCTGAAATTGGAAACCTTCAAAAAAATTCTAGAGGGAATTATGAGATTTTCAACCTGGAATACTCAGAATATGTTAAAACCGAATTTGATTACATCAAACACTGGGATTTTGGAAAAGAAAAAGTTTTGGCTGTTAGAAGTTTCTTCGGAATTGCAGTTCCGTTTGGAAATTCAAATTACATTCCGTTTTCGCGAAGTTATTATGCCGGAGGTTCAAATGACAACCGTGCTTGGCAACCTTATGCTTTAGGACCAGGAAGCACAAATGCTGTAAATGACTTTAATGAAGCAAATATGAAAATTGCGGCAAGTATCGAATATCGCTTCAAAATTTTTGGAGATGTTAAAGGAGCACTCTTTGCAGACGCCGGAAATATCTGGAATGTACTCGATAATGTCGTAGATCCTAAAGCAAAATTTGACAACTTAAACGATTTAGAAGAAATTGCTTTGGGTACAGGATTTGGTTTAAGATACGATTTGAGCTTTTTTGTTATTCGTTTAGATTTAGGCTTTAAGACTTATAATCCGGCGCATGAGAAGGGAGATCGATGGTTTAAAGAATACAATTTTGGACACTCGGTTTTAAATTTTGGTATAAATTATCCGTTCTAATGCTAATTAATTCTTATTTTTGCAACCTAAAAACTAAAAACAACTATAAAAAAAATTACAATGGCACATAACATTAAACCAGGAGTAGCTACAGGAGATCAAGTACAAGAGATCTTTAATTATGCTAAAGAGAAGGGTTTTGCTCTTCCAGCAGTAAACGTTACTGGATCAAGCACAATTAACGGAGTTCTTGAAACTGCAGCAAAACTAAACGCGCCAGTTATCATTCAATTTTCTAACGGAGGAGCACAATTCAACGCTGGAAAAGGATTATCAAATGCAGGTGAAAAAGCAGCAATCGCGGGAGGAATCGCGGGAGCAAAACATATTCATACTTTGGCAGAAGCTTACGGTGCAACTGTAATCTTACACACTGACCACTGCGCAAAAAAACTTTTACCTTGGATTGATGGTTTATTAGATGCTTCTGAAAAACACTTCGCAGAAACAGGAAAACCATTATTCAGTTCTCACATGATCGATTTGTCTGAGGAGCCAATCGAAGAAAACATCGAGATCTGTAAAGAATATTTAGCTAGAATGAGCAAAATGGGTATGACATTAGAAATCGAACTTGGTATTACAGGTGGTGAAGAAGATGGTGTTGATAACTCTGATGTTGACAGCTCAAAATTATATACTCAACCAGAAGAAGTAGCTTACGCTTACGAAGAATTATCTAAAGTAAGTCCTAAATTTACTATTGCTGCTGCTTTCGGAAACGTTCACGGTGTTTACAAACCAGGAAACGTAAAATTAACTCCAAAAATCTTAAAAAATTCTCAAGACTTCGTACAAAACAAATTCAACACAGGACACAATCCAGTTGATTTCGTATTCCACGGAGGTTCAGGTTCTACACTTGAAGAAATCAGAGAAGGAATTAGCTACGGAGTTATCAAAATGAACATCGATACAGATTTACAGTTTGCATACACTGAAGGAATCCGTGACTACATGGTTAAAAATCTTGACTATTTAAAATCACAAATTGGTAACCCAGAAGGTGCAGATGCTCCAAACAAAAAATATTACGATCCAAGAAGATGGGTTCGTGAAAGCGAAGTAACATTCAACGCAAGACTTGAACAAGCTTTTGCTGATTTAAACAATGTGAATACACTATAATAAAAAAGTTTCAAGTTTAAAGTTTCAAGTTTCAGGTTTCGCAACTTGAAACTTGAAACCTCAAACAAAAAAAACATTCAATATGGCTTGGTTTAAAAGACAAGAAAAAGGGATTACGACCGCTACAGAAGATAAGATGGACGTTCCGAAAGGATTGTGGTACAAATCTCCTACTGGAAAAATTATTGATGCTGACGAATTAGCGAGAAATTTATTCGTGAGCCCTGAAGATGATTTTCACGTTCGAATTGGAAGCGCAACCTATTTTGAAATTTTATTCGACAACAACGAATTTGTTGAGTTAGACAAAAACATGACTTCTAAAGATCCTTTGCATTTTGTGGATACAAAAAAATATGCAGAGCGCTTGAAAGATGTAATGGAAAAAACTCACTTAAAAGACGCTGTTCGTACGGGAGTAGGAAAATCTAAAGGAAGAGAACTTGTAATTTGCTGTATGGATTTTGCATTCATCGGTGGATCTATGGGAGCTGTAGTAGGTGAAAAAATCGCTAGAGGTATTGATCATGCTATTAAAAACAAACTTCCATTTGTAATGATTTCTAAATCTGGTGGAGCTCGTATGATGGAAGCTGCTTATTCTTTAATGCAATTAGCAAAAACTTCTGTAAAACTAGCTCAATTAGCTGAAGCTAAATTACCTTACATCTCTCTTTGTACAGATCCTACAACTGGAGGAACAACTGCATCTTACGCTATGTTAGGAGACATCAACATCTCTGAGCCAGGCGCTTTGATTGGTTTTGCTGGTCCGCGTGTTGTACGTGACACTACAGGAAAAGATTTACCAGAAGGTTTCCAAACTGCTGAGTTCTTATTAGAGCACGGTTTCTTAGACTTTATCACGCCTAGAAAAGAATTGAAAGATAAGATCAACTTATATATCGATTTGATTCAAAATAATGATATTCGATAGTTTTAAAACTATTCAAAATAGAAAATCCCAAGAAATTGCTTCTTGGGATTTTTTTATATCTTTATTTTAAATCTCATTCTTTATGGTTAGAATTTTTATTGGTTTTATGATTTGCTTTCTTCTTTTGAATTGTGCTAAAAAAGAAGAAAAAGCTGTTATTAAAAACAAACCTTACATCATCTCTCATGAAGATAAAGAACTTGAAAAATATTATGATTCATTAGGCGTGCCTCCTCCATCAACAAAAGGATTTTTCTATGGAGAAAGCCAATTATTAATTGACAAAAAAGGAAATTTATATTTTTATCAAAAAAGATATATTCAAATTTTATGTAGTTATGGTAGTGAAAAAGATACACTCCCACATTTTCTTGATTTACAACCAAAAGACATTGTCAAAATTCCGAAAAAATGTCTAAACGATTTTCTGTCAGAAAATATTTTAACAAAAGAAAAAAGGAGACAACTTTTAATAATAGGCTCACAAAGCGATACAATTAAAAATCCTTACTTTTTGGATTTTTTAAAAAGCAACATCATACAAACCTACTACGTAAGAAGAACCACACAAGAAGAAGATACTGTTTTAAAATACAAAACCAATAGTGATTACTATTACTCTGATTCTATTAAATGGGATCGAACAAAAATTAAGTTTCCTAATAAACAACACAAGTAAATCGCAAAAAATTGCTTCTTGGGATTTTTTTTTTATTTTGTTCTGATACCGATGACAATTCTAAATCATCCCGCTTTTTTCAAATCCTTTTTTAATTCTTTTTCAGCAATTTTAAAAACCCTTTTCTCACGCCAGATTGCATAACGTTCTCTAAAAATTACTTTTATACCGCTATCTACCGCGCCATGCATAAATAAACTCCAAACGCTGGCTATTTTTCTAGACCATGATGCATCCCATGCGCGAAGTGTTAGAGAAAAAGAACCATCAATATAACGCATCCAATGCCACATTCCGGTTGGCATAAACAACGTATCTCCATGTTCTAAGAAAACTTCATACCCTTCTACTCCTTTCAAAGCAGGGAATTTTTCAAAATCGGGATTGGCAACATCATAATCTTCTAAGGCATAAGTAGTATTGGGCACACAATAAAGTCTTTTTTTCCATTTATTGTCAAACAGTATAATATGTTTTCTTCCTCCAAAATGGGTATGAAAAAGATGCGGCAAATCAATATCATAATGCAGGAAAGTAATCGCCTTTGATCCTCCAAAAAACATTGCAGGCATACTTTCTATAAAACCTCCCATTAATTCTTTTGGAACTTTTACATCATCAATTAATTCAGGTCTGTGTTTAAAAAGATTGAAGAAGAAAATACGCAATTGTGTTGGTTCGCGTTTTATCAAATCGAGGTATTCTCCAAATTTCATACTCGCTATAGAAGCGTTGATTACTTTTGTTGGATCTGCCTTTGAATTATCTACAAGTTTAACCTCTATCTCTCCAGCAATCTGCTTGAAATACTCTGTTGACCATTTTTCTCTTGCTGGCCAATCTTTTGTAAGTCCCTTTATGATTAAAGGTTTTCTTTTATCTAAGTAATTCTTTTTAAAATCTTCCTTAGAAATCGACTCAACAGTATCAACAGATTTAAGATTAAAGCTCATTTATCTTGTGTTTTAATTTGTTGTCTATCAAATGTATCTATTTATTCTCACTCAACAAAATTTACAATTAAATAACACAAAAACAATATTCTACATACCTGTACGAATCGCTTCAACTGGATCTAAATTTGCTGCCGAAACCGCTGGCAAAATTCCAGAAATTAAACCAATAAGAGCCGCTAAACTAGTTCCTAAAAGAATATTTCCTAAACTCAAAACAAATTCAAAATCGAGGACTTTTGTTAAGATTACAGCGATTCCCCAAACCATTAGCAGTCCAATAATTCCACCGATAACAGAAAGAATAACGGCTTCAAACAAAAATTGAAATAGGATAAATTTATTCTTCGCCCCCAATGATTTCTGAATTCCGATAAGATTGGTTCTTTCTTTAACCGAAACAAACATGATATTCGCAATTCCGAAACCTCCAACTAAAAGAGAAAACCCACTGATAATCCATCCTACAAAATTCATCTGACCTAAAATTCCATCAATAAAATCAGTAAAACCAGAAAGCACATTTATAAAGAAATTATCCATTTCTCCTGCTTTCATTCCACGGATTGCTCTCAATTTTTGTGCAATTTCTGCTTTGTATGCATCCATATCTACACCTTTTACCGGTTTTAAAACAATTACAGGCGTCATGGAATCACTATCTCCGTACATTCTTCTTAAAAAATTGGCTGGAAGATAAACCGAAGTATCATTGCTATCTCCAAAAAAACCAGCTCCTTGTTTTGCCATTACGCCAATTACAGTAAATCGCTGTCCATATAAGCGAATATTTTTCCCGATTGGATCACTTGTTCCAAAAAGGCCATCGGCTATATCGTATCCTAAAACAATAACGGGAGTTCCTGAATTAGATTCAGATTCGTTATAAAACCTTCCTTTGTCAAAACTCAATCCGTCGATATCAACCATTTCGTTTGATGACGGAATAATATTTACATCGCTGACTGTTTTAGAATCGTATTTTAAACTTTCTCTATTTACAAAAAGCTGATATCCGACTTGATCGGTATCATTCATTGAGTTTTTCAGCCCAATATATTCGTCATATTTCACATTTGGAAATTGCTCTCTCTTCCATTGCGGAATTTCAGAAGGCCCAAAGCAATATTTCATCAAATAAATTGTATTTTTATCCAAGCTGCTCAGATCTTTAGAGATTTTTTTATCTAAAGAGTCAACAGCGGCCAAAACGGCAATGATTGAAAAAATACCGATCGTTACGCCTAAAAGCGACAATAAAGTTCGTAATTTATTATTTCGCAAAGCATTGATGGCAAAGCTTAGACTTTCTTTTAATAATCTTAGATAAACGATCATATTTTTGTATTTTTCAATAAAGTAAAATTCAATAATTTAAATTCAAAAACCTAATAAAAGTTAACTTACTCATCAGTAGATTTTTTTAGCATTTTGTTACACTAATTTTCTTTAATATAATATATAAAAAAACTACTTTTGCAGTCTCAAAATCATAACTACACAATGAGCACAACAAAAAAAATACAATCGGCATTAATTTCTGTTTTTTCTAAAGATGGATTGGAACCAATTGTTAGAAAATTACACGAACAAAATGTAACACTTTATTCAACTGGAGGAACCGAAGATTTCATCAAAAACCTTGGTATTCCAGTCGTTCCTGTTGAAGATATCACTTCTTTCCCTGAAATTCTTGGCGGAAGAGTAAAAACTTTACACCCAAAGATTTTTGGCGGAATCTTGAATCGTCAAGACAACGAAAGCGACGTTCAGCAAATGAAGGAATTTGACATTCCTCAAATTGATTTGGTAATTGTTGATTTATATCCTTTTGAAAAAACGGTTGCTTCTGGAGCAAGCGAACAAGATATTATTGAAAAAATCGATATTGGCGGAATTTCATTAATTCGTGCTGGTGCGAAAAATTTCAAAGACACTGTAATTGTAGCTTCTGTTAACGAGTACAGCTTACTTTTGGATTTGATTACGGAGCAAGATGGAGCAACAACTTTGGAAAACAGAAGATTGTTGGCTACTAAAGCATTCCACGTTTCATCTCACTATGATGGAGCTATTTTTAATTATTTCAATACAGACGAGACTATTTACAAAGAAAGCATTGCAAATGGTCAAGTTTTAAGATACGGTGAAAACCCTCACCAAAAAGGATTCTTCTTTGGAGATTTTGATGCAATGTTCAACAAACTTCACGGAAAAGAACTATCTTACAACAATTTGCTGGATGTTGATGCTGCAGTAAATTTAATTGCTGAATTTAAAACTGACGGACCAACATTCGCCATTTTAAAACACAACAATGCTTGCGGATTGGCTTCAAGAAAAACAATCAGCGAAGCTTATTTAGCCGCTTTAGCTTGTGACCCAACCTCTGCTTTTGGCGGAGTGTTAATTTCTAACACTAAAATTGATTTAGAAACGGCGCAAGAAATCAACAAATTATTCTGCGAGGTTGTAATCGCTCCTGCATATGATGATGAGGCAGTTACCGTTTTACAAGAGAAGAAAAACAGAATTATTTTAGTTCAAAATGAAGTGGAATTACCTTCTCGTCAAGTAAGAACTTGTCTTAATGGTTTGTTAATTCAGGACAGAAATAATATTACAGATAATAAAGAGCATTTAAAAACCGTTACCATTACAGAACCTACTGCTCAAGAGATCGAAGATTTGATCTTTGCTTCTAAAATCTGCAAGAATACAAAATCAAACACTATTGTATTTGCTAAGAACGGAACATTGATTTCATCAGGTACAGGTCAGACTTCAAGAGTTGACGCTTTAATTCAAGCTGTTGACAAAGCAAAAGCTTTTGGATTTGATTTAAATGGAGCTTCGATGGCAAGTGATGCATTTTTCCCATTTCCGGATTGTGTAGAATTAGCTAAAAAAGCAGGAATAACTGCTGTAATTCAGCCAGGAGGTTCAATAAAAGACGAATTAAGCATAAATTATTGCAACGAAAATAATCTTGCAATGGTATTTACAGGAACTCGTCATTTTAAACATTAATTTGTTTAACTTTGTTCGATAAATAATTTATAACATTTTAAACCCCTAAAAAACTTATGGGATTTTTTGATTTCATGACCGAGGATATTGCGATAGACCTTGGAACCGCAAACACTTTAATCATTCATAATGATAAAGTTGTCATTGATAGTCCGTCTATCGTTGCACGTGATAGAGTATCAGGCAAAATCATTGCTGTTGGTAAGGAAGCCAATATGATGCAAGGTAAAACACATGAAAACATCAAAACTATAAGGCCTTTGAAAGATGGTGTAATTGCTGATTTTGATGCTTCGGAAAAAATGATCAATATGTTCATTAAAAGTATTCCTGCATTGAAAAAAAGAATGTTTACTCCAGCTTTACGTATGGTTGTATGTATTCCTTCTGGTATTACTGAAGTGGAGATGAGAGCGGTGAAGGAATCTTGTGAGAGAGTAAACGGAAAAGAAGTTTATTTGATTCATGAGCCAATGGCAGCGGCAATTGGTATTGGTATAGACATTATGCAGCCAAAAGGTAACATGATTGTAGATATCGGAGGTGGTACAACAGAAATTGCTGTTATCGCTTTAGGCGGAATTGTGTGTGACAAATCTGTAAAAATTGCAGGTGATGTTTTCACAAACGACATCGTTTATTACATGCGTACACAACACAACCTTTTTGTGGGAGAAAGTACTGCAGAAAAAATTAAAATTCAAATTGGAGCGGCAATCGAAGATTTAGATGGTCCGCCAGAAGATATGTCAGTTCAAGGTAGAGATTTACTTACTGGTAAACCAAAACAAGTAGATGTTTCTTACCGTGAAATTGCAAAAGCACTAGACAAATCTATTCAGCGTATTGAAGATGCGGTAATGGAAACATTATCTCAGACTCCGCCAGAATTAGCAGCAGATATCTACAACACTGGTATCTATTTAGCTGGTGGTGGATCAATGTTAAGAGGCCTTGACAAACGTATTTCTCAAAAAACAGACTTACCGGTTTATATTGCCGAAGATCCTTTAAGAGCAGTTGTACGAGGAACAGGAATGGCTCTTAAAAACATCGCTAAATTTAAAAGTATCTTAATCAAATAAGATTCAAAATAACAATCAATTTACTTTTATAAGGGTCAGATTTTTAATATTTGACCCTTGTAAAAACTGAAACCTTTAAGCATATCCTGAAACAAAATAACCAGACAAGAAATGCAGCAAATATTTAATTTCATTATAAGAAACAGTAATCGATTGCTGTTTTTGCTGCTTTTAGGTATTTCGTTGACGCTCACAATTCAATCGCATTCCTACCACAGAAGCAGAGTAATCAGTTCAGCTAATTTTTTAAGCGGAGGTGTTTATGAAAGAATTAATCGTGTAAACGAATATTTGAATTTAAGAGCCGAAAATGATGAACTTGTATTAGAGAATGCAAGGTTAAAAAGTCTTTTATTTAATAAAGAAGATACTACCAAAGCACCATTACCAGATAGCATTAAAGGTGTAAAACCTGCAGATATCGTTGTATCGAAAGTAATTCACAATACATACAACACACACGAAAACTATATCACTTTGAACTCTGGAAGCAAAGAAGGAGTTAAGCCAGATATGGGAGTCATAAACAGCTTAGGTATTATTGGAGTAGTAGACAATACTTCTGCAAACTATTCTACAGTAGTGAGCATTTTGAACATGAAGTCACATATTAATGCTAAAATCAAAAAATCTAACCACTTTGGTTCTTTAACTTGGGATGGTAAAAGCACAGGATTTGTTCAGCTAGAAGACGTGCCAAGATTAGCATCAATTAGAAAAGGCGACACTATTGTTACCGGAGGACAATCTGTAATTTTCCCTGAAGGAATTAATATCGGAACTGTAGACGTTATATACAAAAAAGAGAACACAAGCTTTTATGTTATAAAAGTTAAACTATTTAACGATATGACGAACTTGGGTCATGTATATGTCATCAAAAGCAAAGACAGAGAGGAACTTATTAACTTAGAAAACAAAAACAAAGAAAAAAATGAATAGCGCTCTGTTAGTCAATATTTTTCGATTTATTATGTTACTGGCAGTTCAGATTGTTATTTTCAACAATATGAATTTCTTAGGATATATAAGTCCTTTTCCGTATATCTTGTATATCATTCTATACCCTGTTAACAGCAATAAAGCAGGATTAATAATCTCTAGTTTTTTACTTGGACTTACAATGGATATGTTCTGTAATTCTGGAGGCATACATGCAACTGCGTGTGTTATATTAGCGTATTATAGACCCTATATTTTTAAATTTTCTTTTGGTCTGAGTTATGAATATCAAACTATTAAACTAAACGAATCTTTAACACCGGAACGATTTTCATTTATACTGGTTTCGGTTTTAATGCATCATATTGTATTATTTGTCTTAGAAGCATTTCAATTCAAATTCATCTGGGACATTTTGCTCCGAACATTATTTAGTTCTATCTTTACTATAATCACCTCAATAATAATAATTTATCTTATTAAGCCCAATAAACGATGAGAAAAGTCTTGCTGCCCACTATAATTATTATTGCAGCGTCTTTGCTAGTGATTAGGATTTTTTACCTGCAGATTATTGATGATTCTTTCAAATTGAAATCTGAAAATAATGCGATAAAAAAAGTATATGACTATCCTGAAAGAGGTTATATTTATGATCGTAACGGAAAACTTCTTGTTGCGAATCAGGCTTCTTATGACATCATGGTTATTCCTAGAGATATTAAAAAAGATTTAAATATTGCCGAATTTTGCGCTCTTCTAAATATTACTGAAGAAGAATATCATAAACGTGTTGAAAAGGCAAAAGTATATAGTCCGAGACTTCCTTCTGTTTTCTTATCTCAGCTAAATAAAAACGAATTTGCCGCTTTTCAGGAAAAGATCAGAAAATATGATGGTTTTTATTTCCAAAAAAGATCACTTCGTGATTATGAAGTAGATTATGGTGCAAATATTTTTGGTTTTATTACACAAGTTAACGAAAAACAGATTGAAAAAAATCCTTACTACAATAGTGGAGATTTAATTGGAAAACAAGGTGTAGAGCAAAGTTATGAAGAAATTTTACGCGGAATAAAAGGTGTAAAATACATTCAAAAAGACAAATACAACCGAGAAATTGGCGCCTATAAAGAAGGAAAATACGACACGATCGCCGTAGCTGGAGAAGATATTAATTTAACTATTGATGCTGAACTTCAAAAATATGGCGAGGAATTGATGATTAATAAACGAGGAGGTATTGTCGCTCTTGAGCCTAAATCTGGAGAAATCCTAGCATTGGTCACTGCTCCTTCCTATGATCCAGGTATTTTGGTAGGCCGCCAAAGATCTAAAAATTATACGCTTTTATATAACGATTCTATTTCAAAACCATTATATGACAGGGGACTTTTAGCAGAGTATCCTCCAGGTTCGCCATTTAAAATCCTGACTGGTTTGGTCGCACTTCAAGAAGGTGTCATAAATGAGCAGACTACTTTTATGTGCCATCACGGATTTAGCTATGGTGGAGGCCGATTTATGAAGTGCCACGGCTTTGGCCCACACCAATTGCATAACGGAATCTACAATTCTTGCAACACTTATTTTGGACAAGCTTATATGCTTACAATCAATAAGTATAAAGATCCTGGCCAAGCAGTTGATGTTTGGAGCGGTCACATAAAAAGTTTTGGTTTAGGACAATTTATGGGATATGATTTACCTATTGGAAAACGAGGAAATATCCCAACTTCTAAAACCTATAAAAGGATTTATCCTAACGGAGGATGGAGAAGTTCAACCATTGTATCGAATGCAATTGGTCAGGGAGAGGTTTTAATGACACCTATACAATTAGCCAACATGATGGCGACTGTAGCAAATCAGGGGTATTACTACACTCCTCATATCATTAAGAAAATCGAGGGAGAAAAAATAGACGAAAAGTTCACAACTAAACACGTGACTACTATTGATCAAAAATATTTTCCTCCAGTTATTAGCGGACTGTTCGATGTTTACAACAAAGGTACAGCTTACAGCTTAAGAGTAGAAGGAATCGATATTTGCGGAAAAACAGGTACTGCCGAGAACTTTGCTAAAATAAACGGTAAAAGAACACAGCTTAAAGACCACTCTATATTTGTTGCTTTTGCCCCAAAAGACAATCCAAAAATTGCTATTGCGGTTATGATTGAAAATGGAGGTTTTGGAGCAACAGTTGCGGGTCCGATAGCAAGTTTAATGATTGAAAAATATCTAAGAAAAAAAATTACAAGAACCGATCTAGAAGTAAGAGTACTAAACAAAAGCTTACTTTCAGAATATGCAAAATTAGGAGGAATAAGTGAGGCTCTTAAAATTGAATCTGTTCCAAAAGATTCTGTTTTACAAGCAAAAATTATAAAGCCAAAAGCGCCCGTTACAACGGCACCAAAAACTGAAGTCAAAAAAACAGCAGTAGACACAACTAAGAAAAACTAAGAAAGATTATTTCAAATGAAAAATCAAAGTGTAAAAAATAATATTGATTGGATAAGTGTCTTTATCTACATTGCGCTGGTAACTTTAGGTTGGCTTAATATTTATTCGTCTTCCTTATTATCAACAGATGGTACTTATCAAAAACAGCTGATTTTTATTTGCTGTACAATTCCTTTGATATTTGTCGTGCTTTTTGTCGATGGTAAATTCTATGAAAAATATGCTAGTATTATATTTGGAGTTTCTTTATTATCTCTTGCTGGACTGTTTCTCTTCGGAAAAACAATTGCTGGACAGCGATGCTGGTACGCCATCGGAAGTTTTACTTTGCAGCCTTCTGAGTTTGCAAAAGCCGCAACATCATTGGCTTTGGCTAAATATTTAAGCGACACACAGATCAACTTAAAAGAAACTAATAGACAAATTCAGGCTTTAGCCATTATGCTATTACCTGTAATACTTATTCTTCCACAGCCCGATCCTGGAAGTGCTTTAATTTATAGCGCTTTTATTCTTGTTCTGTATCGAGAAGGTTTACCTTCTTGGTATGTCTGGACAGCATTTATAACTATTATTCTCTTTGTACTTACTTTGGTTTTAGAACCATACGCTGTTATCGCAATGGCTTTTGTGGTTTTGGCAATCATACATTTTAAAGGCAGAGCGGTAGATCGAAATATTATTTTAAGCGGTATCTTATTAGTTTTAATCTCAGGATTTGTTTTCTCTGTAGATTATGTATTTGATAATGTTTTTAAACAGCACCACAGAGACCGTTTCAATATTTTACTAGGTAAAACTGTAGATATGAAAGGTATTGGATACAATACCAATCAGTCTGAGATTGCAATTGGATCTGGCGGATGGATCGGAAAAGGTTTCCTAGAAGGAACACAAACCAAAGGAGGATTTGTTCCTGAACAGCACACCGATTATATTTTTACAACTGTTGGTGAAGAATGGGGATTTGCAGGTTCTTTTGTCGTTATTTTACTTTTCGTTAGTTTATTCCTTAGAGTAATTTATTTAGCAGAAAGACAAAAGACAAAGTTTAGCCGGGTTTACGGCTATTGTGTCGCCGCAATTCTATTTATACACTTTTTTGTAAATATCGCGATGGTAATTGGAATTTTCCCTACAATTGGTGTTCCTCTGCCGTTCTTTTCATACGGAGGCTCTGGACTTTGGGGATTTACAATTTTGCTGTTTATTTTCCTTAAAATGGACGCAAATAAAGTAAACGAATGGTAACGTTTAAAATATTCCATTTTTAAATTGCTTCACCTGTTGGCTATTGTTCGGGTCCAAATTCCAGTTAGAAATTACTTTTATACCACTAAAATAACTTAACCTAAAAGCTGTAATTATGTTTTAAAAACTAATTACAGCTTTTTTGATTTTACATTTAACTCTATCTTAGTTTCGATTGTATATCATAACTAAAATATATATCATCTCACGGAATATCATATGATGGAAACGTCGATAATAACTTTAAAACAAAGCATAAAAAATCCGAAGTTTAAGCTTCGGATTTTTTATGCTTTAAGATTATATTTGTTCTTTTGGTGTCTTTTTAAGTAGTTTTACTAGAACCGGGAACGTTGAGATTATAACGATAATAATGATAATGTATTCAATGTGTTTCTTTAAATCTATGCCTTGCTTTAAGAAAATGCCGTATAAATAATGTCCTGCAAAAATTAAAATAAACGACCAAAGGAAAGAACTCAGGATATTGTAAAACATAAACTTTTTTCTATCCATCGATACAATACCCGCAACAATTGGAGCAAAGGTTCTGAAAATTGGAAGGAAACGCGCGTAAATAATTGCTTTTCCACCATATTTTTCAAAGAAATCTTTTGACTGCAACAGATATTTCTTCTTGAACCAGAAGGTATCTTCTTTTTTAAATAAATAATAACCGCTTTTTGCGCCAAACCAATAACCTGTCATATTACCTAAGACTCCCATTATAGCAACTGCTGTAGCAAGCAGAAAGACATTTACAAAATCATTTGGAATATGGGCAACATTCTCAATTAGATCACGGCTATAAATGCCTGCCAAAAAAAGTAAACTATCTCCAGGCAGAAAAAAACCTGCAAAAAGTCCTGTTTCGGCAAAAACGATAAACAGAACAATAAACAACCCAATCTGAAAACCTCCAACGCTTAAAGTAATATAAAATTCAGGGTTTAGTAACTGGGTCCATTCAAAATTATTCATAAAAGGAAAATTGGTTATCTTATAAGTTCGTGAAAGTAACAATAATTTACCTTAACCACAATAAAATACGGTATTTTAAACATAAATTAACTATTAAAAAAAGCCCAAACTATTCGTCTGGGCTTCCTTATACATTATTCTCTTACATACTTGCAACAGCTGTGTAAGTTATCATAATCTTCAGTTGTTGCCTTAACTTCCTTAGTATCATGACCTGCCTTTGCAATCGCTTTGTTTAAATCTGAAGGAGAACATTTTTCTTCGTTTAAAATAACCGAAAGCTGATGAGAACTTACATCCCAACTTGCCGTTTTTACACCTGGAACTCCATAAGCCGCTTTTTCAATTCGTTTCTTGCATTGCTCACAGTTACCATTTACTTCTGTCGCATATTTTAAGTTCTTATTTTTCTTCGTTTGAGCCTGTGCCGAAAAACCTAAAAAAACCATCATGGCGATTAAAACTATCTTATTCATTGTATTTATTTTTTATTGTTATTGAAATTGATTTTTGAAATTGTTATTTAATTTTAAATCTTAATCCCGCATAATACATCTGTCCAAAAATTGGAGCGTATGCTATCGATGCATCAAAATTAGGTCCAAAAGGATCGTTTGCTCCTAAAATTGCCTTTTGCTGTTTATAATTTCCAATATTCTCCCCTCCTACATATACCTCAAAGACCGATGAAAAAACTCGAGTTACCTGCGCATTCATCACCCCATAAGCTGGTGAAAACTCAGGAAACTGATCTTCGACGGGATTTGATGCCGTATAAGGCAGTTGTTGTTTTCCTGACCAATTATATGTAAAGTCAAATCTCCATTGTTTATCATCATTCATCGTTGTTTCGTATTCTAAGTTTCCTAAGAAACGATGTTTAGCTTGAAGCGGACGCTGGAATGTCCCTCTTAAATAATCGGTTTGAATATCGTAATATTTGTAAGCTGTTCTCAAATTTAAGTTATGAATCAATTCATAATTAAATTCTACTTGAAGACTGTTTGCAAAAGAACTTCCTTTCAAATCATAAAACAAAACTTGCTGTGGGCTTTGCATCACATCTACAACAGCTTGATTTTGGAAATCTGTTCGGTAAAAATCAAAACCTGCATCAGCATCTTTATTGAAAAGACGGAATTTCTGCGAGAAACTCACACCGTAATTCCAAGCAATCTCTGGATTTAAACCATAAACTTTTCCGCTAGAATCTAAAATCGAAAATGTTCTTGAACTGGCAAAAAGCTGTTGATTCTCAGCAAAAATATTGGCAGAACGCTTCCCTCTTCCCGCAGAAAAACGAATTACTCCATTTTTCCAAGGATTATATCTCATGTGCAATCTCGGTGTAACAAAAAAACCTAATCGGTTATGATTATCTACTCTACCTCCTAAAATCAAACTAAAATTGTCTGTATTATCGTAAGTATACTCAAAGAAAGCACCAACCGAATTATCAATTCTACCTACATCTGTTAAATTGACAAACTCCTGATATTGATCGTAAGTAAAATTCAGACCAGTAGTAAATTTGTGCATGGTATTATTGATGATCGAATTGAAAATCAAATTAGAATAAAAACTATTTTGTTTGATATCGTATTGATTTAAACCATAATAAGAATCTTGTTTATGACTATTAAAAGCGTTTTGAAAACCGATACTTTGATAAGGCATGTCTTTAAACACATAGCCGATTTTTGTTGAAACATCAAAACGTTCTGTATTAATTTCAGACCCCCAATGGTTAGTTGTGCCGCGATCGCGATCTTTATCAAAATCAACTTCTCCCGTTTGTTTTTTATCATTCATATATCTGAAATTGATAAAACTCACCAAACCGCTTTCTGGATCATAATATTGGTAACGGTTTAAAACATTGATTTGTTTTCCTAACGGATTATCTAAAAAGCCATCATTATTCATGTCGTTTTTCGCTACACGCGCATTTCCATGAACAAACAAACTTGTTGCCCATTTATCAGATAATTTTTTATTGAAATGAGTATTCAATTCAAAACGAGAATCGGTTGAACCATAAGCATTCAAGAAAAACGGAATATCGTTTAAAGGTTTTAAAAGCTCCGTATTAATTTGACCTGAAATACTTTCGTATCCATTAATAACACTTCCTGCACCTTTGGTAATCTGAACACTTTCGATCCAAGTTCCAGGAGTAAATGACAATCCGTAAGCTTGAGAGGCTCCTCGAACAGAAGGAATATTCTCTTCTGTAATCATTAAGTAAGGACTTGTCAATCCTAGCATTTTAATTTGCTTAGTTCCTGTTAAAGCATCAGAAAAATTAACATCGATTGACGGATTAGTTTCAAAACTTTCTGCCAAGTTACAGCAAGCTGCTTTAAGCAGTTCTTTACTAGTAATTACAGAAGTATTGGCTGTTAACGTATAGGATTTTTTAATTCCTTTTTGCTTTTTAGTGATTTTTACCTCTTCTAGATCTTCTTGCGAAAACACAGATACAGAAAGCAAAAACGCTACAAAAAGCATTATATTTTTTTGCATAAAAAATGATTTTAATGTTAAATAGAATTACATTCTTGCATTCTGCATAAAGCAAAAGCAATTAAAATGTAAATACGAAGCCTTAATCAAGACTTGTAGCCGCATCTTAACATTAAAATCAGGAATAGAAAATATACTGATGGTATAATTTAAATAAGGGGGGCGCATTCGCGTCAGCATAATACGAAAGAACTTCTTTCTTTTTAAAATTTGGAATTTCTAAAAAGACTAGAGGCTTGTAAGCTTGTATAACTGCTGGGAAAGCAAATTGAAAAAAGAAGAATTTGATTGTTGCATTATCTGATTTCTTTTCGAAATGAACAACTTTGTCTTTACAACAAGAGTTCTTTTTCTCTTTAGAACCACAGCATTTCTTTTCAACAACAGGTTCTGCGGTAGTCTTTAATGAAACCGAAGCAATTTCTCCACCACAATAGTGCACATCAAAAGCAAACCCAATATTGGAAACCAATAAAAGGAACGCCAAAAATAGACCTGTACACTTTTTCAAATTCATACTGCAAAGCTATTCAAAAACTGTAGATAAAAAACTAAAACAAATGTTATTTTTTAGATTTCTGGAGCTGATAGTAAAATCCAGGAATGAACAATAATACCAAAATTGGTTGAACTATAAATCTTCTCACATAAAAAAGAAGCCAACTGCCATCTGGAAAAAAATGAAGTATTATATAAAATGCACTCAATAGCACAACTAGAAAGCAGGCATAAACGAATGAGCTAAACTTAAAAATATCACGATCTTGAAATAAGACATAAATGAGCAAAAGTGATAAAACCGAATTTAGAAAATAACGAAGAAAGAGCGACCACAAAAGTTTTAAAGTTTCTACTTCTGGATAAGGACTTGACTGGAAATCGGCTTCAAAGTATCTCAGAAAAGGATCATAAAACAAATTTCTTTCAAATGTCCTAATCAAAGCAAAACCTATTACCACAACAATTGCTATAAAGATTTTAAATTTATTCTCTTTTAAATTATTTAGCATATTTTGAAAATCTATTAATCCATAAAACCCATAAAATAAAAACATATCCGTAAATCACTAAAGGAAAGAAAGTTCCATGTAAAAATCGGGTATAATGGGGAAAGCTATATACAAGAATAATCAAAATTGCAATTCTTATAACATTTAATATATATATAGATATAAGTCCAAAAAGTATAAACAATACTGTTTTCTTTAAACCTCTCGAAAAAGCAGTTACAAACGAAACAAAAAGTATCATTACGCTAACAGCATTACATCCCTCTGTTATACGCGCTATGAATTTGCCATTTAAAATAATTTCCTGCCAGGGATTTTGTGAGCTTTTCTGAATTATGATATCATAATTAAAAAGCTTTAGCAATTGTTCTGCATTTTGTCCGGCTATCATTGTTGCAGCATCAAGTTCCTCGTTTTGATAGGAATTCAAATAAAACTTATACAGCACTGTAAGAACAATATAGGTCAGGAAAAAGACGCTTACAAAAATTAAGAATGGCTTAAACTGGACTAAATATTTTTTCAAGAGATTTTTTTTTTCAAATTTATGTATTTTTTGAGTTCAGCTTTAAATACTTTTGTATAAATTTTTACATTATGACATTTCAAGAATTACAACCAAAAATAAGTGCAATTATTACTGGCAATGAAACAGATAGAGACGGAAAATTATTAGCAGTATGCCAACTTTTAAACGAAAACGTGGAGTATTATAACTGGGTAGGATTTTATTTTGCCAATCACGAGGCTAAAACTTTACATTTAGGACCTTATGTTGGTGCAGAAACAGACCATACTGTTATTCCTTTTGGAAAAGGAATTTGTGGCCAAGTTGCTGAAAGTAATGCCAATTTTGTTGTGCCAGATGTTAAAGCACAAGACAATTACATCGCCTGCAGTTTAACCGTAAAATCAGAAATCGTAGTTCCGCTTTTTGTTAACGGAGTGAATATTGGTCAAATCGACATTGACAGCCATGTTATCGATCCTTTTACAGAAGCTGACGAAAGATTTTTAGAATTTGTAAATCAAGAAGTTGCTAAATTATTCTAGAAGAACTATTTTTAAGATAAAAAATAGCACAGAATGAAAAGAAACTTCCTTCTCTTTTTGCTTATAATAATTTCAGCTCATCTGTCTGCACAAATTAATATGGTTTCTAAAAAAATCTTTTTAGACTCCTTAAATCGTGAATGCACACTGGAAAACTATGCCTACACAAGAGTAATTACCAATTATTCGCAAAAAAGTGTTCGGTATGTTGTAACTGATTTTTATAAGAATGGAAGAAAGAAAATGACTGGCTCTACTCTGGATCGCGATGTCTTAAAAAAAGACGGCGAATTTATTTACTATTATAAAAACGGAGCAAAAGAAACAGTTGTCAATTATTCTGAGGATCACAAAAACGGAAAAGAAATCAATTGGTACGAAAATCAAAGTAAAAAATCGGAGAAACAGAATATCTGGGATCCGAAAACAAAAAAAACACAAACTTTAGTTCTTAACTGCTGGGATGAAAACAAAAGCCAGACCGTAGTTGACGGAAATGGAGATTATGAGGAAACAGACTTATCTGTAACTCAAAAAGGAACCCTTAAAGATGGATTGAAACAAGGTGTTTGGGAAGGAAATGATGCAGCTCGAAAAATCACATTTGTAGACAATTACGATCGTGGAGTTTTAATTTCAGGCGTGAGCACTGATACAAACAATGTCAAATTTTCTTATTCTTCTTTAAGCGAAAAGCAATCTGGCAAAAAAGCTCCGAAATTAAAGTAAAAAAACGATTGCAAATCACTAAAAACAAATTTCTTAGCCCTTATTTTTAGATTCTTTTATTTTTTTTTGATTTTTCTGTTTTTTTAATCTAATTTTGCACGCGTCTTACAAAAGTTGTATGACATACATAAAAATCATTAAAACAATATTGGAATGTATTTAACTAAAGAAAAGAAAGAAGAAATCTTCGCACAACACGGTGATGCAAAAAACACTGGTAAAGCTGAAGGTCAAATCGCGTTGTTCACTTACAGAATCTCTCACTTAACTGAACACTTGAAAAAAAATCGTCACGATTACAACACTGAGCGTTCTCTTGTACTATTAGTAGGTAAAAGAAGAGCTTTGTTGGACTACTTGAAAAAGAAAGATATCAACAGATATCGTGAGATTATCAAAGTATTGAATATCAGAAAATAATCAATATAGAAAAGAGGTGCGAAAGTGCCTCTTTTTGTTTTTACATTATAGCTATTTATAATAAGCATATTACAAGAAAAAAAGTTTGGTTTTTCATTGGGTTTTAGATAACAACAACTACACACAACAACAACTACAACACAACTAAAACCCATTGTATAATCAAAAGGAAAAAATTTATGATTCCACAATTATTTGTAGAAAAAATCGATTTAGGTGATGGCAGAAGCATCACAATCGAGACAGGGCGTTTAGCTAAACAAGCAGACGGTTCTGTAGTAGTAAGAATGGGCGACACGATGATTCTTGCAACAGCAGTTTCAGCTCGCACATCAAACCCAGGCGTTGACTTTTTACCATTAACGGTAGATTATCGCGAAAAATTTGCAGCAGCTGGTCGTTTCCCTGGAGGTTTCTTCAAGAGAGAAGCACGTCCAAGCGACAGCGAAGTATTAACAATGAGATTAGTTGACCGTGTTTTACGTCCGCTTTTCCCAGACGACTACCACGCTGAAACACAAGTTATGATTCAATTAATGTCTCATGACGAAGAAGTTATGCCAGACGCTTTAGCTGGTTTAGCTGCATCTGCAGCATTAGCTGTATCAGACATTCCTTTTTATAACTTAATTTCTGAAGTACGTGTTGCACGTATTGACGAAAAATTAGTTATTAACCCAAGCAGAGCTGAATTAGAAAAATCTGATATCGATATGATGATTGGAGCTTCTATGGATTCTGTTGCGATGGTTGAAGGTGAGATGAAAGAAATTTCAGAAGCTGAAATGATCGAAGCAATTAAATTTGCTCACGAAGCGATCAAAGTTCAAATCGAAGCACAATATCGTTTACAAGCTGCTTTTGGTAAAAAAGAAATTCGTACTTACGAAGGTGAGAAAGAAAACGAAGAAATTTACAAAAAAGTAAAAGAAGCTGCATACGATAAAATCTATAATATTGCAAAAGTTGGTTCTGCTAAACACGAAAGAGGTGCTGCATTTGCTGAAGTAAAAGAAGAAGTTAAAGCTTTATTTACTGAAGAAGAATTAGCTGCTGACGGTGATTTAGTTTCTAAATATTTCTACAAAACAAACAAAGAAGCCGTTCGTAATGTAGTATTAGAATTAGGCGTACGTTTAGATGGTAGAAAAACGACAGAAATCAGACCAATCTGGTGTGAAACTGATTATTTACCAAGAGTTCACGGTTCGTCTTTATTTACACGTGGAGAAACTCAAGCTTTGGCAACTGTAACTTTAGGAACTTCTAGAGAAGCAAACCAAATCGATTCTCCATCAGAGCAAGGTGAAGAGAAATTCTACTTACACTATAACTTCCCTCCTTTCTCAACTGGTGAAGCAAAACCACTAAGAGGAACTTCAAGAAGAGAAGTTGGTCACGGTAACTTGGCTCAAAGAGCTTTAAAAAACATGATTCCTGCTGATTGTCCTTATACAATTCGTGTTGTTTCTGAGGTTTTAGAATCTAATGGTTCTTCTTCTATGGCAACAGTTTGTGCTGGAACAATGGCTTTAATGGACGCTGGAGTTCAAATGGTAAAACCAGTTTCTGGAATTGCTATGGGATTAATTACTGATGGTGAGAAATTTGCAGTATTGTCTGATATCTTAGGAGACGAAGATCACTTAGGAGATATGGACTTTAAAGTAACTGGAACTGCTGACGGTATTACAGCTTGCCAAATGGACATTAAAATTGATGGTTTACGTTATGACATTATGGAGCAAGCTTTAGCTCAGGCTCGTGATGGACGTTTACACATTTTAGGAAAATTAACTGAAACTATCGCTGCACCAAGAGCTGACGTAAAAGCTCATGCACCAAAAATCATTACCAGAACTATTCCTGGAAACTTTATTGGAGCATTAATTGGACCTGGTGGAAAAGTAATTCAAGAATTACAGAAAGCTACTGGAACAACTATTGTGATCAACGAAGTTGATGAGCAAGGTGTTATCGAAATTTTAGGTACAGATCCTGCTGGAATTGAAACGGTATTGGCAAAAATTGCTTCTATCACTTTCAAACCGCAAATGGGAGAAGCTTACGAAGTAAAAGTAATTAAAATGCTTGATTTTGGAGCTGTTGTAGAATATACTGCTGCACCAGGAAACGAAGTTTTACTTCACGTTTCTGAATTGGCTTGGGAGCGTACAGAAAATGTTGCTGACGTAGTTAAAATGGGAGATGTTTTCCAAGTGAAATACTTAGGAGTTGACCCTAAAACTAAAAAAGAAAAAGTGTCTAAAAAAGCACTTGTTCCAAGACCTCCACGTGAGGATAAAAAAGAGTAATCAGATCTTAGTTTACTAAAGGTTTATTCATAGAAAACCCCAATTCTTAATCGAATTGGGGTTTTTCAGTTTTTGTACATTTCAGATCGTTTTTGCTATACTTCTACAAATCAGGCTTATTCTTCACAAAATGAGAAAACACGCCAATTCAACATAATTTTTCGAATATTTCTAATAAAAATTCTAAAATTTAATAGTCACACAATGCCTTTCACTAGCCTGTAGCACCATTTTATAACAATTTAACAAATTAGCGTTTTATTTGTAACCTTTTTTTTATACTTTTGAAATCTTCCAAAAACAACTAATAAACCATTAAATCCTTTGAAAAATTACCAAAAAAAAATCGTTTTTCTCATTTTATTTGAATTATTGTTGAACATTCATCCTATTCAGAGTCAAACTAGCAATGATGTTAAAACTTACAATTGGTTTGACACTACAGTTGGCAGAGACAATCTGGATATTAATAATGGGACACCACACACAAATCCTTACAGAACCTTAAGAAATGACATTCATTTGTATTTAGTAGATAAATACGAAATAGGAAAAGCTGTCTATGAAAACCAAGCTTATTATGATGTTAAACTTAAATATGACATATATCGCGACATATTGGTTTTAAATCCGGCTGGAGGTTCAGAAAATATCGGTATAAGTTTAATTCAGAATAAAGTTAGTTCGTTTTCGATCCAAGATAAAAACTTTATCAAAAGAGAAAGAACAAGCGAAGACATTCCTGAATTTACTACAGGATACTACGAAGAAAGCAAAGTTGCACCTGAATTAGTTTTGTATATCAAACATCACAAAGACATGCAAAAAACAATTTCCGACAACAGCATCTATTATGTATTCAAAGAAAACAATTCCTATTTTATCGATTTAAAAGGCAAAATTTATTTAATAAAAAGCAAAGGCGACCTTGTTAAATTATTCCCAGAACAGAAAAAACAAATCAATGGGTTTTATTTATTGAACAGAGAACTAAGAAAATCCGATTTAGATCAATTCATGAAAAATTTGATGAAATACACTTTTAACTCTCTTTCAATATCAAGCAAATAAAACAAATGAAAAAAATTTTACTCTCCTTACTTATCGTCTTCTCCTTTCAATTGTCTTTTGCACAAAATTCTAATGAGAAGTTATCGATTACTTTAAAAGATGAAACTTTAGAAAACACTATAAAACGTATTGAATCATCTACATCCTATAAATTTTATTTTGATTCAGCTTGGTTAAATTCTAACAAAACACTTATTTCTGGCACTTTTAACAATGTTAGTATTGATGAATTTATGTCTGCTGTTTTAAATAAAACAGACTTAAATTATGTTGTCATCAAGAACAAAGTAATCTTGACGCTTAATAGCACAATATACAGCACTTTACCATCTAATTATTTTCCTGATGAACCACTTCAGACAAACAGCCAAGGAAATGATCAAAATGATAATCCTGTTTTTTATCAGCAATATGACTCAACCAGCAGCTATAGTGTAAGCAAAAAAAGTTCTATTGTCTTTATAGGTAAAGAAAATAAGGATACGACAAAGAAAACTTTTACAGTTACTGGAACTGTTAAAAATGAAGAAAACGGAAAACCAGAAGCAAATATTTATATTAAGGTAAAAAACAAAAATATAAGCACATCAAGTGATCTTGATGGAAATTATACTTTACAGTTACCACGCGGAATAAATATAGTAGAAATAAAATCGCTTAGCCATAAAGAGGTTACAAAAACACTAGTGGTTTATGATGATGGCCAATTTGATATAGAACTTAACGAAAAATCTAATCAATTGGACGAGGTAGTCATTAAAAAGAAAGGACAAAGAGCAACAGAAACAGTTGTATCCGGTTTGGTTTCTATTGACATTGAAAACATAAAAAATGTTCCTCTTATTCTTGGAGAAAGAGATATTTTTAAAGTTGCCACTACTTTCCCAGGTATAAAAACTACTGGTGAAGGATCTGCAGGATTTAACGTGCGTGGAGGAAAAGAAGATCAGAACCTAATTCTTTTAGATAATGCAGTTGTATATAATCCTCAACATTTTTTAGGCTTTTTCTCTGCAGTTAACCCTTACACAACGAAAAAAGCAGACATCTACAAAGGAAGTATTCCTGCAGATTTTGGAGGAAGACTATCATCTGTATTTGATATTGCAACAAAAAATGGAAACAAAGAAAAAATTTCTGGAGAAGGTGCTATAGGTCCAATCACTTCGAACCTTACATTAAGCGTACCTCTTGAAAAAAATAAATCAAGCATAATTGTTGGTGGTCGTGCAACATATTCTGATTGGATTTTAAAACAATTGGATGACGAAAGACTTAAAAATAGCGAAGCTGGATTTTATGACGGAATCTTAAAATATCAAAATAACATCAACAGTAAGAATGCAATTGAAGCAATGGCATATTACAGCAATGACCGTTTTAGATTGAGTTCAGATTCATTATACAAATACAGCAACAGATTATTCTCTGCAAAATGGGATCATACTTTTAATGACAAAAACAAAGGAGCTCTTATTTTATCTAATAGCGAATACAAATTCAACATAGATTATCATTCTGATAATATTAATTCTTTTGATTTTGGATATAAAATAAGCGAAACTCAATTGCAATTAAAAATGAACTATAAGTTGAATGAAAAACATAATTTCTCTTATGGTGTAGCAAGCAAATTGTATAATATTTCACCTGGTTACCAGCATCCGACAAATCCAAATGCAACTTTAGTTCCAACTGACATTGCTAAGGAAAAAGGATTAGAATCGGCAATTTATTTATCTGACAACTATAAAGTAAGCGACAAATTATTAATTGATCTTGGTTTAAGGTATTCATTATATGCATCATTAGGAGCTGCTGATGTTAATATTTACGAAAGCGGCAAACCTCTAAGTGATGCTACCATTATCGATACCAAACACTACAACAATAATGAAGTTGTAACAACTTATGGAGGTTTTGAGCCAAGAATAGCAGCACGTTATTACTTTACAGAAGATTTCTCTATCAAAGCGGGTTACGATGTAACCAGACAATATATTCATCTTTTATCTAGCAACACCACACAATCTCCTACTGATACTTGGAAATTATCTGATGCTAACGTAAAACCGCAAAGCGCACAACAAGCCTCTTTAGGATTGTTTAAAAACTTCGGAGATGACGAATACGAAGTTAGCTTAGAGGGTTACTACAAGAAATCTAAAAATATTTTAGACTATAAAGTAGGTGCGCAATTATTGCTAAATGAAAATGTAGAAACAGAACTTTTACAAGGTGAAGGAAAAGCTTACGGTGTAGAATTTTTAATTAAAAAACAAGTTGGTAAATTAAACGGATGGTTAGGATACTCTTATTCAAGATCATTGATTAAATTAGATGGGGAGTTTAATGAAGAAATTGTGAACAATGGTAAATTCTTCGCTTCTAATTTTGATAAGCCACATGATTTAAGCGCTGTTTTAAATTACAAATTCACAAAACGCTATAGTCTGTCAACAAACTTTATATACCAAACAGGAAGACCAATTACCTACCCCATCGGAACTTATAATCTTGGAGGCGCACAATACACTTTATATAGCGATAGAAATGAATTTAGAATACCAGATTATATTCGTTTAGACATCGGTATTAATATTGAAGGGAATCATAAAATCAAAAAATTAGCGCATAGTTTCTGGAATATTTCTGTTTACAATGTATTAGGAAGAAACAATCCGTACTCGATATTTTTTGTAACAGATCCAAACGGAAAATTAAAGGGATACAAAACGTCAATCTTTTCTATTCCCGTTCCAAGTATAACTTATAATTTTAAATTTTAATCTTCCGTAAAGCAGAATTTAAAAATCATGAAAACATTATTAAAAAATAAAATAACAGTATTACTTCTAATGAGTTCTATATTCATTAGCTGTACTGAAACCTATAACCTTAAAACTGATTCTTACGAAGAGGCACTTGTTGTAGAAGCAACTATAACAAATGAATTAAAAAAGCAGGAAATTAAACTAACAAAAACTGCTCGTTTAGAAGAAGAAGGTGTACAAGTAGAAACTGGCGCTAATGTTGTAGTTACCGACAATAAAGGAAACAGCTATCATTTTACTGAAAATTCAGAAAAATATATTTCTGATTCAGAGTTTAAAGCAGAACCTAACACAGAATACTCTTTAGAAATCACTACAAAAGGCGGTAAAAAATACCAATCTACAAGTGAAGTTTTGACAACTGAAAATCAGATTGAAAACCTAGTCCCTAAAGTGGTTTCAACCCAAGAAGGAGAAGGCGTACAAATAAGTGTTGAAAGCTATGACCCAACAAATACTTCAAAATATTACAGATACGAATATGAGGAAACGTACAAAATAATTGCACCAAAATGGGGTGATAAAAAATTAATTGCTACTGGTCCACAAGAGATTGAGCTGATCCCAAGTCCATTAGACATTCAAGTTTGCTATGGCTCAAAAAAATCTGTTGATATCATTCAAACATCAACAACAAATCTACAAGAAGACCGTGTTAATTTTCCTGTGAGATTTATAAGTGACCAAGATTATATTATCAGTCACAGATATAGTATTCTAGTTCGTCAATATGTACAGAATATTGAGGCTTATACTTTTTACAAAACACTAAAAGAAATATCAAGCAGTTCTAGTGTATTATCGCCTAAACAGCCTGGTTTTGTAAATGGTAATATTAAATGTGTTACAGATACTGAAAGCAAAGTAATAGGCTTTTTCGACGTGTCTTCTGTATCATCAAAAAGAATGTTTTTTAATTATGCTGACTTATATCCAGGAAGACCTCTTCCTCCATATTATGTTCCATGTATTGACTCTGAGTACAGATTCTGTTTCGGATTTGGTGACCCGCCTTGCCTTGGACGACAATTAATAACAGAACTTAACAGCTATAGACTTTGGTACAGCTATAATACCAACGATTATTATACTATGGTACCTATAGAATGCGGAGACTGCACAACATTTTCATCTAACGTAAAACCTTCATTTTGGACAGAATAAAGCACATATTATTATTGTTTGTTTTAATTAGCACACAATTAGGAAACGCACAGCAAAATATTGTTGTAGACGAAACGATTTACCTTCATGCAAATGCTTCTACATTTGTATCGGGTGAGACATTATTGTATAAAATTTATTGCTTAAAATCTTCTGACAAAACTATAAGCCACATTAGTAAAATTGCTTATGTAGAATTGATAGACAGCGATAAAAAAAGCGTTTTTAAAGCCAAAATCAAGCTTGAAAACGCGTTAGGACAAGGAGATTATTTTATTCCGACTACTCTTAAAACAGGTACTTATAAACTGATTGCTTATACTAATTGGATGTTAAACAAACCTGCTTCAGATTTTTTTCAAACGGATATTAATATTGTCAATCCTTATAAAACAAATGAAAAAACGCCAAACAGCAATGTTTTAACAAGCAATTCAAATACTTCGGAGAGCTTAGCAAACACAACAGATTTAAACCTTAGATTAAACAAAAAAGTTTTCTCAATTCGCGAACATGTTGATTTAAAATTAGAATCTTCAAATGCTAATATCAAAGAAGGAAGTTATTCTTTATCTGTTAGAAAATTAGACAACATTCCTACTCAAAATTCAATTTCAGCAACTAATTTTGCAACTGTAGCATCAAATACTGTGGTGCTAGATCAAAACTCAAAAGCAGTGCTTCCAGAATTAAGAGGAGAAATGATATCTGGTAAAGTGGTTTCCAAAAGCGGAACAGATAAGATTCAAGATGTTACGGTTTCTTTTTCTTTACCAGGAAAATCTTTTGTTTTTCAAGTTGTAAAAACAAATCCAGAAGGACGATTTATTTTTAGCATCGATAAAGACAATTACAATCCAAACATTGTTGTTCAAGTAATTGATGAGCACGCTGATAATTATTCTATTGTATTGGATGAACTTCCAAACATAAACACAACGTCATTATCATTTTCGCCTAACAACAATTTATCATACACTTTTAAAGAAAGCCTTTTAGATAGAGCGGTTTCAAGTCAGATCGAAAACGCTTATATCCATAGAAAAAAGGATAATTTAGAAAAACAACTTACCCAAGATCCATTCTATTCAACTAAAGCAAAAGAATATGTTTTGGATGATTACACAAGATTTAAATCATTGCGAGAAACACTAACAGAGGTTGTAACAGAAGTATATTCTAGAGAAAATAACGGAGTTTTACATCTGCATGTAACAGATCCTAGTGTTTTCCCTCAATTGCCAGATCCTGCATTAGTATTAGTTGACGGATTGCAATTGCAAAACCAAATGGATCTATTAAAATACAACATGAAAAACATCTACAGAGTTGATGTTATTGTCGGAAGATATTATGTTGGACCAAAATCATTTAACGGATTAGTAAGTTTTATAACTTTTGACAAGGATTTCGCAAGCAAACAAAGTGGCTCTTCAATTCTGAAAGCTTCAATCTTGAGACCACAGCTTAAAAAAATCTACAACAATATAGATTATACAAACTTGGCTGACAATGCGAGAATTCCAGATTTCAGAAATCAATTGTTTTGGAATCCTGATGTAAAATTAAACAAAGACTCTCAAACATCATTCTACACTTCTGATGTTGCTGGAAACTATGAAATAAGATTAGAAGGATTTGCTAAAAACGGAACTCCTGTTTCTATTAAAGAATTAATTGAAGTAAAAGATACAGCTGCAAATTAAAAAAATTACAACTACTAAAAGCCCATGTTTCAAAAAGTTAGAAACATGGGCTTTTTATTTTTCTTATTATGAACTTCCTCTAGAATTTAATTATGCCATAAAGAAAGACGAAAGCAAAATTGGAATAGAAGCTTTTACTGGCTTTAGTTTTTTAATATTAGATAAAAACAAGCTGTATTTGAAATCAGAAAAGGTGTCTCAGCGAAATATTGGAGAAACAAAAAATATTTCTGGCGTTAATTTCTCATATAATTTAGGTCTCGGATTAAGTTACAAATTGACTGAGCATATTGCACTGGATATAAACCCTTTATTCAAATATTACTTAAGCACTTTCAATAAAAATGAAGATGCTAAACCGTATAGTATTTCGCTTCAATCTGGTGTTAGTTATAAATTTTAAAAATATTTTTAAAATAATTGTAACTTTTTTGATACTCCTTACGTATAATCATTTGTACACTTTAAAAATAGGGAGACAACAACATGAGACAACTTAAAATCACCAAGCAGGTAACTAATCGTGAAACTGCATCGTTAGATAAATATCTACAAGAAATTGGAAAAGTTGACCTAATTACCGCTGATGAAGAGGTAGAATTAGCACAAAGAATAAAGGCTGGTGATCAAAGAGCTTTAGAAAAATTAACAAAAGCCAACCTACGTTTCGTAGTATCTGTGGCTAAACAATATCAAAATCAAGGATTAACTCTTCCGGATTTAATTAATGAAGGAAACTTAGGTTTAATTAAAGCGGCTCAACGTTTTGATGAAACTCGTGGTTTTAAATTCATTTCTTACGCTGTATGGTGGATCCGTCAATCGATTCTTCAAGCTCTAGCTGAACAGTCTCGTATTGTACGTTTACCATTAAATAAAATTGGTTCTATCAATAAAATCAACAAAATGTATGCGTTATTAGAACAATCTAACGAGCGCCCGCCTTCTGCTGAAGAAATTGCAAAAGAATTAGACATGACTGTAAACGACGTAAAAGAGTCTATGAAAAACTCTGGACGTCACCTATCTATGGATGCTCCTCTTGTTGAAGGAGAAGATTCTAACCTTTATGACGTATTACGTTCTGGCGAATCTCCAAATCCAGATAGAGAATTAATTCACGAATCTCTTCGTACTGAAATCGAACGTTCTTTAGAAACATTAACTCCAAGAGAGGCAGATGTTGTACGTTTGTATTTTGGACTTGGCGACCAACACCCAATGACTCTTGAAGAAATTGGTGAGACTTTCGACCTAACTCGTGAGCGTGTTCGTCAGATTAAAGAAAAAGCAATCCGTCGATTGAAACACACTTCTAGAAGTAAAATCCTTAAAACTTATTTAGGATAAACAATATTAAATTTCAATATTTTTAAAATCCCAAATTACAATTGACTTGGAATTTGGTTATTTTAAATTGGAATTTTACCACAAACAACAGTTTGATTGACTGTTCGTTTTTTGATTGATGATTGAAACTCCGGCTGATTACCGGAGTTTTTTATTTTCTTTTTTTACCGCAAAGACACAAAGGATTACACAAAGTTCAGAAAGTTTTTGTTTTGAAAACTTTCAAAGAACAAAAGCTATCCGAACCCAATTACCTTAAATAATTTCAAAAAAACTTTCTGAACTTTGTGTGAATATTAGCGCACTTTGCGGTAAAATCACCACACACAGCATAAAAAAAATTATCTTTGCAATAAAACAACACACGCAAATACAATGAAAAACACACTTATTGCTCCTTCAGTTCTTGCTGCCGATTTTGGTAATTTACAGCGCGATGCAGAAATGCTTAATAACAGTCAGGCAGATTGGTTTCATATCGATATTATGGATGGAGTTTTTGTTCCAAATATTTCTTTCGGAATGCCTGTTTTAGAAGCAATTTCAAAACACGCCAAAAAATATATCGATGTTCATTTAATGATTATTGACCCAGATCGATACATTAAAACTTTTGCCGATTTAGGAGCGAACGGATTAACAGTACATTATGAGGCTTGTACACATTTACACAGAACGCTTCAGGCCATCAAAGCAGAAGGGATGAAAGCTGGTGTTGCCATGAATCCGCATACCAATGTTGATTTACTAGAAGACATTATTAATGATATTGATGTTGTTTGTATTATGAGCGTAAATCCTGGATTTGGAGGACAATCATTCATCGAAAACACTTATGATAAAGTAAAGAAACTAAAAGCCTTAATTACACGCAAAAACGCTTCAACACTAATCGAAATTGACGGCGGTGTAACAAGCAAAAATGCTAAACAATTAGTAGAAGCTGGTGCAGATGTTTTAGTCGCTGGAAGCTTTGTTTTTAAAGCCGAAAATCCAACAGAAACCATTGCAGAGTTAAAAGCTCTTACTACTTTTTAAACTTTCAAAAACAAAAAAGAAAAGTCCAAAAATAATTTTTGGACTTTTCTTTTTTATTACAAACCTACTTAGGATTAATCCAATAAGGGTTTGCTTTAAGTTTTTCTACAACATATTGGATAACTTTCTGAGCTTTCAAGCTATTTCCCGTTTTATCTAATGGAGGCGAAATTACAGCAATTCCAAATTTACCAGGACACACTGCCAATATTCCTCCTCCAACACCACTCTTTGCCGGAAGTCCCGAATTAAAAAGCCAAATTCCAGAATTATCATAGAGACCTGCAGTTGCCATTACAGGCAAAGTATACATTACCGTAGTCTGACTAACCACCTTATTCTTTGTAACAGGATTAACACCTCCATTTGCCAATGTAGCCGCCATTGTAGCAAGATCTTTTACATTTACATTCAATGCACATTGTTTTGTATAAATATCTGTTGTTTGTACTGGATCAAAATATATTCTGTTATAAGCCAATAACAAATGTGCAATAGCTTGATTTCTCAAATTATCACCAGCCTCACTTATATAAACAGGACGATTTATGGAGAGCTGTCTTCCGGCAAAGGCACTCTGAATTTTCTCGATTTCTTTCCACTTTGCTATAGAATCATTACCTCGAACAAGACTTGTGGTTGCGATAGCCCCTGGATTTACTAGAGGATTGATTTTATCACCTTTATGCATTTCTACTGCAACAATAGAATTAAATGGCAATCCAGTCGCATTTACTCCTATTTTATCTTCCAAAAATTGTGGCCCTTCTTGCTCAATTACTTTTGCCATAGTAAATACTTTCGATATACTTTGAATTGAAACCATTGACGTTATATCACCTTTTGTATATACGGCTCCCTCTGCAGTAACAAGTGCAATACCAAAAATATTGGGATCAACATTGGCTAGTTCTTTAATATAGTCGGCATTATTTCCTTCTTTTAAATCTTTAAACTTATCAAAGGCTTCATTAAGTGTATTTTCTATATTTTGTTTATTCAGTATTATTTGGCTATAGCCTTGGTTTATGATAAAAGCAATCATTAAACCAACAAAAATCATTTGCTTCTTCATTTTAAAAAATGCATTCTTATTTCTATTCTGTATTAATTTATGACCAAATAGTATTGAATTAAAAATCTTTACTACTTTTTAAGTTTTTAAGATTTGGGAAGAAATCAATTCCAGTCATTTTTTCTAGAGTTTCAATCGGAACAACAAAATCATAAATAGATTTATCACTTTTTTCGTTTGGAACCAAGAAAGCAATTGCTTTGTGTTCTTTACCTGTTTTAGCCAAAACGATTTTATAAAAGTATTTAGGAACAGCAACTTTTTCTGTTCCAATTTTTTTATCCGATTCTTTCGCAATTCCGCCAGTTACGACATAAATATCATTATATTTTCCTGCCCAATAACGCGTCTTTTGCTCTATCCTATTCCAAATTCCAGCATTAAATTCCTTTTTCTGAGGTGAAATATTCGACGTGTAAAAAGTATCGCTATACGCATCTCTGCTAAACTCCATATCTCCAGCAGGACAAAGATGCCCTTTATCATACCCTGAATTTTTATAATTTCTCCAATCTGCAGAACCAGTAGTTACATTTGGATCTTCAATAAAATAAGGTCTTTTAAAATCATTATTTTTTAAGTACTCCTTTTTCAGTTCGTACGCCACCCATTCTGCCTGCTCAAACTTTTCATTATACGATAAAGTATAGTATTGATGTTTTACAATCTGCTTAGTCGTCGAAGTTGGCAGATATGCAACCGTATAGACAGAATCTGTACTAGAAGAATTTCCTTTAAAAGAAGAAACCGCTTCATCATTATTTACTTTTTCAATAATTCCTGTATTCTCTTTTTTACAAGAGAACAATGCAAAACCCATTAAAATCAAACTCAGGCCAACTTTCATAATTCTATTTTTAGAGGTTAAACATACAAAAAAACGCTCCATAAATTTAAAATTTATAGAGCGTTTTTAAACAAATTAAATTCTTCTCGAACTTAAGACTTCACTAGTTTGTCCTTTTTCATTTTAGGATTAACTGTAGCTTTTACCAGACTTTTTGATTGTAAATCATCCAATACGTTTAACGCTTCTTCCACATAAACATCTTTAGATAAAGCTTGGTGCCATGCATCTCTTTTTTCCTTTAAAGAAGCGTCCGCTTTCATTTCATCCTCTTCATACGGTAAAGATTTAAAAATCAAATCGTTTTTGTAATCAGAAATTGGTTTATATTTTTTTCCTTCGTTTTCAACTTGTTCTTGAGTTTCTTTAAAACTCTTAATATTCAAGCTATATACATTTTCTTTGTTTTTAACATCGATCCATTTCGCATTGTCATCAATTAACTTAAATTGAGCATTTTGAGCAATTCTGTTTTTACTGTTCATAATTGCTTTGTTAAAATTCTCATTAGAAGTCCATGTGCTGTAATCGGCTGGATCAATTTTATCCCAAGGCATTGCATTATCAATGTCTCTCTCTCCCATTTTTAAGTAAGCATAACGATCTGGCATTACCACATCACTATGAACGCCCTCTAATTGGGTAGAACCACCGTTAATTCTATAAAACTTCTGTCCTGTAATTTTCAATGCTCCAAGATCTCCGTAGTTTGCATTACGCACAAACTGATTTAAATCTAATACGTTTTGTACAGTTCCTTTACCGTAAGTTTGTTTACTTCCGATAATAACACCACGTTTATAATCCTGAATTGCAGCCGCCAAGATCTCAGAAGCCGAAGCAGAAAAACTGTTTACCATGATAACTAATGGGCCATCCCACTCGATTTTTTTATCTTTATCATATAAAACTTCTTTCTTTTTACCTGCAGATTTTACCTGAACGATTGGTCCTTCTTCAATAAATAAACCGGCAATATCAACCACTGTAGAAAGAGATCCACCACCATCATCACGAACGTCTAAAACAATACCGTTGATGTTTTCTTTTTTCAATCTCTCTACTTCGCGAGCAATATCTTTTCCTGCATCTCGCCCGTCTTTGTTTTCAAAATCGATATAAAATTTAGGAAGATAGATCACTCCATATTTTAAACCATTTTTCTCCACAATACTAGACTTAGCATATGTTTCTTCAATTTCAACAACATCGCGAATAATAGAAATCACTTTAATAGAACCATCAACTTTCTTAACAGTCAATTTTACTTCAGTTCCTTTATGACCTTTAATTTTCTTTACAACATCATCCAAACGCATTCCAACAACATCTACAGGCTCTTCATTTCCTTGAGCAACTTTCAAGATTAAATCCCCTGCTTCTAATTGTTTTCCTTTCCAAGCTGGACCTCCAGAAATTAACTCATCAATTTGAGTAAAATCATTTTTCTTAGTCAAACGAGCTCCAATACCTTCCAATTTACCGCTGATGTTTACATCAAAACGATCTTTTTCTTCTGGTGCAAAATAGCTTGTATGCGGATCAAAACGAGCCATGATAGAATTCAAATAAACAGAAAACCAGTAGTCTCTATTCAAATCTTTAATCACGCTAAAATTATCATCAAGAGATTTTAATGAGCTTTCACGAGTTTCTTTCTCTAAAGTTTCAAAAGATTTCTCTTTGTAAGCTGGATCTTTTTTCTTCTTTTCATCTTCAATTTTTTGTTTTGTAACCAAAGAAGAAAGAGTCGATAATTTGATTTGTTTTCTCCATCTTTCGTTAATCTCTGTTAAGTTTTTTGCATACGGTATTTTATCATAATCCGCATCAAAAGTCTCATCTACATTATAATTAAATGGCTGAGCTAAAATGGTTTTATAACGTTTTTTACTTTCCTCCATACGCTTCATTAACCTTGTATAAGTAAGGTTGAAAAACGTAATATCTTTATTCAAAAACTGATCATCCAGCATTAATTCATACTGTTTGAATTCGTCAATATCAGACTGAAGGAAAAATCTTTTTGAAGGGTCTAACGCATCAATGTAATCCTTAAAAATACCTTTAGAAAATTCATCATTTATTTCTGCTGGGCTGTAATGTCCTTTTTCAATAACAAATGCTAATAATTCTAAAAGTGTCTTGTCTTTGTTTGGATCTGGGTCGATTGTCCTATCGGCATTCATCTTAAATGCAAATAATGTAAGCGATAAGCACAATACGGCTATGAGTATCTTATAATTTCTTTTCATAAACTTTATAATAGCATTCATCAATTTTTTTATCTAAGTTACGTTAAAAACTATGCCACGAGAGCTAACGCTTCGATAATTTTTTGTTAAAGATATAAAAATGTTTAATTCGCAAAAAAGTTCTTTACCTTAGTTGACAAATTTTGCAGTATTTGTGACTTATCCCAAAGAATATGCGCCTAAATTTGTTTTTAAAATCTTACAATTGTTAAAATTACACATAATATTTATTAAATGAAAGCTGAGAAACCACTTATATTAGTAACCAACGATGATGGTATTTTGGCTCCTGGAATTAGAGCCCTTATTAGCGTTATGGAAACCATAGGCGATGTTATTGTAGTTGCGCCAGATAAACCGCAAAGCGCAATGGGACACGCAATCACCGTTAATAATACTTTATTTATTGATAAAATCTCTAAAGATAGTGACACAATTGCAGAGTACAGCTGCTCTGGAACTCCTGTTGACTGTGTAAAACTGGCAGTTAATGAAATCTTAAAACGCAAACCCGATTTGTGCGTTTCGGGAATAAATCACGGATCGAATTCTTCTATTAATGTCATATATTCTGGAACCATGAGCGCCGCGGTTGAAGCTGGAATCGAAGGTATTCAAGCAATAGGTTTTTCGCTTTTAGATTTTGATTGGAATGCCGATTTTGAACCTATAAAGTCTTTTGTAAAAAAAATTACTTTAGAAACCCTAGCGAATAAACTTCCGCCAGGAGTAGTTTTAAATGTCAATTTTCCAAAATTAAAGGAATCTGAAATTAAAGGAATTAAAGTTTGCCGTCAAGCGAAAGCCTATTACGCACAGAAGTTTGACAAAAGACAAACTCCTTTTGGAAAAGATTATTACTGGCTTGCAGGAAAATTTGTTAACGAAGATAAAGGCGAAGATACAGACGAATGGGCTTTGGCAAATGGATACATTTCGGTAGTTCCTGTACAATTTGACTTGACCGCTCACCACTCTATTCAACAACTTAATACTTGGAAATTAAATGACTAAAGAAATACTGATCGGTTTTTTAATCGGAATCTTTACAGCTCTTTTAGGAAGCTATTTGTTCATCACTTTTTTTACCACATTTGACATTTCGCAAGGATTTCAAATGATTCGAGAATACGGATATCTCGGAAAAATAATTACTATAGGAACCCTTTTGGATCTTGCCGTATTTGCTATTCTCCTCAAAAGAGATAAAGAATATATGGCTCGAGGCGTAATTTTAGCCGTGATTGTTCTGGCAATTTCTACATTAGTTATTTAAATCTTATCTTTGCTAAGTTCCCTTTAGTAGTTACAACTTTAGCACATTTACAAAAAAACCAACATGAAGTATTACATAATTGCAGGAGAAGCCTCTGGAGATTTACATGGTTCAAATTTAATGAAAGCCTTATATATTGAAGATCCAGAAGCAGAAATTAGATTTTGGGGTGGAGACTTAATGCAAAAAGCAGGCGGAACTCTAGTAAAACACTATCGCGACCTAGCTTTTATGGGCTTTATCGAAGTGGTTTTCAATTTAAAAACCATTTTAAACAATATTAAAATCTGTAAAAAAGACATCTCGGAGTTCAAACCAGATGTGATTATTTTTATTGATTATCCTGGTTTTAATATGCGAATTGCAAAATGGGCAAAAGAATTAGGCTATAAAACGCATTACTATATTTCTCCTCAAATTTGGGCTTGGAAAGAAAACCGAATTAAAGCAATCAAACAAGACGTTGATAAGATGTATGTTATTTTGCCTTTCGAGAAAAGCTTTTACGAAGACAAACATCATTTTCCTGTAGATTTTGTCGGACATCCGCTTATTGATGCCATTCAGAATCAGCCCCCATTTGATGAAGCTTTATTTAGAAAAGAAAATAATTTAGGCGAAAAGCCAATTATTGCCGTTCTGCCTGGAAGCCGTAAACAGGAAATTACCAAAATGCTGAGCGTAATGCTGAGCGTTGTGGATGATTTTCAAGATTATGAATTTGTTATTGCAGGTGCTCCGAGCCAGGAATACGAATTTTATCAGCAGTTTCTAAAAAATAAAAACATCGCCTTTGTTTCGAACAAAACGTACGATTTACTTCGTTCTTCTACCGCTGCTCTGGTAACTTCTGGAACGGCAACTCTTGAAACAGCTCTTTTTAAAGTTCCCGAAGTAGTTTGCTATAAAGGAAGTGAAGTATCGTACCAAATTGCAAAACGTATTATTACATTAAAATATATTTCTCTCGTCAATTTAATTATGGATCAAGAAGTTGTAACCGAATTGATTCAAGGAGATTGCAATAAAAAACGAATCAAAGAAGAACTTCAAAAATTATTAGAACCTGGCCATCGCAATAAAGTGCTACAAAATTACGATATATTAGAACAAAAATTAGGTGGAGTTGGCGCAAGTAAAAACACAGCAAAACTCATTGTTGCCGATTTAAAACAAAATAATTAATTGATTTGAAACGAATTGTAATTTTTCTGCTTTTAGCAATTGCTGTTACTTCTTGTAAATCAACTTCGACGGCGGTATCAAAAAACAGCACAAAAAGCGAATCAAAAAAAGAAAACAGAGCTTTGGTTAATAATTTAATTGAAAAAGCCACTGACAATATTGGCGTTCGCTATAAAGCAGGCGGAACTACAAAAAGCGGTTTTGATTGTTCTGGACTGGTTTACACCACTTTCGAAAGTGAAAACATCCAACTTCCGAGAAGTTCTTTCGACCAAGCAAAAATTGGAAAAGTTGTTCCGTTAAATGATGCCAAAAAGGGAGATTTAATCTTCTTTAAAACCAACAAAAGCAGACAAATCAATCACGTCGGACTAATTACCGAGGTTAATTCTGATGAAATAAAATTTGTTCATTCTTCTACTTCAAAAGGTGTAATTATTTCCTCTACCAAAGAAACTTATTACAAAAACTCTTTTGAACAGGTAAATAGGATTCTTCCATAAAAAGATATTTTTTTATTATTTTTCTTACAAATTTTTAATACTTTTAAGCCATGAAAGTATTAGATTTTCCGTTAATAAAAATTACAATCGCTTTTATAATAGGTGTCATCACAACTTATTACATACATATACCTATTCTGGCAATTAATTATTTGCTAATAATTTGCCTTTCCCTTTTTGTCATTACATATGTCTGGAATTTAAAAAACAACAAGAAAACAATTCTTTTTGGGATTTCAGTTTACTTGCTATCTTTCTTCTTGGGTTCTTTTACTCTTATTAGCCATACCGAAAGTCTTCAAAAGAATAATTACACGCATTGTAAAGCAGCATTTGAAAAAAAACAATCTCTTACTTTAATCCTGAGAGAAAATTTAAAAAGTAATGATTACAGTGATCGTTACATTGGGCTTATCAAAACAATTTCTGGAAAAGTTTATTCTGGAAAAATAATTGTAAACGTTCAAAAAGGCAGCAGCCACAATCGTCTAATTATAGGAAACAGCATTAAAATTCAAACGCTTTTACAGCGAAATAAACCCAGTAAAAATCCAAATCAATTTGATTACAGCAGCTATTTGGCAGACAAACAAATTTATGCTCAGATCTATTGTTCCAAAAAAGAAATTTTAGTGAACAAAAACATTCAAAAGGACATTTGGTATTATTGTGCCAAATTGCATTCACGAATAATTTTCAATCTTGAAAAGTCAAAATTCAGCAAATCTGAAATGAACGTGGCTCTAGCGCTCATTTTGGGTCAGCAGCAGGACATATCACAAGATATTATCCAAGATTATCAATACTCTGGCGCTACACACGTTTTATCTGTTTCCGGGCTTCATGTTGGCTTTATAATGCTTTTTATCACTTTTATACTCCAACCAATTCCAAACACAAAAAAAGGTTCATTTTTTAAACTAGCCTGCATTCTAATTTCCTTAGCTGGTTTTGCTATTATTTCTGGTTTATCACCTTCAGTTTTGAGATCTGTAGTCATGTTTTCCTTTCTTGCAATTGGAAATCATTTACGCCGAACTGGCAACATCTACCATACTTTACTAGTTTCAATTTTACTAATATTACTTTTTGAACCCTATTTTTTATTTGATGTCGGCTTTCAATTAAGTTACATCGCACTTTTTTTCATTCTTTGGCTACAGCCTATTTTAAAAAACATTTACAAACCAAAGAACAAAATAACAGTTTACATTTGGGAAGCTTTAACGGTTTCATTCGCCGCTCAAATTGGCACATTGCCTTTATGCCTTTATTATTTCCATCAATTTCCGGGATTATTTTTTGTCACGAACATTATTATACTTCCCATTTTATCCTTTATCATGATTGCTGGAATTGTGGTGATGATTATCGCCATTTTCACCAGTCCGCCCTTATTCATCACAATGATTTTTGAGAAAAGTATCTATCTGCTAAATCTTACGATTCATGCTGTTGCTTCTCTAGATTCATTTGTTATCCGAGACATCAGCTTTAATTTGTTTCATTTATGGGCATTTTCTTTGTTTATAATTAGCACAATTATCTGGATTAAAAAGCCAAGTTTTAGCAAATTGCTATTTGCATTGACTTCAATTATTATGATCCAGCTTGCATTTATTTTAACCAAAATAGAAACAGAAAAAGGAGAAGAATTGATTGTTTACAACGAAAGAAACAATACACTCATTTCTGAGCGTTCAGGAAGAAACCTTGTACTTTTTACTAGAGACACTATTAAGGAAAACAACCGAAACATAAATTCGTATCTCGTAGGGAATTCAATTGCCTTGTCTAGGATCAAAAAGATTAAAAATGTGCTTTATTTTAAAAACACCAAAATTCTAATCATTGACAGCACTAAAACTTTACCAGAAAAAGTGAATCCAGATATCTTAATTCTTACTCAGACTTCAAAAATAAATCTGGATCGATTGCTACAAAATATTCGCCCTAAAATTGTTATAGCTGACGGATCGAATTCGAATTCGATTCAGAAATATTGGAAGAACAGTTGCCTCAAAAAAAATATCCCTTTTCATTCAACAAAAGAAAAGGGATATTATAGATTGTAATTTTATTCTGGATTCAAAATCGAATCCGATTCAGAAATCCAAGATTTAACTCCAGAAGCTTTATAGCCAATAAGTCCAAGTTTATTAAAATTGGTCTTTCCTTTTCTACTGGTAACTTCGGAAAAACACACTTGCGGAATTTCTTCGATACCAAAAGCATTTTTTAATCGTAAATTTTGCTCTTTACTTGCATCAGAGATAGATGGATCAGAAAGATCAAGCTTGACCAAAATAACATTTTTACGGGACCATTCTTCAAAATCACGAGTAGCAAAAATTTCATTTTGCAATTGAGAACTCACACCTTGACTAGTAAAAAAAATCAGCAAAGGTTTTCTCTTTTCTGCGCTTGCAGTTACAGCATCATTGATGTCTGTTTTCCAAATTATATTTTGAGAATTCATATAAAATGGACTTAAAAAAAATAGTAGGATAAGTAATTTTTTCGGCATATAATTTTTGGTTTGGGTTATGTTAATAAAACTAAAATAGTATAAAAATAGAATCCAATAAAGAATTTAAGAGATTAAAAACCAACTTCTAAGCATTAAAATCAAATTGACAATAAATTGACTCTTTTTTAATAAATGTTAAATAAACACTAATAAAAATAATCAAATATTGATTGATCTTTTTAGAATAAAAAAAATCCCCTCCTGTAAAACAGAAAGGGGACTAAAAAAAATTAAAATAAAAGTCGAATGAAATCGTTAACTATTCTGCTGGATGTAAAATTGCATTTGATTCTGCAATCCAAGCTTTCGCTCCTCCAGGTTTATAGGCTATTTTTCCTAAAGCACTAAATGTAGTTTTGTTTTTTCTTACCGACGCCATTGCAAAGCATACTTCTGGAAGATCTTGAACTCCAAATGCATTTTTTAATTTCACATTTTGTTCGCGATCGCTATCTGAAGCATTCATATCAGACAAATCTAATTTTACTAAGACCACATTGTCACGTGACCATACAGCAAAATCGGGCGTTTTAAAGATTTCATTTTGAAGATTTTCTGGTACACCTGAGGCAGTGAATAAAATCAGCATTGGTTTTTTCTGGTCATTACTTATAGCAATAGCATCTGTCATGTTTGTTCTCCATGCTAAGTTTTGTGCTTGCGCCATAAATGAACCTAAAAAAAACAGTAGGATAAGTAATTTTTTAGTCATATAAATTGGTTTTGGTTAGATTAGCAAGACGAAATTAACATTATATTTTAGTTATCCAAATTTTATTAGCACAAAAAATACATTATGTGTTTTTTTAAACGTAATAAAATAAATATTACTCAATCCGCCAGAGTTTTATAAAGAGTTTTTCCTACTAAACAAAAAAAGGTCCCTTACAATGTAAGGGACCTTTTGATATTTTTTACTCTAAATTTATAATTTCTTCGGATGCACTATTCCTTCTGCAACATTTAACCAAGCAGATGGTCCACCAGCAACATATCCTGTTTTACCAAGACCTTTAAAATTAACTCTTCCGTCTTTTGTTTCTGCGCTTGTAAAGTAAACCGTTGGAAACCCTTGAATACCGAAAGCTTGCTGCAATTCGTTATTTTGATTTTTAATTTCTGGAGTCTGCGCTACGGCTCTAGGATAATCTAATTCAACTAAAACCACATTATCTGTAGCCCATTTTTTAAACTCAGCAGTCTTTAAAACTTCATTTTGCAAACGAATACACCAACCACACCAATCACTGCCTGTAAAAAACATTAGCATTGGCTTTTGTTCTTTGTTACTTACAGTAATTGCTTCTCTAACATCTGTATACCATTTTAATTCTTGTGCCTGAATATTGGCGGCTCCAATTAAAAACAAAGCGATGAGTAGTATTTTTTTCATAACGAGGAATTTTATGCAAATTTATGCAAAAAGTTATTACAATATAATTATTTAACTTCCTGCATTAATCTTCTAATTAACGGGGTAGCAACAATTAAAACAACTCCGGCAATTAAAGAATATAATGCTAGTTGATAATAGCCGTCTGTATAGGCAATAAGTTTAGACATTAATGTAGTTCCAGTGTTGGCATCAGATATTTCAGCGCCTAATTTGCCGGCTGCAAACTGACCAAATGCACTTGACAAAAACCATAATCCCATCATCATTCCAAACAATCTTTTAGGCGATAATTTTGTAATTACCGACATTCCAATTGGACCAATACACAACTCTCCTAGGGTATACACAAGGTATCCTAAAGCAAAAACATCAAGAGAACTTAAGCCATCTGCATCTACAAAAAATCTAGCAGAGTAAAAGATAAAGAAACCTGCTGCAAGCAAAATAAATGATAACCCAAATTTAATAACAGTATTAGGTTCAATTTTTCGCTTAGCCATTAATATCCACAACAGACCGACCAATGGACTAAAAATAACAACATACAATGAATTGATACTGTTATTTACTACATTAGGATCAATATGAAAAAACAACATTTTGTTAGATAAATTATCTTTTGCAAACAAAGACAATGACCCCCCTGACTGCTCAGAAATGGCCATAAACATAAAGTATCCAAAAATAAATACAAATGCAGCTAAAAGTTTTCGTTGTTGCTTTCTATCTTTTAACATTATCAGTTCATATGCAAAATACGCTAATGCTACTATTCCCATAGTATACATAAAGTACTCTGTAAAATCAGAATTGATAACCATTATATAAACTAATGGAATTACAACAAAAGAACCTACATAAACGGCTATCTCGTAAAGATTACGTTTTTTAGGTGTATGCTTTTCTAACGGAGAATTTCCAATTGGCGCTAAATGCTTTTTCGTCAAAAGAAAAGTTATAACTCCTATTATCATAACAATTGCCGCAGAAAGAAAACAAAGACTCCAAGAGTAGTTTTTTCCTAAATAAATAGGAATTGCACCACCAAGCATACCTCCAATATTAATTCCTGCATAAAACAATCCGTAACCAGCATCTCGACGGCCGTCACTTTCATGATACAATTCTCCTACCATTGAAGAAACGTTTGGTTTAAAAAAACCCGTTCCAATAATAGAAAGCGTTATCCCGTAATAAAAGAAATCATGCGGAGAAGCTGCAATAAGCAAGTTCCCAAGAATCATAACAATTCCTCCAAAAAGAAGTGATTTTTTAAAACCTAAAATTTTATCAGCAAAAATTCCTCCAATAAAGGTAAAAGCATAGACAAAAGCCTGAATTGCTCCATATTGAAGATTTGCTTTTCCTTCTAATAGACCTAGTTGGTCTACCATAAAAAAAGCTAAAACCCCTCTCATTCCGTAGAAACAAAAACGTTCCCACATTTCAACCAAAAACAAGTACCACAATTGTTTTGGGTACTTGCCTTTAAAATTTTGAATTTCTTCTAAAGTAATATTGTTTTCCATTTATCTAACACCGTGCATTAATTTTTTCAATAGTGGTGTTAAAGCAAATAATAAAATTGCAGCAATACCAGTTAGGACAACAAATACCATAAAGAATTCATATAAGTTATGGATTTCAAATCCTGCAAAAATTGGATTTTGCGCACTAATTTGATGATGATCCAACAAAGCCAATTGCTCTGCTGAAAGTGTTATTTTTTTATCTAAAACTGCCTGAAGATCAATTCCTAATTCTTTTGCTTTTGCAAATTTATCACCAGTTGCCGGCAAAATAGAACCTAAAGTTCCGCCTAAAGCGTAACCTGAAGCATTCGACAAAAAGAATACTCCGTACAATAATGATGCAAAACGCTTTGGAGACAATTTACCAACCAATGACAAACCAATTGGAGACAAACATAATTCAGCACAAGTATTTAAGAAATATAATAAGATTAACCATTTAACTAGCAATAAACCAGAAGTTCCAATATAAGAAACCTGAGTAGCGATCATGAAGAAACTGATAGAAATGATCACTAAACCTGCTGCAAGTTTTACTGGAGAAATCGGCTCCTTTCCTTTAGCTCTCAAAGTATCCCAAAGCACACTGAAAGGAACTGCTAAAAACACTACAAACATTCCGTTAAAAATCTGAACCATCGATGGTGGCATTGCCCAACCAAAGAAATGTCTATCTGTCTGGTTATCTGCAATAAAAGTTAAAGAGGAACCTGCCTGCTCAAATGCCGCCCAGAAAAAGATAATAAAGAACGACACGATATAGATTACAATAATTCTATCGCGCTCTACTTTAGTTAAAGAAGTATCAGATATAATTAATCCTGCCAACGCCAAACCACTTGAGTAAATCAGCGTATAAATTAAGTTCTGGCCTACAACATAATGAAAAAAGAATCCTAAAGCGATAAATGCTACCCCTGCCATAGCAAGAGCTTTATTAGAAAAGTTTGCTTTCTGAGCTTCTCCTTCTTCAAAATCTGAAGCATCATTTTTAGAAGGAAGCCCTCCTAATGGTTTTCCTTCCGGAGAAACTACATATTTATTTTTTAAGAAATAGAACAAAATTGTTCCTAATAGCATTGCTACAGAAGCGGCCATGAATCCCCATCTGAAAGCGTGGATATCTCTAATTCCGCCTGCATCTTTAACATCTCCCAATAAAGGACAGATCGATTGACCTAAGAATGCTCCGATGTTAATTCCCATATAGAAAATAGTAAACGCACTATCTAATTTTGTTTTTTCTTGTTTTGGATACAAACTTCCAACCATACTAGAGATATTCGGTTTGAAGAATCCGTTACCAAAAACAATTACACCTAATGCAGAGTACATAATAATTTTTGCCAAGTCCAAATTAGACTCAAAAACACTTCCACTTGTAAACAAAAGCATTTGTCCTATCGCCATTAATAACCCTCCTAATAAGATACAATTTCTGTTTCCTAAATAGCGGTCAGCAACAAAACCTCCTAACATTGGAGTCAAATAACAAAGCCCAAGGAAACCTCCATAAATTAAAGAGGCTTCTTCTTCCTTCATCAATAATGAATTCACAAGGAATAAAGTTAATAAAGCTCGCATTCCATAAAAATTGAATCGCTCCCACATCTCCGTTCCAAACAATACCCAAAGCCCTTTTGGATGCGCGGTTTTTACCTGTGTTTCTCCCATATTATTCACTATTAAATTAGGTTTATGATTTTAAATTATAGATTTTCTTTGATGAAATTGGTCATTTTTGTGTAAAGCTGAACTCTTGTATTTCCGCCATAAATACCGTGGTCTTTATCTGGATAAATTTGAGAATCAAACTGTTTATTAGCTTGAATTAAAGCTTCCATCATCTGCATCGTGTTTTGAACATGAACATTGTCATCTCCCGAACCGTGAATCAACAAGAACTTCCCTTTCAATTTACTAACATGATTGATCGGAGAGTTTTGATCGTATCCGCTTGCATTTTCTTGTGGAGTCTGCATATATCTTTCTGTGTAAACGCTGTCGTAAAATCTCCAGTTTGTAACTGGCGCAACAGCAATTGCCATTTTAAACACATCATTTCCTTGAAAAATACAGTTAGAAGCCATAAATCCACCATAGCTCCATCCGAAGATTCCAATTCTTGAAGCGTCAACGTAAGAATAAGCACCAATTACTTTTGCAGCATCTATTTGATCTTCAACCTCATATTTTCCTAATTCTTTTTGAGTCACTTTTTTGAAATCAGCTCCTTTGTAACCTGTACCTCTTCCGTCAACACAAGCTACTATATAACCTTGCTGTGTTAATGAAAGAAACCAGTAATCATTCGAATTATTCCATTGATTTGCTACCTGCTGAGATCCTGGGCCAGAATATTGGAACATGAAAACAGGATATTTTTTTGAAGGATCAAAATCTTTTGGTTTTAAAATCCAAGCATTCAATTCATTTCCTTTTGCTGTTTTTAAAACAATAAATTCTTTTGAAGGAAGGTCATACGCTTTCAATTTATCAGCAAGAGCCTGATTGTTTTCGATAACCTGAATTTCCTTTCCAGCTTTTGCATCATTTAAAGTATAAACCGTTGGCTGTGTAGCGCTAGAATAGGTATTAATAAAGTATTGGAAATTTGGACTAAATGTCGCTTTATTAGTTCCTTCTTTTGAAGATAAACGCACTTTATTTTTTCCGTCTAAACCAATTCTGTAAAGATCTCTATTGATAGAACCATTTTCTGTAGACTGGTAGAAAATAGTTTTTGTTTTTTCGTCGAAACCGTAGTATGAAACTACTTCCCAGTTTCCTTTTGTAACTTGATTTTTAAGTTTTCCGTTTTTATCATATACATAAATATGATTGAAACCATCTTTTTCGCTTGTCCAGATAAAACTGTTATCTTTTAAAAACGTCAAATTATCATTGATATCTACGTACGCTTTATCTTTTTCATTCAAAACTACTTTTGCAGCAGCTGTGTTTCCATCAACAAATAATAAGTCTAAATTATCTTGGTGACGGTTTAAAACTTGTGCAGAAAGCACATTTGCATCATTTGTCCATTGCATTCTTGCAATATAGAAATCATTATATTTTCCTAAATCTACTTTTTTAGTTGCTGCAGCAGCTACATCATAGATATGTAATGAAACTTCTGAATTTTTTTCTCCCGCTTTAGGATATTTAAAAGTCTCAATTTTTGGATATAGATCTTTATGGAAGATTGACATTGAAAACTCAGGAACTTGACTTTCGTCAAAACGAATATAAGCTACTTTTTTACTGTCTTTACTCCAGTCGAAAGCGCGAACAAATGCAAATTCTTCTTCGTATACCCAGTCAGTAATACCATTTATAACAGCATTTTTCTTTCCATCTGTTGTAATAGCCGTAGATTTTTTTGATGCTACGTCGTATACATATAAGTTATTTTCTTTTGCGTAAGCGATTTTTGTTCCGTCAGGTGAAAATGTTGGCTCTTGAATTTGAAAATCAACAAGTTTGATCAGAGATTTTACTGCGATATCATAAAGGTAGTAATCGGCAGTAAAAGAGTGACGGAAGATTTTAGAAGAATGACAAGCAATTAAGATCTTTTTTTCAGAAGCATCAAAAGTGTAGCTGTCAATTCCGTCGGCAAGTTCTTTAAAGTTCTTAGTATCAATAAGATTTGATACTTTTTTCAGGGTAGCAAAATCATATAAATCAATCTGCATACTTCTACTCGCCTGATCCACATTTAAAACAGTGTATTGATTTGTATTTTTCAGCGATTGCAGTTCATCCATTCCTTTAGCCCGGAAAGTACCGCCAAAAACATTTTCGACAGTTATTTTTTGCTGTCCAAAAACAACCGCAGTCAAGAATAAAAGTACTGCAGTAAATTTGCTTGTATTCATTAGAATTATTTTAAATATAAAAAGAGCCCAATTTTAGTAAAAAAAATAAACATAATACACATTTTAAGTGTTAAATGTTAAAAAAAATAACGATTGCGTACTTTCATGTCTGAAATAGATTGCAATCAAAACTCTTAAAATAGTATCTTTGTGCACACAATATTATTTAATACATTGAGAATGAACAACGCTGTTGCCGGATTTTCTAAATTATCCAAAAAAGAAAAAATTAACTGGATTGCAAATGAATATTTTTCAAATCCTGAAGAGGCACAAAATATTATAAGAAATTACTGGAATTCAGACGAAAAGCTTCAGCAGCTTCATGACGAATTTATAGAAAACACCATTACAAACCTTTATATTCCACTTGGAGTTGCCCCTAACTTTTTGATTAACGGACAATACAAAACAATTCCGATGGCAATTGAAGAAAGTTCTGTAGTTGCCGCAGCTTCTAAAGCCGCAAAATACTGGTCGACAAGAGGCGGATTTAAAGCTACTATTCTCAATACTGAAAAAATTGGTCAGGTGCACTTTACCTACAGCGGAGATGCAGAAAAACTAACTCAGTTTTTTGACCAATTAAAGCCAAAATTCTTTTCAGAAACGCAAAGTATTACCAAAAATATGCAACAGCGTGGCGGAGGAATTTTAGACATCAAATTAAAAGACAAAAGAAGTTTACTTGAAAACTACTATCAGCTTCATGCTACTTTTGAAACAAAAGACAGCATGGGAGCCAATTTTATAAATTCTTGTTTAGAACAGTTTGCCACTACTTTAAAAGAAGAAGCTCAAAATTCTGACTTATGCAAAAATGGTGAAAGCTTAGAAGTCATAATGAGTATTCTTTCTAACTACGTGCCTCACTGCCTCGTTAGAGCCGAAGTTTCTTGCCCAATCGAAGAATTAGCAGAAAAGCATATCACCAATCCTCAAGAATTTGCGGAACGTTTTGTTCAAGCCGTTCAAATCGCAGAAGTTGAACCCTTTAGAGCAGTTACCCATAATAAAGGCATCATGAATGGTGTCGATGCTGTAATTCTGGCAACAGGAAACGATTTTAGAGCCGTAGAAGCTGGAGTTCACGCTTATGCAGCTCGAAATGGTCAATACGCAAGTTTATCTCACGCCAAAATCGAAAACGGAATCTTTACTTTTTGGCTTGAAATTCCTCTTGCAGTTGGCACAGTTGGCGGTTTAACTTCTTTACATCCATTAGTAAAATTGTGCTTAGAAATTTTAGAAAAACCATCCGCTGCAGAATTAATGCAGATTGTAGCTGTTGCAGGTCTAGCTCAAAATTTTGCTGCATTACGTTCGTTAACCACAACTGGAATTCAGGAGGGACATATGAAAATGCACCTTAACAACATTATCAATCAATTTGAAGCTACCGATGAAGAGCGTCATTTAATTAAATCACACTTCAAAAAAACAGCTGTTTCTCATAGCGCTGTGGTAGAATTTATTGAAAACTTAAGAAAATAACAGAAATTGTAAATTTCAATATTTTAAGTTCCAAATTCCAATTTTTCTGTTTGGAATTTGAAATTTAAGATTTGGAATTTAAATAATAAAACAAGCATGTCAACAACCTTTTATAGTAATGGTAAACTTTTTATAGCTGGAGAATATCTGGTTTTAGATGGAGCAGATGCTTTTGCGTTGCCTACAAAATTTGGTCAGGATTTAGTAATCGAAAATTCAGAAGACAAACAAATCGAATGGAAAAGTTATGATTACGACAAACATTTATGGTTTGAAGAGACTATTTCATTTGACGAAGTCATAAAAGGTTTAGACTCTCAGATTGACACGGTAAAATCAACTTTAGTCAACATTCTGCATGAAGCTTATATTTTAAACCCAAAGTTTATTGATAATGCTACAGGTTATAAAGTAAGCACGCATTTGAGTTTTCCAAAAAATTGGGGATTAGGGACTTCTTCGACTCTTATAAACAATATTGCCCAGTGGACTGAAATTAATGCTTTCACCCTACTAAAAAATAGTTTTGGAGGAAGTGGTTATGATATTGCCTGCGCTCAAAACAACACTCCTGTTTTGTACAGAATAAAAGACAACTTTGTTAAACAAGTTGAATTTAACCCAGACTTTAAAGAGCACATTTACTTTGTTTATTTGAATAAAAAACAAAATAGCAAATCTGCTATTTTCTCATACAACAACCACAAGAATAATCATTTAGCAGATCGGGTTGCAGAAAACAATAAAATCACAAACGCGATTCTTCATGCTAAAACATTAAAAGATTTTGCTTCAGCAGTTCAGAAACATGAAATTCATTTGAGCAAAGTCTTAGAAATGCAAACTATAAAAGAAGCTATTTTTCCCGATTTTAATGGTGTTATTAAAAGTCTAGGAGCTTGGGGCGGCGATTTTGTTATGGTAGTTGCTAAAGAAAATCCGAAAGACTATTTCTTTAATAAAGGATATGAGACGATTTTGACTTATGAAGAAATGATTTTATAAATCAATTTTGAAAAAAGACATTAATTAGCTCTTTTAGTACTTTTAACGTGCTTTGTCTCCAAACGACGAACAGCTTTGCTTTCTTGCTCATTAGACTCTATAAGTCTATTGTGCAAGCGTTCAGCCATTTTTTCGATGCTGTTTGTAATAGAATCGTAAACCACTTCCATTCGGCGGTGTTTCTCCTCTTTTACCGCTCTTAAAACATCTTCTACAAAAACTTTATCATATTTTTCGGCAACAGAATCATGTGTATTTGTCAATCTGATCACATAATCGTTACTCAAAATAGTAACCTTAAAATGCTGTTCTTCATTACTCAAATAATACTTTCCACCCAATTCATCAACATTGATGTCGGTGCTGGCCACTTTTAAAAGCTCGATAATAATCCCATAAATATGACTTTCTATTTTGGTATATACTCTCGGCTTCTTTCTAAAAAAATTAAAAGTAAAAAACATTAAATGACTAATTATTAAGGATATTGTTTTTGGTTTTGGATTCTTTCTTATTTTATTTTTCAGCAAAAGCCAAAAATATGTTAAAATAAAAAATCGAGCAAATAAACTGTAATATTTTGAAAATCACAAGTTTTTCAAATTAAATTTCGATAATCCCTATATACTTTAGGAAAATTAATACAAAGTAAAATTATTTACTTCTAAAAAGTAAATAAACTCTGTTTGGATTTACAAAATTAAAACCGCTAATTATCAATAAACCAATTTTTTAGCGAAACCACTAAAAACAAAAAAGCCCAAAACTAAATGTTTTGGGCTTTTATATATTAACCTTTTAACTTAATAAAACTAGTAGTTAAATTGTAATCTGTTGTCTTCAATTTTAGCATTGTTTTTCAATGCTGGCAATACTCTACTTGCATCATTAGCACTTTGAGCTTTTACTTTCTCTACATATGCAGCATGATTAGCAATTGCTGGAGCTTTAACCGTCTTAATGTTTTTAACAACATAAACACCTGTATTTCCTTCAATTGGAGCAGAAATTTTGTTTGCTGTCAAAGCAAATGCATTACCTACTACTCTTGGCTCTTGTCCAACTCCACCAGGTAAAACTGGGTTATCAAGAGTTACATCTGTAGCTTGTTGAACAGCAACTCCTGCAGCTTTAGCAATAGATTCGATACTAGAACCTTGCATTTTAGCTTTTAATAATTCAGCTTTTTTCTTGTTTTTCAAGATTGGCTCAACATAAGGTCTTGCCATATCAACAGAAACTAAACCAGATTTGTTTTCACCTTTATATTGTGCGATAACATGTCCGATGTTTGCAATTTCAAAACGTTTTACATCTCCTTTATCAGTTTCTTTATCAAAAGCCCATCTTACAATGTTACGTTGGTTTCCTAATGGTCCAAATGCTTCGTCCATAGCTTTTGCATTAACTGGCTGAGCAACTTTTAAACCTAATTCTTTCGCTGCAGCGTTGAAATCTTTATCAGCAGCATCCATTTCGAATTTAGTAGCTAATGTAAATACTTTATCAGATGTAGCTTCAGAAGGCTCGATTTTTTGAGCAATTGTAGCTAAACGAATTCCGTCTTGTTTATCTGTAATTTTGATAATGTGAAATCCGAAAGGAGTTTCTACTAAACCAACTTTACCAATTCCGTTGCTGAATACAAAATCATTGAAAGGTTTTACCATTTGGTTTGGTCCAAAATATCCTAAATCACCACCTTGCTGTGCAGATGAATCATCAGAACTTGTAAAAGCCAACATCATAAAACTATCTGGATTAGCTTGAACTTGAGCTAAAATTTCTTCTGCTTTAGCTTTAGCTTCTTCTTTAGTTCTTTTCTCTTTTGGATTTGGAGTTTGAGATCCTTCATAACCAATTAAGATATGACTTGCTTTTGCATTAACACCAGCTTTAAACCCTAAAGATTTAGAGATCGCATAATATCTTCCGTAAACGTATGGACCGTAGATTGCTCCAGCTGGTAAGCTAAATAATTTATCAGCGTCAACTGCTGGCAATGCATTTTTAGGAACATAAGTAGAATCGTAAGGCACATCAGAATTTGCATTTACAAATTCTGCAATGTTTGTTGCATTTTTAAATCCTGGCAATGTATCGTTTTTACCTGTTTTTGCATTGTAAACAACACTTCCAGACAATAAAGCAGTTAATTTAGCTTTAATTTCAGCTTCATCTTCTTTAGAAGCTTTATCTTCAACTAAAACGTACTGAATTTCGCGAGTTGCATCAGCTTTGAATTTTTTCTCGTTTTTCTTCATGTAAGCTACGATCTCATCATCAGAGATTTTTACTTCACTATCTTTAATAGAAGAATAAGGAGCTGCTGCATAAGCAAAACTTACTTTATTAGCTTCCATTTCATACTTTAATTTTCCTTCACTAGCAGTTGTGTAAAGTCCTGATTTAATTAAAGTATTATAGATTTGAAACTTAGCATTCAATTCAGCATCTTTCTCTTTCTGAGCGATGTATTGTGCTGCTTCTGGATTTGTTTTAAAATAATCTTTAAACTTAACAACATCAAAAATTCCTGCTGCGTTTAAGAACATTGGGTTTTTACCAATATTTGGATCTGATTTCAAAACCTCTAAAATGTGTTTTTCACCAACTCTCAATCCTAATTTATCAAATTGAGATGACAATAAAGCGATTGAAACTTCTTGATCCCAAACTCTGTTTGCAGCTTCAGTGGAAGTTATACCTTGCCCACTTTTTTCAACATTACTAACTTTAACTCTAAAGTCTTCAAATGAAATATCTTTTCCATCGATGCTTCCTACATCTTTTGAACTTTGACCAAATGTTCCTCTTGTAAATAGATCTTGTATTATAAATGCAAATAATGCAAGTGCAATAACTCCTATCAATAAAGCGGAACGCTGTCTAATTTTTGCTAAAACTGCCATTTTATTATCGTTAATTTTATATTCAGTTTGCGAAAATACAATTATCTAGTTAATAACAATACAACTAGCGTTTTATTTTCAACATTTTTTTTCATTAATTTAAAAAATCAGTCTTTAATTGTCATTTTGACTAGTTCTATTTTCTTATTTGATGCCTCTTCAATGAAAAAATGAAACTTATCTATTACAATTTTATCTCCTTTTTGTGGGATTTCTTTTGTATGATTGACAATAAAACCTCCTAATGTACCATAAGAATCTTCTTCTGGAATCATTAATTTATAGGTCTCATTCAAATACTCCACATCTAATCGTGTTGAAAACAAATACTTGCCCTCTCCTATTTGCTCTTCGATTAATTCTTCATCTAAATCGTGCTCGTCTTCAATTTCTCCAAAAAGCTCTTCTACAATATCTTCAATTGTAATAATTCCTGAAGTCCCTCCATATTCATCTAAAACTACTGCAACATTTTTTCGTTTTTTGATCAATAAATTCAAAACATCTTTAATTAAAATGGTTTCTGGAACAAATTCAACGGTCATTAGAACCGATTTTATAGTAGATGGTTTTTTAAACAAATCAAAGGAATGAACATACCCTACAATATCATCTAATGAATTCTGGCTGATGATAATTTTAGAATATCCTGTTTCTATGAATAAGGCTCTAAGATCGTCTACAGTATCAAACAAATCTATGTCGACAATTTCTGTTCGAGGCGTCATAATATCGCGTGCCTTAACTGCTGAAAATTCTAAAGCATTTTGAAAAATTTGAATTTCAGAATCTACCTCTTCATCTTCTTCAACGGTACTCATTTGTTCTGTTATATAATTCCCAAGCTCAACACGGCTAAACAAATGAATTTGACTTCCTTCTGTTTTAAAAAATTTACTCAACACAAAATCTGCAATCCAGATAAAGAAAGTCGAGATATAATAAAATAAGCGGTAAAATAAATAAGCTGGGAGCGCCAAAATCTTAATTAAAGAATTGGCATAAATTTGAAAAAAAACCTTCGGAAAAAATTCTGAAGTCAGTAGCACTACAAATGTAGCCAGAAGTGTCTGAATAAGGATATTCCACCAATCAGAAAAAACTAAACCAAAGAAGGACATCCAATCTAAAATCAGATCGCCCATAAAAACCGTAAATCACCAAAGCTACATTGTTGCCGATAAGCATGGCAGCGATAAACTTGGAAGGATTTTGGGTTAATTTTGTTAAGATTCGAGACAAGAAATCGTCTTGTTTCTTTTCTATTTCGAGATAAATTTTGTTGGCGGATGTAAAAGCGATTTCCATCCCAGAAAAAAAGGCGGCTAGTATTAAACAGATTATTATAATACTAATTTCCATTTTTATTGTTTTTTGTTTCGGTCATTATGCCTATTAAGAAATCTTCTCCTAAAGAAAAACATAAAAACAGCCATCCCTGCAATTACAAAATAGAAAGGATAGCTCTCATCGCCTTCATTTAGCTTTACAATACCATCATAAGTAAAGAAAACCGCAAAAAGGATGTAAACGTATTGTGTATATTTTAAATAACCCATAATATTATAATTCTTCGTCTGATTCAATTTCACCGCTTATTCGCTGCGAATTAATCACTTTAAAATCTTTACTAAAATCTATTCCCTGACCATAGGAAACTCCTTTTTTATCGGTCAATTTGAACTTTCGTTCTGTATAAAACCACTCGTTTTTCTGATCGAAATACAATTGTTCTGTTTCTAAAACCTGCCCTTCTTCAGAAGTAATCTTTACTTTACCGATCAAATCAATAATTCCAGTGTTTTTATAGGAAACCGCATAATTACCTCTGATAAAGGTACGCTTTTGCTTTTTATCATATAAAGTGACATCGATTCCTTTAGGAAATTCTGTAAAAGGAAAATCAAGATTTGAATAATCTAGCATTTTCGGACTGATCAAAACCCCTGTAATGCGTCCAGAATCTGTATATTTAATATTTACAGTATCGGCATCGCTGGCAGGAACAAATTCTGAGAAGTTAATTTTCTGAACTTCTTTAAAATTACTTTCGCATCCAAAAAACATTGTCACAGCAATAACTGTGACAACTAATAGACTATATCTTTTTGGTAAATTCATTTGCCAAATGTAGTAAATTGTAATCAGCTTCTAAAAGATAAATATTTTGTTTATTGGAATTTACTCTTCACAAACCATTTGTCGTTGAAAGAGAAACTCACACTAAAATTAACATAATTCTCTTGCACTAAATCTGATGCTGTTGTACCGCGTTTACCAAATTCAATTCCGAAATTTAGATTTGAAAAAGATCCTGGAATTGGAACTCCAGCTCCTAAACTCATTCCGATATCTTTAATAGATTCATTATTTACAATAAGACCGATTTTCTCATATTTCAAACCAGCTCTATAGGTGATTCTGCTCAAATAACTAGTAAAAGAAGTATAATTTGGAAGGTAATATCCACCAAGAGCATATTTAGAATAGCTCTCATATCTTACATTACTAGCCTCATTGTAATAATTTGCTAACTGTCCGTCTTCTTGAAAAGTCATGTTAGCTCCCACAAGCCATTTTCTTGATTGACCAATACCAAAACCAACATTCAATTTGTTCGGAAGTTTTAATTTTGTTGTTTCTGTTGGAGAGATATAAGGGTCAGAATCTCCTTGAACCGAAATAACTCTTTTATTATCTGAATTCAGATTGCTAGCGAAAGTATAGCTTAAACTAGAAAAAATGCTCGTTTTTTTATCGATTTTTTTCTGATACATTGTACCGAAACTAAATGCCATACCCGAAAGTTCAGACGTATTAACTTCTGCCGTTCCGCTTTCAACTCCAGTAATACCTTCTATAGTTGTAGTAGTGATTTTTCCAAAATTATATTGTGCATCTGCTCCAATATTCCAGTTTTTCATTATTTTATATGATAAACCGAAATACACTTTATTTACACCACCTTTTCCGTCAAGCTGAGAATTTAATGCGCCTTCTGTGGCTGAATTGTCATTACGAATTTTGTATCCTACTGAACTTACAGGAATCAAACCAAATGAAGCACCAAATTTCCCCATCGGAATACCTAATGCTAAATAATCAAAAGTAGTTCTTTGTGCTTTTTCTGATTGAGAAGTCGTCTTTAAATTAGAAGTAGCAAATGTTCCTCCAACTGTAAAAGTTGTCTGAATTAAGCTGGCATAACTTGCCGGGTTTTCTATATTTAAGTGAATCGTATCTTGCTCTACTGCAACTCCTGCCATAGATCTGTTTTCAAGTGTTCCCTTGAATCTCACATCTCCTATTCCGAAAAAAGAATAAGGTGAAGCAGTACCTTGTTGAGCGAATGAAACGAACGATATAAGCAAACAAGCGCTTAGTATTACTTTTTTAATCATTGTCGATTTTATATTGATATGTTTGGCTCAAACTCTCCAGAAGGAAATTTGAATTGGCAAATATGGTATTTTTTAATCGTTTAGCCAAAAAATCTGCATCGCCTCCCGTTAAAATTATGATAAAATTTGAAAACTCTTTCCGATATTCATCGATAAAACCGTCAATCTCATAGACGAAACCGTTGACAACACCAGAATGTATAGCCTGTGCCGTTGAGTTTCCTACATAAGAGTCGGGCTCTTCTAAGGTTAGTAACGGCAGTCTAGCCGTAAAATTATGTAGCGATTCATATCGCAGACGAAGTCCTGGAGAAATGGCTCCTCCTAAATAATTATCATTTTCGTCGATGAAATCGTAGGTTATGCAAGTTCCTGCATCGATAACCAAACGGTTTTGTTTGGGAAATTGGAGTGTTGCTCCTGCTGCCAAAATCATTCGATCTATTCCTAAAGTTTTTGGAGTTGCATACTTATTCTGAAAAGGAAAAACATCTTCGTGTGTAAAAAAGTGAACTTTTAGTCTGTTTTCGAAAGTTAAAAAGGACTGTTTTTCGATACTTCCTACCGAAGCAACAACCAAATCGGAGCATTTTGGATATTTTTCTAAAATTTTTTCAATTTTTTTTTCGATTTCATTTTTATCAAAAACAAAATTTTCTAGAGAAGTATTACCCTCAAATACAGATGCTTTAATTCTAGTATTGCCAACATCGATCGTTAAAATCATATTTCCATTTTTGCTTTTGCGAAGATACGAATAGATTTTTTCTAAAAAATGTTTTGCACAAACCAAAAATGATTATATATTTGCACCCGCAACAAGCACGGTACCTTAGCTCAGATGGTAGAGCAATGGACTGAAAATCCATGTGTCCCTGGTTCGATCCCTGGAGGTACCACGAAACCCACTCAAACGAGTGGTTTTTTTGTTTTTTATACTTTTCTGGTTTTTTTAACCGCAATCCCGATAGCTATCGGGATTGCGGTTAAACCCTCTTCAAGTTTTCTTTTTTGAGCCAATTCAAAAAAACTTTGCGAACCTTTGCGTTTTTTCTTTGCGCTCTTTGCGGTTAAAGCCAATTGTCAACAAATAAATAGTTTTTGTTAAAAAAGTATTAAGTGAATAACAAAATATCTTCTATATTCGTAAAACTGTATTTTTAGAATTCATTCATTAATAAGATCTCAAAGCAGTTTTATGAGCAAAACTTCTACTAAGGGCATTTGGAAAGTAATTTCAGCCTCTTCTATGGGCACCATGATCGAATGGTACGATTTTTACATTTTTGGCAGTCTAGCTGTCGTTATTTCAACTAAATTTTTTCCTAGCGACAACCCTACCGCAGCATTTTTGTCCACTTTGGCCACTTTTGCCGCAGGATTTGTAGTTCGACCATTTGGAGCTCTATTCTTTGGAAGACTTGGCGATATTATCGGGCGTAAATACACTTTCATGGCTACCTTATTATTAATGGGTGGTTCTACTTTTTTAATTGGCTGTATTCCGAGTTATGAATCCATTGGTTTTCTAGCTCCTTTATTGGTTCTGATTTTACGTCTACTGCAAGGGCTCGCTCTTGGAGGTGAATATGGCGGAGCCGCTACGTATGTTGCCGAACACGCACCTGCGGGAGAAAAGGGATATTGGACTTCTTGGATTCAGACGACTGCTACTGTTGGTTTATTTATTTCTCTAATGGTTATTCTAGCTACTAAAAGCGTACTTTCTGCAGAAGCTTTTGATTTGTGGGGATGGCGCGTTCCGTTTTGGGTTTCGATTGCCATGGTTGGAGTTTCCTATTTAATTCGAAAAAACATGGACGAATCTCCAGTTTTCGCGAAAGCTAAAAAAGAAGGAACCACAAGCACAAATCCGTTAAAGGAAAGTTTTGGAAACCGATACAATTTAAAATTTGTTCTTTTAGCATTGTTCGGAGCTACCATGGGGCAGGGTGTTGTTTGGTATACAGGTCAATTCTATGCAATGAGTTTTATGAAAACGGTAATGAATGTTGATTCTTCTCAAGTAGACGAATTATTAGGAATTGCTCTTTTAATTGGCACTCCGTTTTTTATTGTTTTTGGGTGGCTAAGCGACAAGATTGGACGCAAATACATTATGATGTTTGGAATGCTATTAGCAATTTTATCATACAGACCTATTTATAAAGCAATGTACAATACGGCAGACATTAGCCAAAAAATAGAAATCGCAGAAAATCCTAGAGAAACAACCGAAAAGAAAGCTGACGGGAGTTCTGTTACAACAATTGAAAAAAAATATACAGATGGCACAACCGTAGTGGAGAAAAAAACGTACATGGAGAAAAAAGATGTGCAAACAAGTGTCTCCATTCAAATAACTCCAAATGATAAATGGACTTTAATTTTTCTGGTATTTATTCAAGTACTATTTGTAACCATGGTTTACGGTCCGATTGCGGCATTTTTAGTGGAGATGTTTCCAACCAAAATTAGATATACCTCAATGTCACTGCCTTATCATGTCGGAAATGGAATTTTTGGAGGATTGCTCCCTGCTATCTCTACTTACTTTGTATCACACGCCAAAACAGCAGGCAAAGCCGATTTTTATCTGGACGGATTATGGTATCCTATAATTATTGCTGGAATCTGCTTTGTTATTGGAATGATTTATATTGACAACAAAAACAAAATTACTCACCTTTAAAATTTACAAAAAAATGAATGCGATTAAACAAGTTTTAGGGGCGTTTTGGATTGCTTTGGCCGCAGCTGCTGCCTATTTTTGCGTGTTTGAATTTGGTTTGCCTAAACTTCTTTCAGACCAGCAGGACGATTTAGTGTTTGGTGTAATTATCTTATTTATACTTACTCCATTAATCGTTATGGGATTAGGAACATTTGGTTATTATTCTTTAATTGGAGAGTACAATGATCCTAAAAGAAAAACAAATAAATAATTATAGCTAATTTCTGGCTATTCAATTAGCTCAAAAAAAGACATTAAATATCAAAAATAAAACATTTGCTTTAAAAAACTACTTAACAAAAAAAAGGCTGTCCAATTTCTAGACAGCCCTTTTTCATTACTAACCAAACCTAATTTTTAATAAACTTCACAACGCGAAGCTTATTATATTCGTCAAACGTTTTTACCAGATATAATCCAGATGCTAAACTGCTTACAGAGAATTGATAATCTGTATTTCCGTTTGTATTAAATGTTTTTACTAATTGTCCTGTAACAGAATAGATTTCTACTTTTGAAGTTTTGAAACCTAAAGTAAAATAATCGGCAACAGGATTTGGATATAAATTAACTTGACTTCCTTTTTCAAAATCTTCAATTGCTAAATTTGCTGTTTTATTACCATAAATTCTATACTCTCCAGCTGGCAAATTAATTGGTGCGTTTACATCGGTAACATTTATTGTCGTGTTATCCATCAAATTATACCAAGTTCCTGTATAAGGAAAACCAGTTGAAATATTTTGTGTCGATGTATCAAAATTAGCTAGAATCAAGACGTCTTTTAACTGTGCAGAAGTAAGATTTGCATTCGTAATCTTTACATTTAAAGTTAATGTATTGGCGTCTGGAATTATGGCTGTACCTAAAAACACAGGCTCAGTCTTTTTAAGTGTAATCATTTTTGCCCAATCATTATAAATTTTAGTACGATTTGAATTTTCCATCCAATTGTTTACCCATTGAGGCTGTGGCTTTGTATCTAATTTACAATCTCCACCTATCGCATCAAAATCTGTATTTACAGAATTATCATTGCAGGTAAAAATAGAATTCTCCCAGCCTAGTTCTCCAAAATGCCAAATCATTTTTGGCCCTGGAATCAATAAAGAAACAGCTCCAATGGCAGACATTCTTGACAAAGCTGTATTTAATGTTTTTACATTATAACTTCCGTTTGAAGCTCCGTATTGTACATTTTTATACATTAAACGTTCTTCGTCATGACTTTCTGCATACCCCATTAAACGATTAGCAGCAAATCCGTGGTTTGCACTATTCATTCTAAAAATATTACTCTCAGAAGCATATCCCATAGACAATTGATTATACTCTTTTGTCATTTTTCCCCACATCATAACTCCTTTACTTGGCGTTTCAGAAATTTTATAATCTGCCCATTGTTTTTCTTCGGCGTCACTTCCTAAATGCTCAAAAATAGTATAATGAGTTGGATCCAAATCCCAAGAATAATCGGCATATTTTTTTAAAACATCTACTCTATCTTGCTGATAGCCATCAGTACATGCATTATCTGAAGCCGTACAAGCTTGAGTAAATCCTTTGGTTAAATCCCATCTAAATCCATCAATTTTATACTCTTCAATCCATTGTTTAATTACTCTTTCTACATAATATTGAGTTTTAGCTGACTGATGATTAAAGTCCTCTCCAACACTATAACTATGTTTTGCCACTGTATTAAAATATGGATTTTCTGCTGTTGGCGATCCAAAACCATCACCGTCAGGATCATTCATCCACATTCTCACCATCGGATTTCTTCCAAAAGCATGATTTAAGGCAACATCCAAAATCACAGCAATTCCATTTTGATGACACAAATCAATAAACTCTTTTAGTTTATCTGAAGTTCCATAAAACTTATCTAAAGCCATATGAAAAGAAGTATTGTATCCCCAGCTTTCATTTCCCTCAAACTCCATTACAGGCATTAGTTGAATAGCATTTATTTTAAGGTTTTTAAAATAATCTATTTTATCTATTAAACTTTGAAAATTACGAGAAGCATCAAAATCACGAACCAAAACTTCGTAAACCACCAGTTTTTCTTTTTCCGGTTTTACAAAGTTTGTGACCTGCCAGTTATATGGAGTCTGTCCTGTTTTAAGAACGGTAACTTCAAATTGTTGGCCGGTCGGGTAAACTGGCAAATTTGGATAGGAAAATGCTGGAATCCATGGATCATCATAAGGAGATAAAACCAAAGTAGAATAAGGATCTGCTGTTTTTACTAAAGATGGAGAATTAGCCAGTGGTGAAGAATCTACAACCCAATATTGAAATGTGTTATTGACACCAGAAACTAATCCTGTTAATTCTAACCAAAATTTTCCAGAAACAGGATCTTTTTTCATGGCATACGCCGATGTAGGCTCCCAATTATTGAAACTTCCAGCAACGTAAACAAAATCTTTTGACGGCGCATCAAGAACCAATGTTGCTTTTGAAACATCACTAGAGTAATTAATTCCATCAACCAATCCTATTGGCATTGCTTCAGAAACTGTATTCGGATTCACAACAACCGAAAACTTCATTGTAATGGTAACTCCACCCTGAGTCACACTCAATTCATAAGTCTGATTGGTTGTAATATTTGTGTGAGAATAGGAATAGCTTGCTGTACTTAGATTAGCATTTATAACTATTCCATTTGCTTTTAAAGAATAACTTGCTGCTCCATTTGTATTTGTTGCAACGATATTAAAATTTGATCCAGATGCTATAATTGAAGCACTATTTTCTACTGGTGAAGTTAGATTTACTTGAAAAGATCCCACTTCAACAACAACATCTTGAGATTGTTTTGATCCGTTTCCGTCTTTTGCTTTAACTAAAAATCCTATTCGGCCAATTCCGTTTCTGCCAAAATATACAGATGGTATAAATGTTTTGGTATAAATATCCGTTCCCGCATTGTATGTAAATCTGCTGGCTTCGTTGGAAGCAGTCCAAGATCCGTTAGAAGGAGAATCCGCTTGATTAGCATCATTTACATCATAAGACCATGACCAAAGATATAAGGCATTGTCTGTAATTCCCCAAGTGTCTTCATTAACACTTGTCCCTGCAATTGAAATAGTTATAGAATTGGTATCTTCAAAAGTGGGCGGATTTATTGAAAAACTAACCGTTTGCTGTTGGGCAAAAGAAGTTAGTGCCATCAATAAAAATATTGATAGTAAAGTTTTTTTCATAATCAGTGTGGTTATTTGATTAGTAAGTTTGATTAAAAAAGGGCTATCTCCAGATAGCCCTTTTTCAGTTATTAACTGAAGTTTTTATTGATTAGGAATCATAAGATAACTTCCGTCTAAATCGTTGAAATAAATAACATATTTAGATTTTGCTACTGGTGTATTATCACCCGTACTTATACCTGAGAAAGGTGTTTTTCCTCCCCAAGAAACATCCCATGAATTATTTGCTTTAAATTTCATTTCACCATCTTTTAATGAAGTTACTCCAAGAGACCAAACGTGAGCATTGAAAGAAGATTTTACCATTGGTATTGTTTCACTCCAGTTTTCATCAATCACACTTCCAACAATACCAATTGTCGAATATGTTACTGCGGCAGAAGCATCATAAGGAGTTAACTTATAAGTTAATTTTTCTACATCCATTGTAAATCTGTAATATCCATCAGCAGTGATCTCAATATTTGCAGGATCAGGATCAGATTCTACCCCTCTGTAAGCTAAAGAGCCGCCAGATCCTCCATACATTGGAGCCCAGCTTCCTAAGTTTTTAATAGCTTTGAAAGCTCCCTTTTTAAAGTATCCTGTAAAAGTATATTCATTAGCATTAGTTCCGCTTCTAAATAAAATTTGATTTCCTTTGTTATTATCCCAGCCTGAAACAGTAGCATCACCAACTAAATACCAATCTGCAAAGTCATAAACAACTTTTCCTGCATAAGGAGTAACACTAATTGTAATTAAACCTTTTGAAACCTGAGGAAATGCTCCAGATACGCTTGATGAAATTTTCACATCATACATTGAAGCAACTTCTACTTGTCCACCTAAATCAATTGCAGCTTGGTTTAAATCTTTAACTAGAACTGATGCCTCTGTAACACTGCTTGTAACTGCAAGAGTTTTAGCAGCAGTAAAATCACCACCTTTTTTATCAATTAATAAAGTATATTTTACGGCAACATCTGTAGAGTATTCTGCTGCTGACCATGTAAATTTAGCAGCTTCTTCACCAGCCTTGTCAACATCCAAAATATAAGTTTGTCCTGTTGCAGGTGCAGTAATTTCTGGCGCCGAAACAGTGTCTAGAATTGGTCTTTCATCTACAGCATCAGCATTACATGATACCGCAAGTACACCAATAAATGCGATTATAATTTTATGTATATTTTTCATTTTACAGTTTTATAAAGGTGTTAGTATCCTGGATTTTGTTTCAAAGTCGGATTTGCCTGAATAGTTTTAGCTGGAATTGGCATAAGATCTCTAAATGAAGCTGTAGCAGATCCATTTTGCACACCACCTTTCCATTGCCAAATTTTATCTCCTCCTGTAAATTTCCCAAAACGAATCAAATCTGTTCTTCTGTGACATTCCCAGTATAACTCTCTTCCTCTTTCAGCTAGAATAAAATCAAGTGTCAAATCTCCAGTAGTAACCGTTGAAGCATTTGCTCTTGTTCTAATTTGGTTAATATATCCCACAGCAGTTCCTAAATTACCTGTTGAGGCACCTCTTACAGTTGCTTCTGCATACATTAAATAAGCATCGGAAATTCTGAACACAGGGAAATCTGTATCTGGAATATCCGTTCTTTGAGCTGCAGTACCATTTGATTTTACATTTGAAAATTTAGTAATTGCATATCCATCTGTAAAAGTTGAAATATTCGTTATATCCAAAGCTTGTCCTGGAGTATAAGCGGATAATCGTTTATCTCCCCAAACTTGTTGTTTCCCTAATGACACTGGAGCATTAGTAAATGTCGTAGGAGCCGCTACTTCAACACCATTCAAAGTAATCTTACCAGTTACAAAATTAAACACATAAGTGTTATTTACATTATACCCTGCTTGTGTTTCATTTCGGTCACTTGAATCAAATGCTTGACCATCTTTGTTAACCAAAATACCCGTATTGTTTGCTAAATTTTTATTCTTAGTCTGATAATAATCAAATGAGCTAATTGGATTACCAAAATTATCAACAAATTCTTTGCGAGTTCTAGTACCGAACCAGCCTCCGTCCATTCCTCTTGAAGCAGCATCGATGCTTCCTCCAATAGCAGCGTGAATGATAAAACTCATTCCTCCACCAGTTGCTCTAATTGCATTTCCATCACTTACGATTGGAAAAATAAATTCGTTTTGAGCACCGTTTGTATTGTTATCTGCAGAGAATAAGTAAGAATAAGGAACATTTGCAAATGTATATCCAGAATTAATGATTTCAGTACATAAAGTTGCTACGTCATTATTTCTTTCAGTTCCAGTGTAAACTTTAGAGTTTAAGTAAATTTGAGCTAACAAGAATTTAGCTGCTACTTTATCAACTCTACCGTATTCATTTGATCTAGCATTTGCTAGACTGTTATCTAAATCTTTTAATTCAGACTCTACAAAAGCAAAAACTTCTGCTCTTGATTTTTGCACTGGATAAAAGAATCCAACAGGATCTGCTTCTGTTGTAATTGGCACATTACCAAACAAATCCATTAAATTCACATAAGAATAAGCTCTTAAGAAACGTGCTTCTGCTCTAAAAGTTGCGATTTCAGCTTTTAGATTTGCATCAACACCTCTCGCTTCTAATTTGTCATCTGTAGTTTGTCTTAAAAACTCATTTGCCAAACTAATATGATAAGATGCTCTAGAATAAGTTCCGTATAAAAACTCATTTACAGGAGACCATGTCTGCATGTTTAATGTTGGCAAAGTACCATCAGCCCAAGCAATAACTGCTTCATCTGTAGGTAATTCTTGCGTTACAAAAAGCAAACGCAAGTAACTGCTAAAATCTCCGCTAAGACCAGCAATATCAGCTTGTCCGTCACCATCATTTCCTCCTACATATAGTCCCGCATATAATTTTGCTAAAACTTGCTTGTAAGATGCTGGATCTTCGAAAAAAGTTTCCGATAAAAATTCATCATCATCTTTTGGTGTCACGTTTAAATCGTCAGTACACGAAGTAAGCGTCATACTTATTCCTAAAATAAATAGGAAGAAATAAGATATATATTTAAATGATATTTTCATTTTGTATGTTTTAAATTTTTGTTTTTCAATGTACTATTAGAAACTTGCATTTACTCCAAACAAGAATGTTCTTGCTCTTGGATAAACGTTACCATCAATTCCGTTGAATTTCTCCGGATCTAATCCATCATATTTTGTAAGTACAAAAACGTTTTGAACACCTGCTGAGAATCTTAAAGAAGCAGCTTTCAATAAAGCTTTATCTAAAGTATAACCAACTGTTACGTTATCTAATTTGATGAAAGAAGCATCTTTTACATAGTAATTAGATAAATAACGCTGAGTTCCATTATCTTCATAAGTAAATCCAGTATTTAAATAATCTGAACTCACGTTAGACAAGTCTGTTTGTCTTCTTAGACCTGCATCTGAATATCCTAAGTTAGAATTTACGTTATCAAAAATGTAATTTCCTAAACTTGCTCTCCAGTTCATTGTAAAATCGAACTTTTTGTAGTTTAAAGTTGAGAATAAACCGAAAGTATAATCTGCTGTTGGTTTTTTATATCTGTAACGATCGTTAGCATCGATTTTACCATCTCCATTTCTATCAACATATGCTCCCGCAATAGGTTTTTTGTTTGCATCGTACAATTGCTCGTATACAAAGAATGAATTTGGAGCAGATCCAACCGTATTAATTAATACTTTATTTCCATTTCCACCTTTAATATTATCTCCTACTTCATAACCTTGGAAACCTTCAACAGTCTGACCTAAACTTTCAATTTTTTGGTCTAAATAAGTAGCATTAACGGCTACGTTCCAAGTTAAATCATCTTTTTTGATGATATCTGACTGAAGGCTGAATTCAACCCCTTTAGTTCTTAAATCACCAATATTATTAAATCCTTGGTTTCTCAAGTTGGCACCATCTGGAACCAATACATCAGCTAATAAGTCAGATGATTTTTTATCAAAATAGTTAATAGATCCAGTAATTCTATCTTTTAAGAATCCAAAATCAAGACCAATGTTCATCTCTGCTAACTCTTCCCATTTGATATTTTGGTTATATCCTTCTGGTCTAGCCGTTCTGTAAACAACACCATTAAATACATATTGAGTATTAACAGTACCAAGTGTAACTCTTCTTAAATAGTCATACTGAGCAGAAATATCTTGCTGACCTGTAGTACCGTAACCAACTCTTAATTTCAAACTAGAAAGTGTTTCGTTATCTTTTAAGAAAGACTCTTCAGCAATATTCCATGCAAAAGCACCTCCCATAAAGTTACCCCATCTGTTTTCTTCAGAGAAACGAGAAGTTCCGTCTCTTCTGTAGTTTAAAGTCAATAAATATTTACTGTCCCAACCTAAGTTTACACGACCAAAATAAGATTGTAAATTGATATCTGGATCAGTAATAACATCTTCATTTCTACTTTCCGCTGGCTGTGTTAAAGCTCCAGATTGGTATTTTTCTTTTTGGAACAACTGATAGTTGTAACCAGCTGTAGCATCCAATTTAAGTTTTCCAAAATTTTTGCTATACACAAAATACGCATTCAAGTTTTTGTTTTGAAGATCGTCTGTATAAGTGTCATAATTACCTAAATTCACCCAGTTTCCAGAACTGAACGGATTTGGCTGATATCCTAAAGCACTTTCTGTACTTTGTCTGTTGTATCCACTACTATCAAATCTATCGATACCAGCTTCAGCAACAAATCTCAAATCTTCAAAGAAGTGGAATTTATAATCAAGGCTGATGTTACCCCATTTTCTAGTAGATTTAGATCTTTTGTCTTCTTGATTTAATCTTGCAACTGGGTTTTTAGCAGGTAATAATGCTAAGTTTCCGTTTGGTTCCAACCATTCAAAATATCCTCCGTAACGAGAACCCGCTTGGTAAGGAGATTGTGTTGGATCAAAACTAATTGCAGAACCAATAACAGCATCTTCATCTTGAAACTGATTTTTGCTGAAAGATAAGTTTCCGCTAATATCAATTTTTAAGTGATTATCAAACAATACTGGATTTAACGATATCGATGTCGTTGTTCTTTCAAAAGAAGTATTTCTTAAGATTCCTGGATTATCAACATTACCAACAGATAAACGTACTGGTAATTTATTGAATAAAGCACCGCTTACAGAGATATTATTATTTGTTGTTAAAGCAGTATGGAAAATTTCGTCTTGCCAGTTTGTATTTGCAGTACCCATTAATGCTTTTTGAGCATCGCTTCCTTTTGTATTTACAAAATTACGGAATTGATCTGCACTTAAAACATCAACTGTATTAGCAACTGTATTGATACCAACTTGAGAGCTGAAATTAACTTTTACACCACCTTTAGTTCCTTTTTTAGTCGTAATTACGATTACACCATTTGCTGCACGTGAACCGTAAATAGCAGCTGCAGAAGCATCTTTAAGAACTGTAAATGACTCAATATCATTTGGATCAATTGTAGACAATATACTTGTAGCACCACTTGGAACAGCGTTACTTAAAGGAAGTCCATCTAAAATAATCAATGGGTCGTTTGAAGCACTTAATGAAGATCCTCCACGAATTCTAATATCTGCTTTTGCTCCCGGAGCACCTCCTCCAACAACATTTACACCAGCAATACGTCCACCAATTAAAGATTCTGGAGTAACGTTGATACCTTTATTAAATTCTTTGGCAGAAATTTGAGAAACAGATCCTGTTGCGTCTTTTTTCTTAACAGTTCCGTAACCAACTTGTACCACAACTTCCTGCAATTGATTTGTATCTTCTTCTAAAGATACTGGCAAGTTTTTTTGACCATTAAAGACAATAGTCGTTGTTTTGTATCCAATAAATGAAACTAAAATCTTGTCTCCATTTTTTAAATTTGGCAATTGGAATTTACCATCAAAATCTGTAGAGGTACCCACTGCGGAACCTTGTACATTTACATTTACTCCTGGTATAGGCTGACCTGTGGCATGATCAGTTACTACCCCACTTAAAGTACTCTGAGCTAGTACTGTAAACGGAAGCAAAAGGAATAAAAATAACAACTTTTTGTAAATTGTTTTCATACTTTTTGTTTAAATTAGTTTTGAGTTTTTGACTGTTAGTTAAGTTTTTAATTTTACTTCGAATTCCAAAATTATGAATTTATTAACATGCTCAACCACAGACAACTTTTATTGAGTTACGAAAACGTGGTAGTGTTGAAAACTTTCTATATTTTGTAATCTTTTCAGTCAAAAATTGTCAATTATAAAATTTTCAGATACCTTTATTATTAATTAGATTTTTTTCACTTTACGCCATGAAACGCAAAATAACCCTAAAACAGATTGCAAAGGAACTTGATGTATCCATTTCAACTGTCTCAAAATCACTTAGAAACAGTCTAGAAATTGGCGAAGAAACACGATTAAAAGTGCAGGCTTTTGCGAAGTTTTACAACTATAAACCCAACAATATTGCTCTTAGTTTAAAAAACCGAAAAACCAAGAGTATCGGGATTATTATTCCAGAAATTGTACACTACTTTTTCTCTACTGTCATCAACGGAGTGGAGCAAGTAGCAAACGAATACGGATACAGCGTAGTTATCTGCGTATCAGATGATTCATTCGACAAAGAAGTCTTAAACATGGAGATGTTGGCCAACGGAAGTATCGATGGTTTTATCATGTCTCTTTCGAAAGAAACACAATTTAAAGGCGACTTTCATCATATTACCGAAGTGATCAACCAAGGTATGCCTGTTGTTATGTTCGACCGCGTAACTAATGACATTCTTTGTGATAAAGTTATTATTGATGATAAAGCTGCAGCTTATGAAGCTGTTCAGAGCTTAATTGATAATGGACGTAAAAAAATCGCTTTGGTAACCACAGTTGATTATGTGAGTGTTGGAAAACTCAGAACCGATGGTTACGAAAAAGCATTATTAGACAACGGATTACCATTTAATGAAGATTTAATTATAAAAATTGAAGATGTAGATACTTGCGAAATTACAATCAGCCAGCTTTTACATGACAGAGCTTTCGACGCAGTTTTTGCTGTAAATGAGCTTTTTGCCGTGACAATTATTAAAACAGCCAACAAAATGGGATTAAAAGTTCCCGAAGATTTAGCTGTTATCGCATTTACTGATGGAATTATTTCAAAATATTCTACTCCAACTATCACGACAGTAAGTCAGAGTGGAGAAAAAATGGGTAACAAAGCAGCCAAAATGCTTATTGAGAGACTAGAAGCAGAAGAAGATGACGATGAAGAACATACCGAAAATTACACTACAGAGGTTATTGAAACTCACTTAATAGAACGAGAATCTACTGACTAAAATTCTTAAAATCAACACTTTCTAAAGCCATAAAAAATATTTATGGCTTTTTTATTAGCATAAATAAAAAAATAATTAATACTTTTACGCCCGTCAAGGCTTTTACTTTTACTTCGAAAAAACAGTAAGTTTTGATAAGCAAAGCGCTTATCGTATAATTTTTTACAAATTACGATAATGGAAAAGCGTAAATTAAGTTTCTGGGAAATCTGGAACATGAGTTTCGGTTTCTTAGGAATCCAAATGGGGTTTGCACTTCAAAATGCAAATGCCAGCAGAATTCTTCAAATCTTTGGTGCAGACGTACATGAACTTTCTTGGTTCTGGATTATTGCTCCTCTTATGGGATTAATAGTACAGCCAATTATAGGTCATTATAGCGACAAAACTTGGGGGAAATTCGGCAGACGAAAACCTTTCTTTTTAGTAGGAGCCGTTTTAGCTTCTGTGGGATTAATTTTAATGCCGCAAGCTAACATTTTCATTTCTGTATTACCTGCTTTATGGGTTGGAGCAGGAATGTTAATGATAATGGATGCCTCTTTCAACATTGCAATGGAACCTTTCAGAGCGCTTGTTGGAGACAATTTAAGAACAGATCAGCGTACTGCAGGATTTAGCATTCAAACTTCTTTAATTGGTTTTGGAGCCGTAATTGGTTCTGCATTGCCCTACATTTTGACCAAGTATTTTGGTGTACCAAACAGCACAGTTCCGGGAAGCGTACCGTTAAATCTAACCTTGTCATTCATTATTGGTGCGGCAGTTTTAATCGGTTCCATCTTAGTAACTTTATTTACAACCAAAGAATATTCGCCAGAAGAATTGGCAAAATTTGAAGATCCGCAAAATGATGCGATTTCTGATTCTGAGGAAAAATCAAAAATCACAGACATCTTTACCGATTTTGCAAAAATGCCAACTACCATGCGCCAGCTTAGCTGGGTACAATTCTTTTCGTGGTTTGGATTATTTGGAATGTGGGTTTTTACAACTCCAGCAATTGCGCACCATATTTACGGTCTGCCGTTAGAAGACACTTCTAGCCAGCAATATCAAGATGCTGGAGATTGGGTCGGAATTCTATTTGGTGTTTACAACTTAGTTTCTGCTATTGTTGCATTGTTTTTCCTTCCGTACATCGCTAAAAAAATTGGCCGAAAAGCAACACACTCACTTTCGTTAATAATTGGAGGGATAGGTTTAATCTCTATTTATTTCATGCCAAACGAAGACTGGGTGGTATTGCCAATGGTTTTAATTGGAGTTGCTTGGGCAAGTATTCTAGCGATGCCTTATGCGATTCTTGCAGGATCTATTACACCTAAAAAAATGGGTGTTTACATGGGAATCTTTAACTTCTTTGTTGTTATTCCACAAATTGTAAATGCATTAATTGGAGGTCCAATTGTAAAATATCTTTATAACGGAGATGCCATTTATGCCCTAGTCACAAGCGGAGTTAGTTTTCTAATTGCTGCGGCTTTAGTTTCTAAAGTAAAAGATGTAGACGACATTACTCAAAAATCATAATTAAGAATAATTTCCCTCTAAAAATGAATAGAAAAGCATTCATATTCGACCTTGACGGTGTAATAGTTGATACTGCTAAATACCACTTTTTAGCTTGGCAGAAAATTGCCAAATCGTTAAACATAAATTTTACACATGAAGACAACGAACTGTTAAAAGGCGTAAGCCGAGTTCGTTCGTTGGATATTATACTTGGATTAGGAAATGTTCAGGCTTCTCAAGAAGACAAAGACAAATGGCTGATTCAAAAAAATGAAGATTATTTATCTTATTTAGTTGACATGGATGAAAGTGAGGTTCTTCCAGGAGTTTTAAAAATTCTAAAACTATTAAAAGATAAAAATCAAGGAATTGCACTGGGTTCTGCCAGCAAAAATGCAAGACCTATTTTAGAAAAAACAGGCGTTCTATCTTACTTCGATGTTATTGTTGACGGAAATGATGTCAGCAATGCAAAACCAGACCCTGAAGTATTCTTAAAAGCGGCTCAATTACTAAATATTGATCCAAAAAACGCAATTGTATTTGAAGATTCTGTTGCCGGAATTCAGGCAGCAAATATTGCAGAAATGGTAAGTGTGGGAATTGGTGAGGAAACAATTTTACATGAAGCTGACTATATTTTTAAAGATTTTACCCAAATCGAAACAAGCTTTATTGAAGAGTTAATTGGATAATTAGAAAATGTCTCAATGAGATAATTTATCTCGCTGACAAATATTCTAATGCTGCGATTACTCAAATGAGTGTAAAAAGTTATTAAAAAACCCAGGCAATTATGTAATTATCAAATTGCCACATTATCTAATTTAGAAAATGAATCAAGATTATATAAAACCAGACAATTGGTCTATCATTGAAGAAGGATTTGATGCCGAAAGAGTTAAATCGTCTGAGAGTCTTTTCAGTATCGGAAACGGCGCAATGGGACAACGCGCCAATTTTGAAGAAACCTATTCAGCAGAAACTTTTCAAGGAAGTTATATCGCTGGAATCTATTATCCAGACAAAACAAAAGTGGGCTGGTGGAAAAACGGTTATCCGAAATATTTTGCCAAAGTATTAAATGCTCCAAACTGGATTGGAATTGACATTGAAATCAACGAAGAAAATCTTGATTTAAACACTTGCACCGAAGTTAGAAATTTCCGCAGAGAATTGAATATGAAAGAAGGATGGTACAATCGCTCTTTTGAAGCTGTTCTAAAAAACGGAACTGAAATTGCGGTAAATGTTCGTCGTTTTCTTTCATTAGATTTAGACGAAGCTGGAATTATCAAATACGATATCACACCTTTAAACAAAGATGCAAAAATCGTTTACAAACCTTATATTGACGCAGGTGTAACCAATGAGGATGCCAACTGGGAAGAAAAATTTTGGGAACCTCTTGAAGTTAAAAAAGGCACAAACGAAGCTTTTGTAACGGCTCAGACTTTCAAGACGCATTTTAAGGTTACTACTTTTATGCACAATACGATTTTGGCAAATGGAGAAAATATTAATGTTTCGCCGTCAACAATCGATTCAACTACAGATAAAGTTCAGTACACTTACGGAACCATTATTGCAAAAGGACAAACCTCAACCATTCAAAAAATTGGAGGTTATACCGTTTCTTTAAATCATGAAAACACTTTAGCTGGAGCCGAAAAAGTAATTAAATCTGCTGTTGCTTTAGGATACGATGCTTTACTTCAAAATCAAATTGAGGCTTGGGCAAAAATCTGGGAAATGTCAGATATTACGATTGAAGGTGATGTTAAGGCACAACAAGGAATTCGTTTCAACATTTTCCAATTAAACCAAACTTATTCAGGAAAAGATTCTCGTTTGAATATTGGACCAAAAGGTTTTACGGGAGAAAAATACGGAGGATCTACTTATTGGGATACTGAAGCTTATTGTATTCCGTTTTACATGGCGACAAAAGATCAGCAGGTTGCTCGAAACTTATTGACATATCGTTACAATCAATTAGACAAAGCAATAGAAAACGCTAAGGATAATCTAGGTTTCAAAAACGGTGCTGCTTTGTATCCAATGGTTACCATGAACGGTGAAGAATGCCACAACGAATGGGAAATCACACACGAGGAAATCCATAGAAATGGGGCGATTGCTTTTGCGATTTACAACTATAACCGTTATACAGGAGATTACTCTTATATTCCAGAAAAAGGTTTAGAAGTTTTAATCGGAATTGCGCGTTTTTGGCACCAGAGAGCTTCTTTTTCTAAAGATAAAAACCAGTACGTAATTCTTGGTGTTACAGGACCAAACGAATACGAAAACAACATCAATAATAATTTCTACACCAATTATATTGCAAAATGGTGTATTGATTTTGCTGCTGAACAAATTGAAAAAGTAGCTTCAGAATATCCTGCAGATCACAAACGCATTTTAGAAAAAGTAAGCCTTTCGGCGAATGAAATTCAGGAATGGAAAAAAGTAGCCGATGACATGTATTTCCCAATTTCAGAAGAACTTGGAATTTATTTACAGCAAGACGGCTTCTTAGACAAAGATCTAGTTCCAGTAAAAGATTTAGATAAATCACAGCGTCCTATTAACCAAAAATGGTCTTGGGATCGTGTGTTGCGTTCACCATATATTAAACAAGCCGATGTTTTACAAGGTTTCTATTTCTTCGAAGATCATTTCTCTAAAGAAGAATTAAAACGCAACTTCGAATTCTACGAATCATTTACAGTTCACGAAAGTTCGCTTTCTCCTTGTGTTCACTCGATTCAGGCTGCAGCTTTAGATAAAATGGATATGGCATATACGTTTTATTTAAGAACTTCTCGTTTGGATTTGGATGATTATAATAAAGAAGTCGAAGAAGGCTGTCACATCACGTCGATGGCTGGAACTTGGATGAGCATTGTAGAAGGTTTTGGCGGAATGCGTGTGAAAAATGACCAATTGCATTTCTCTCCAAAAATCCCAAAAGAATGGAAAGGCTATTCTTTTAAAATTAATTTCAGAAATCAAATTTTAAAAGTAGCTGTAAATCATAACGAAACAACATTTACTGTAGACGGCGATCAAGATTTAACAATTGTAGTTAATGGAAATCCTGTAATTGCAAGTAAATTTGTACAAATAAATTAAATTACAATACTCTAAAAATCAAAAAACATGAAAAACTTATTTTTCGCAAGTTTAATTTTGTTTGCGTTTAGCACCGTTGCAACAGCGCAGCAATTAAAATCACCCGAAGGCAAGTTCGTAATGGAATTTTCTCTTCAAAACGACGGAACTCCAACGTACAATTTAAAATACAAAAACAAAGAAGTTGTAAAAACCAGTAAATTGGGTCTTGAACTTAAAGATGATAAAAAATCTTTATTAAACGATTTTACTGTAGTTGATACTAAAACTGCAACTTTTGATGAGACTTGGAAACCAGTTTGGGGAGAAGTAGATCACATCAGAAATCATTATAACGAATTGGCTGTTACTTTAAATCAAAAAGGAACAGACAGACAAATCGTAATTCGTTTCCGTTTATTCGATGACGGTTTAGGATTTAGATATGAATTCCCAGCGCAAAAGAATCTAACTTATTTTGTAATTAAAGAAGAAAGGTCTCAATTTGCAATGACTGGAGATCATACGGCTTTCTGGATTCCAGGAGATTACGATACTCAGGAATATGATTATACAAAATCTAAATTATCTGAAATTAGAGGTCTATCTCAAAAAGCATATACAGCAAACGTTTCTCAAAAGTCTTTTTCACCAACAGGGGTTCAGACTTCTTTGATGCTAAAAACTAATGATGGAATTTACATCAACTTACACGAAGCGGCTTTGATTGACTATTCTTGTATGCACTTGAATCTAGACGATAAAAACCTAGTTTTCGAATCTTGGTTAACTCCAGATGCAAAAGGCGATAAAGGTCATATGCAAGCGCCAAATCATTCACCTTGGAGAACGATTATCGTAAGCGATGACGCTAGAGAAATCTTAGCTTCAAAAATGACGTATAACTTAAACGATCCATCAAAAATTGAGAATACTTCTTGGATTAAACCCGTAAAATACATCGGTGTTTGGTGGGAAATGATTACAGGAAAAAGCTCTTGGTCATACACAAATGACTTCCCAACTGTTCAATTAGGCGTTTCTGATTTCGCGAAAGCAAAACCAAACGGAACACACGGAGCAAACAATGCTAACGTAAAAAAATACATTGATTTTGCTGCTGCAAATGGTTTCGATGCTGTTTTGGTTGAAGGTTGGAACGAAGGGTGGGAAGACTGGTTTGGGCACTCTAAAGATTATGTTTTTGATTTCTTGACTCCTTACCCAGATTTCGATGTAAAAGGTTTACATGAATATGCAAAATCTAAAGGTGTAAAAATCATCATGCATCACGAAACTTCTGGGTCTGTTCGTAACTACGAGCGCCATATGGATGCGGCTTACAAATTCATGAACGATAACGGATACGATGCTGTAAAAAGCGGTTATGTTGGAGATATTTTACCTCGCGGTGAAAACCACTACAGCCAATGGATTGTAAACCATTACCAATACGCAATCGAAAAAGCAGCTGATTATAAAATTATGGTGAACGCGCACGAAGCAGTTCGCCCAACAGGAATTGCAAGAACGTATCCAAACTTAATTGGAAATGAAGCTGCAAGAGGAACAGAATATCAAGCTTTTGGAGGTTCTAAACCAAATCACGTTACGGTTTTACCTTTTACACGTTTAATTGGAGGTCCAATGGATTACACGCCTGGAATCTTCGAAATGGATATCAGCAAAATGAATCCTGAAAACACATCTCATGTAAATAGTACCATTGCCAACCAATTGGCATTATATGTTACCATGTACAGCCCATTGCAAATGGCGGCAGATACTCCAGAAAATTACAACCGTTTTCCAGATGCATTCCAATTCATTAAAGATGTAGCGGTAGACTGGTCAGAAAGTAAATACATCGAGGCTGAGCCTGGAGATTTCATTACCGTTGCCCGTAAAGCAAAAGGAACAAACAATTGGTTCGTTGGAAACGTAAATGGAGAAACTCCTCGTACTTCAAACATCGATTTCAGTTTCCTTGAAAAAGGTAAAAAATACACGGCAACAATTTATGCTGATGCAAAAGATGCGCATTACAAAACTAATCCGCAAGCTTATACGATCAAGAAAATTGCTGTAACAAACAAATCAAAATTATCGCAGCTTTCTGCTCCTGGAGGAGGATATGCGATAAGTATTATTGAAAACAAATAATTTAATTAACCATATAAGAAATGTAAGTCCATTTAAATAGAAACATCCCCAGTTTTTGCCTTAAATGTTCTTACATTTCTTATATGGTTTAAATTCTACTCACTATGAACAGCCTAAAAATAAACCATCATATCTTTAGATTAATACTATTGGTTTTGTTGTTTTCCGCTTCCGCGAAAGCGCAAATCCAAAAAGTAGAACCGCCTTTCTGGTACGCAGGAATGAAAAATTCGGAACTGCAAATTATGTTTTACGGAAAAAATATTGCACAATATGAAGCTTCGGTTTCAAATAATGTTGTGATTAAAAATGTAGAAAAAACAGAAAATCCAAATTACCTTTTCGTAACAATTGATACAAAAGACGTAAAAGCTTCTGAATTGGTTTTCTCATTCAAAAACAATAATAAAGTTGCCTTCAAACAAAAATATGCTCTTAAAGAAAGAAGAGCGAATTCTGCCGACAGAAAAAGTTACGACGCCTCTGATTTAATCTACTTAATCATGCCAGATCGTTTCGCTAACGGAAACCCTAAAAATGACAGCGATGCTTCTTTAACTGAAAAAGGAAACCGTCAAGATCCAAGCGGTCGTCACGGTGGTGATATCGAAGGAATCATTAAAAACTTAGATTACATTTCGTCTTTAGGAGCTACTACAATTTGGAGTACGCCTTTATGCGAAGACAATGACAAACAGCATTCGTATCATACGTACGGTCAATCTGATGTATACAAAATTGACCCACGTTACGGAACAAATGATGATTACGCTCGCTTATCAGCAGAAATGCACAAAAAGAACATGAAGCTGGTTATGGATTATGTTACAAATCACTGGGGAATTACGCACTGGATGATGAAAGATATTCCAACCAAAACTTGGTTCAATCAATTTGAAACGTTCACACAAACACACCACAGACGCGAAGTGATTACAGATATTCACGCTTCAAAAATAGATCAGGAAGTTTGTGTCGATGGCTGGTTTGTACCTTCTATGCCAGACTTAAATCTTAGAAATCCTTTGGTTGCAAAATACTTAACTCAAAACGCAATCTGGTGGATAGAATTTGCTAATCTTGACGGTTTCAGAGTAGATACTTATAACTATTCGGATAAAACGGCAATGGCAGAATGGGCAAAATCAATCACAAATGAATATCCTAATTTTAACATTGTTGGAGAAATCTGGATGCACAATCAGGCGAATTTAGCTTTTTGGCAGAAAGACAGTAAAATTGGTGCGATTGAAAACTATAATTCCAATCTTCCAAGTGTAATGGATTTTACCCTTCAAAGTCAGATTACTTCTGCCTTCAGTGAAGATGAACCAAACTGGGATAGCGGATTGATTAAATTCTATAACAATTTTGCAATGGACTTTTTATATCCAAATACCAATAATATCTTAGTTTTTGCTGAAAATCATGACACGGATCGTATGAATGAAAAATTCAAATATGATTTACCAAAATACAAACTGGCGATGACTTTATTGGCAACCGTTCGTGGAATTCCGCAAATCTATTACGGTTCAGAAATTGGAATGGGCGGTGATAAAGGAAAAGGCGGAGATGCCGATATTCGTCAGGATTTCCCAGGCGGATGGGCTGGCGACAAAAACAACGCTTTCACCAAAGAAGGAAGAACGGCTGAACAAGCAGCTTACTTTGATTTCTCTTCAAAATTATTCAACTGGAGAAAAACAAACCAAGCGGTTCATTTCGGAAAAATGAAGCATTATATTCCAGAAAACAACACTTATGTATATTTCAGATATACCGATGCTAAAACTGTTATGGTAGTTTTCAATAACAATGCAAAAGAGCAAGTTGTGAAAACAAATCGTTTCAAAGAAAGCATCAAAAACTTTAAATCAGGAAAAGATGTTATTACGGGAAAAGCATTTGATTTAAGTTCTGAAATTACTTTAGAACCAAAATCAGCTTTGGTTTTAGAATTGGAATAAGCTTTAACCGCAAAAGTTAGCAGAGAACAAAGCGCAAAGGTTCGCAATATTTTCTGTTACAGATTATCGTAGAGACGCACTGCAGTGCGTCTACACAAAGTCATTCCGCCACGAATTCACGAATTATTTTTGACAAGCTTGAGAAATAAAAATTTGTGAATTCGTGGCGGAATCTTTTTGTTATAAATCTTCGTTAAATTTAGAATAAATGAAAAAATACACTTTCCTTTTTTTATCTTTAGTATACTTAATAATGGGTTGTTCTGGCTCAAAATCAGTTACAATGAATAACGAAAATACTTCGAAAACACCTTTTGTCTGGGAAGGAGCAAATGTTTATTTTTTACTTACAGATCGTTTTTACAATGGAGACACTTCAAATGATGTCAATTTTAATAGAACCAAAACTCCAGGAAAACTACGTGGATTTGAAGGCGGGGACATCATCGGAATTACAAAAAAAATCGAATCAGGATATTTTGAAAAATTAGGAATCAATGCCATTTGGCTTACGCCGATTGTCGAGCAGATTCACGATGGTGTTGATGAAGGAACCGGACTTAGTTATGGCTTTCACGGTTATTGGGCAAAAGATTGGACAGCCTTAGATCCAAACTTTGGCACAAAAGAAGATTTAGCCAATTTGGTTAAAAAAGCACATGAAAAAGGTATTAGAATAGTTTTAGACGGTGTAATCAATCATACAGGACCAGTAACTCCCGAAGATCCCGTTTGGCCTTCAGACTGGGTTAGAACTGGAGTTGTTTGCGATTATAAATCTTTTGAAAACACTACGATGTGTACTTTGGTGGAAAATCTTCCAGATGTAAAAACTGAAAGTACTCAAAATGTGGAACTGCCACCTTTTTTAATCGAAAAATGGAAAAAAGAAGGCCGTTACGAAAAAGAAATTGCTTCGTTGGACGAATTTTTCAAAAGAACAGGCTATCCAAGAAGTCCGAAATATTATATTATAAAATGGCTGACCGATTATATTCTTGAATTCGGAATTGATGGTTACAGAGGTGATACAGTAAAACATACAGATGAAAACGTTTGGGCCGATTTTAAAAAAGAATGTGAATATGCATTTGAAACTTGGAAAAAACATCATCCTCTACAAGTTTTAGATCAGAATCCGTTTTACACGATCGCCGAAGTTTACGGTTACGGAATCAGCGGTGGTCAGGATTATGATTTTGGAGATCGAAAGGTCAATTATTTCCAAAATGGTTTTAACAGCATGATCAATTTTGAATTTAAATGGAATGCTGCGCAAAGCGATTATGAAGGTTTATTTTCTAAATATTCAAATGCGTTGAACAATGACTTAAAAGGTTATTCGGTTCTTAATTATATGTCATCGCATGACGACGGCCAGCCTTTTGATGCAAATCGAGTAAAAAGCATAGAAACAGCTAATAAATTATTACTTTCCCCGGGAATGTCGCAGGTTTATTATGGAGACGAATCGGCAAGATCTTTAGTTGTTGAAGGCACTCAGGGCGATGCAACTTTACGTTCAAACATGAATTGGGATGATATTCAAAATAATCCTGAAACACAGAAAACACTTTTACACTGGCAAAAATTAGGTCAGTTTAGAAGAAATCATCCTGCCGTTGGAGCTGGTGTTCATAAATTAATTAATCCGTATCCTTATACTTTTTCCAGAACATTTACACAAGGCACTTTTACAGATAAAGTAGTTATGGGATTAGATTTACCAAAAGGAAAAAAAGAACTTCCTGTTGGTGACGTTTTCCCAAACGGAACTAAATTAAAAGACACTTATTCAGGTCAAAAAACAGAAGTTATTGATGGAAAAGTGATTATAGACAATGATTTTGATATTGTTTTACTGGAAAAAATTTAAAGATTTTTCCACAAAGAAACACGAAGATTTTCGCAAAGATTCGCAAAGTTTTTTTAGCCACAGATTAAAGGATTAGCACAGATTTTGAAAATCATTTTAATCCTTTAATCTGTGGCTATTATTTTTCCTTTGCTCCTTTGTACCTTTGCAACTCTGAACCTTTATAAAATGAATATTTTAAAGATTGCACATCGAGGCGCAAAAGCCTACGAACCTGAAAACACTTTAAAAGCTTTTCAGAAAGCATTAGAATTAAATTCAGATGGGATTGAACTTGATGTTCACTTAAGCGCTGACCAACAAATCATCGTAATCCATGACGAAACAATAGACAGAACCACCAACGGAAAAGGTTTAGTAAACACTTTTTCTCTTTCTGAGTTAAAATCGTTTTTGATTGATGGAAAATATCAGATTTCAACTTTAAATGAAGTCTTTGATTTGGTTGATAAAAAATGCCTGATCAATATCGAATTAAAAGGTTTAGGAACTCCAAGTAAAGTGGTTCAACTGATTGAACAATATATTTCAGAAAAAAACTGGAATTACAACCATTTTATAATTTCAAGTTTTGACTGGAATATGCTGGAGGAAACATCAAACCTAAATCCGAATATTCCGATTGGTGTTTTAACAGAAGAAAATCTCGATACTGCTCTTGCTTTCGCCGAAAAAATAAAAGCAAAAGCCATTCATCCTGATTTTCAGTTATTGAATACAGAAAACACCAAACGTATACAAGAAAAAGGATTCTTAGTTTTACCTTGGACAGTAAACTCTACAGAAGACATTCAAAAAGTAAAAAGTTATAAAGTAGACGGAATTATCTCTGATAATCCAGATAAAATATAAAGTTTAAATAGCCACGACCCGAGCGATAGCGAATAGGCGAAGCAATTCACGAATTTTTATTCTCAAAGATTGTCAAAAAATAATTCGTGAATTCGTGGCAACTCAAAAAATATGATTAAAAATTTCGACATAATAATTGTTGGCGGAGGCGCTGCAGGTTTTTTTTCGGCTATTAATATTGCAGAGAAAAATCCGAAACTTAAAATTGCCATTTTAGAAAGAGGAAAAGAAGTCCTTTCTAAAGTCCGCGTTTCCGGGGGCGGAAGATGCAACGTTACACACGCTTGTTTTGAACCCAACGAATTGGTTAAATTTTATCCGCGTGGCGAAAAAGAACTTCGTGGACCTTTCCATCAATTTTGTTCGGGCGATACAATCGAATGGTTTGAAAAACATGGCGTAGAATTAAAAATTGAAGAAGATGGGAGAATGTTTCCCGTTTCTAATTCGTCCCAAACCATAATTGATTGTTTTTTAAAAGCAACTGAAAAATTAGGCATAAAAGTGCTGACAGGGCAAAGCGTTCAGTCTATTTTCAAAAAAGAAAATCATTGGAAAATTGATACACAAAGTGATAATTTCGCAACAGAAAAATTAATAATGGCAACAGGAAGCAATCCTAAAATTTGGGAAATGCTTCAGGAACACGGACATGCAATTGTAAGTCCCGTTCCTTCCCTATTTACTTTCAATATCAAAGATTCCCGAATTAAAGAATTACCTGGCGTTGCAGCACAAGTTACCGTACATGTAAAAGATACCAAACTAGAATCTACTGGTCCTTTGTTAATTACCCATTGGGGAATGAGCGGACCTGCAATCTTGAAACTTTCGGCTTGGGGCGCTCGCATTTTACACGATAAAAATTATCAGTTTACGATTTTCGTCAATTGGTTAAATGATGTTGATTTTGAAGATGCCGAAAAAACCTTAAAAGATCTAAAACAAGAACACGCTAAAAAAGCAGTTTCAAAAAAATCTCCTTTTGATTTTCCAAATCGATTATGGGAAAGTTTGGTTCTGGCTTCTGGAATTGAAACAGAAACCAAATGGGCAGATTTATCAAAAAACCAATTACAGAATTTAGCATTACAACTCACAAAATCTGAATTTAAAGTTAACGGGAAAAGCACTTTTAAAGAAGAATTTGTTACTGCCGGCGGAATCGATTTAAAAGAAATCAATTTCAAAACCATGGAAAGCAAAATTCATCAAAATCTTTATTTTGCTGGCGAAATTGTAAATATCGACGCTATTACGGGAGGTTTTAATTTTCAGAATGCCTGGACAAGCGGGTTTATTTTGGCTCAAAATATTTAATAGAATGAAATTTAAAGGAATTATTTTTGATTTAGACGGAACATTAGTAAACTCATTGGAAGACATCTCAGATGCAATGAATAAAGTACTTACCGCTTTAAATTATCCTACACATACTTACGACACTTATCAATATTTTATTGGGAGCGGTTTACGAAATCTGGTAAGTAAAGCTTTACCTGCCACAAACAATTCTGATGATGAAATCGAAAGTTGTTTTGAATGTATGGTCGATGAATACACTAAAATCTGTACCCTAAAAACAAAACCGTACGAAGGAATTATTGAATTGCTAGAAAACCTGACTTCACAAAACATTAAAATGGCTGTTTTTTCTAACAAAGCCGATGAATTGACGAAGAAAATCGCATCTGAAATATTCCCAAAGCAATTTGATACAGCGATAGGGTTGAGTACAGAAGCGCTTAAGAAACCGAATCCGTTTGAAGCGATTGAAATCAGTAAAAAATGGAATTTAAAACCAGAAGAAATATTATTTGTTGGAGATTCTGATATTGATATGAAAACCGCAGTAAATGCTAATATGTTTCCTGTGGGCGTTACTTGGGGGTACAGAACCGAAGAGGAATTGAAATCTAGCGGAGCAAAAGTGGTTATTAATAATGCTTCGGAATTAATTGAAATATTGTAATCGTGAATGCTGAATTACAAAAACAAATACTATCAATCGCTTCGTTTTCTGAAAAAGAAATCGAAAAGATCGATTCTTGTTTTGAATATGAAAAATTTACTGCTAAAGAATTTCTTTCTTCAATGGGAAAAATTAGCAATAAAATCTTTTTTATTATTGAAGGTCTAGCACGTGTTTACTACTTAAAAGACGGAAAAGAAATTACTACCTATTTAAGTTCCGACGAAGGTTTTATTGCTTCGTATTCTAGTTTTATAAACCAATCTATTTCTTTTGAAAACATTCAATGTATTGAGGATTGTGAAATTCTTTCGATTACTTTCGAAAAAATGCAGTTTCTGTATAACGAAATTCCGAATTGGGAACGTGTTGGGAGAATTTTAGCCGAGCAAAATTACCTGTGTATGGCAGATCGTGTTTTAAAACTGCAAATGATTCCCGCAAAAGAAAAATACCAGACTTTTTTGGCATCGACTCCAGCCAAAATAATTCAGCGAACACCTTTAATTTACATTGCTTCTTTTCTAGGAATTACTCCCGAATCGTTGAGCAGAATCCGTCAGGATATTTCTTAACATTTATCAAGTGGATTGAAAAACCGAATTCGAATCTTTGTCAAAATAAAATTTGAAAAAGATGAAGAATATTGCCAAAGACGTTTACCAGATTCCTTTATTTCCTTGTAATTCCATTAATTGCTATTTGATCGAAGATGTTTTAATTGATGCGGGAATTAGAACTTCTGCCAATAAAATAATAAAAGCACTGAAAGACAAATCTGTCAACAAACACGTCTTAACTCACGCTCACGCCGATCATCAGGGAAGCAGCAAAGTAATCTGTGAAACTTTGAATATTCCTCTTTTATGCAGTGAACCTGAAAAAGCATTTGCCGAAAATGGAAATGTAATTACAGAATACCCAAATCCGAATCATATCATTTCTAAATTTCAGAAAAACTTTTGGGCAGGAAAAGGACATCCCGTTTCTGAAACTTTAAAAGAAGGAGATCAAATTGGCGGATTCACGGTTATTGAAACTCCGGGACATTCAAGTGGACATATCTCTTTTTTCAGAGAAAAAGACGGAATCTTGATTGTAGGAGATGTGATGACCAATATGAACTTATTGACGACAAAAGTTGGTTTGCACGAACCTCCCCATTTATTTACCGCTGATAGAGAAATCAATAGAAAATCCATTCTTAAATTAGCATCGTTACAACCTAAAATATTGTGTTTTGGTCACGGACCTGTTTTATTTAATACTGGAGAACTGGAAAAATTTGTTCGAAATATGCGATAATTTTATTAACAAGAATTTACACATTCCGTAAGTTTTCATTAAGACTATTCTAATAATTTTACTCTCAACTAATTAATCCTATATGAGAGTAAAATTACTTACCACAATTTCTATTTTCACTTATCAACTCAGTGTTTCTCAAACAGAAAAACTATTAAACGGAAAAGTTTTTTCTCAAAACATTCCTCTTAATAAAGTAGAAGTGATTAACAAAACAGCTCGAACTAGCACTAGAACAAATGAGCTAGGCGAATTTTCAATTTTAGTCCGTCCACAAGACAGCGTGCTTTTTTACTCCAAAGACTATTTCTTTAAAAGATTTAAAATTTCTCAGGAAAACATAGATCAAAACAACCTGATTGTAAATATGATTTTGAAACCGGAAGAACTCGATGAAGTCTTAATTACAACTATAAAATTTCCTCATGTTGGTCCTGCTCAAGAAGTTTCAGATTCGATTGCATTAATGAGAGCTTCGAGCGATTTACGAAAATATACTGGCGTCTATGATGGCACCATTGCAAATGGAATGAATTTTGGCGCTATGGGCGCGGGGCTTTTAGGTTTGTTTAAAAAAGAAGACAGCAACAACAAAAAAACTAAAAAGAAAGCTCCTGAATTGGATTTCAAAACATTCGCGGAAGCAACTTGTCCTTTAGATTTTTTTACGAAAGATTTAAAATTAAATCCTGATGAAAAAGTCCTTTTCCTAGAATTTTGCACAGCCGATCCGCAATCTGAAATTATTCTAAAACAGAAAAATTTACTCTATACAATGGATTTTCTATATGCTAAAAATGAAGAGTTTAAAAAATTGAATACTGGAATTAAAAACTAAAAAATCCGTAAATGAAGGTAAAATTACTCACTACAATTTCTTTTCTTACTTATCAGCTTAGTATCTCTCAAACCGAAAAATTTCTTCACGGAAAAGTAATTTCTAATAACACTCCTCTCGATAAAGTAGAAGTTATAAATAAAACAGCTAAAACCAGTACTAGAACAAATGAGCTGGGAGAATTCTCCATTTTGGCTAAAGAAAAAGATAGTTTGCTTTTTTTCTCTAAGGATTTTTTCCTTACAAGATTAAAAATCAACCTGAAAGACCTTGAAAAAAGTGAACTTATTGTTAAAATGATACCAAAAGCTGAAGAATTAGATGAGGTTATCGTTTCTCGATCTGTTTTTACTAAAACTGAAATTAAAAATATCGCCAATGATCGAGAAGAAATAAATAAAATCAAAATTCGCAAGCAATTTGATGATGTAACTACAAAAGTTAATGTTTATGATGGTAAGATTAAAAATGCTATTAATTATAATTATCCAATTTTTGATAAACCACATAAAAAAATTGAGCCACGTGACGACCGTTTTAAGAAGCTTATCATCGCTTCCTGTCGCCCGGATTTTTTCATTAAGAATTTGAAAATAAACCCCGAAGAAAAAGAAATTTTCTTAAATTTTTGTAATGCAGATCCAAAATCTAAAATTCTTTTAGAAAAATCAAATACTCTGGAATTAATAGACTTTCTATATGCTAAAAACGAAGAATTTAATAAGTTGAAATAGCTTAACTTGAAACAAAGAAAAACCTGAAACTAAAAATTTTACTTATTCAGCCACCAAATACTAGCATTCAAAACTGTAGCAAATCCAACCCAAGCTAAATATGGAATCAATAAATAGCCTGAAATTTTATTGATTTTGACGAACTTTAAATATGTCTCGTAAATCATCAGCCATAAAAGCGCGATTTCGATTAAAGCCAACATCGGGTTTTTTAATCCGAAGAATAAATAAGACCAAATAGCATTTAAAATCAATTGAATGATGAAGAAAAGCAATGCTTTTTTAACTTCCTCTGTTTGTTCTTTTATTTTATCCCAAACTAATGCTGCTGCAACAGCCATAAGAATGTAAAGAATCGTCCAAACAGGCATAAAAATCCAGTTCGGCGGATTAAAAACTGGTTTTTCCAATGTTACATACCAAGTCTCAATACTTGGTCTTGTTACTAAACTAGCAGAATATCCAACTGTTAAACAAATTACTAAAGCTATAGCGATTTTTACAAATTTATTCATGACATCAAATTTTGAATTCAAAAATAGTCAAAAGAAATTTTTAAATCATATAAGAAATATAAGTTCATTTTAGAAAACCCAACTTATATTTCTTAAATAACTTATATGGTGAAAAAATTTAAAAACTATCTTTGCCAAAATTTTACAATTCATGTTAACAGCAGCCGATTTTATACCAAATCTATATACTTCAACAATCGAAAACGGAAACTTTGAATGGAGCGCTCCAAGCAATATTGCATTAGTTAAATATTGGGGAAAAAAAGACAATCAGATTCCAGCAAATCCTTCAGTAAGTTTTACTTTAAATAATTGCAAAACAATTACAAAATTGGCTTTCTCAAAAAAAGACAACAACGGAAATTTTTCTTTTGATTTACTTTTTGAAGGAAAACCAAAAGAAGATTTTAAACCAAAGATTCAGAAGTTTTTAGAAAGGGTTGAAGTTTATCTGCCGTTTTTGAAAGACTATCATTTTACGATTGATACACAGAATACATTCCCCCATAGTTCAGGAATTGCTTCTTCGGCTTCAGGAATGGCTGCTCTGGCAATGAATTTTATGAGTTTGGAAAGAAAACTAAATCCCGAAATGACCGATGAATATTTCTATCAAAAAGCATCTTTCCTTTCTCGTTTAGGTTCTGGAAGTGCCTGTAGAAGTGTAAAAGGAAATGTGGTGGTTTGGGGAAATCAGGTAAACATTAAAGGAAGTACAGATTTATTTGGCGTTGAATTTCCATATTCTATTCATGAGAATTTCAAGAATTATCAAGATACTATTTTATTGGTCGATAAAGGCGAAAAACAGGTTTCGAGTACTGTAGGACATGATTTAATGCACAATCACCCTTACGCTGAAAGACGTTTTGCTCAGGCGCACGAAAACTTAGATCAATTAATCAAGATTTTTGAAAACGGAAATTTAGAAGAATTCATTAAAGTTGTAGAAAGTGAAGCTTTGACTTTACACGCAATGATGATGACATCTATGCCTTATTTTATTTTGATGAAACCAAACACGCTGCAAATCATAAATGCCATTTGGAAATTTAGAAATGAAACACAGATTCCAGTATGTTTTACACTTGATGCTGGCGCAAATGTGCATGTCCTTTATCCCGAAAACGTTACCGAAAAAGTATTACAATTTATTCAAGACGAATTAGTTGTATTTTGTCAGAATAGTCAATACATTTGCGACAAAATTGGAGAAGGCTCAATTGCATTATAATTTTCCTTATCTTTAGTTAAATTTTTGGTTATGGACATTCAATTAGAAAAACGTGAAGTGATAGATATTCTGGAAGGCACAGATGACCTTTCAATCATTTTGGCGGTCAAAAAACTGTTGACCAAAAAGAAAAAAGATTGGTGGGATGATCTAACTGATGAGCAAAAAGAAGAAATTAAAGAGGGGGAAAGACAAATTGAACGAGGTGAATTTGTTTTGTATGAAGATATTATGAAACAGCATCGTTAATGAAAAGAACAATAATCTTTTCAAAAAATGCAGAAAAAAGTTTATTAGAATTATTTGAATATCTGGAAATAAAGTGGTCAAAAAAAGTAAAGGATAAATTTATATCAAAACTGGACAAAGCAATTTATCTAATACAAATAGAACCTGAAATTTTTCCTAAATCAGGACTAAATAAAAACTATCACAAATGCGTCTTGTCAAAACAAACATCAATCTATTATAAATTCAACACAAAAAGAGTTGAAATAATTGCATTTTTCGACACACGACAAGACCCAAATAAAATAAAAAAAGACATAAAATAAATCATGAAAGGACCATTATTTTACTCAAAAATATTACTCTTTGGAGAATACGGAATTATCCGCGACTCTAAAGGACTTTCTATTCCTTATAACTTTTACAACGGCGCTTTAAAAAAATCTGAAGAGCCTACAGAAGAAGCCATTTCATCAAACAAAAGTTTAAGAAGTTTCGCTTCTTATCTTGAAGGCCTACATACGCAACAGCCAGAATTGGTTACTTTCGATTTAGAAACTTTAAAAAATGATGTTGAAACTGGAATGTACTTCGACTCTAGTATTCCACAAGGATATGGTGTTGGAAGTAGCGGTGCGCTTGTTGCAGCTATTTACGATAAATATGCTACCAACAAAATCACTGTTCTGGAAAATCTGACTCGTGAAAAATTATTACAATTAAAAAATATATTTTCTCAAATGGAAAGCTTTTTCCACGGAAAAAGTTCTGGCTTGGATCCTCTTAACAGCTATTTAAGCATTCCAATCCTGATTAATTCTAAAGATAATATTGAAGCAACTGGAATTCCGACTCAAAGTTTTGACGGAAAAGGTGCTGTATTTTTGTTAGACTCAGGAATTGTTGGAGAAACAGCTCCAATGGTTAGTATTTTTATGGAAAACCTAAAAGACAAAGGTTTCCGTGCTATGCTTAAAAATCAGTTTGTGAAATATACAGATGCCTGCGTAGAAAACTTCCTGCATGGCGATATGAAATCTTTGTTTACCAATACCAAAAAACTTTCTAAAGTTGTTTTAAATCACTTTAAACCCATGATTCCAGAACAATTTCACGCAATCTGGCAACACGGAATTGACACAAACGATTATTACCTAAAACTTTGCGGTTCTGGAGGCGGCGGTTATATTCTAGGTTTTACCGAAGATTTAGAAAGAGCCAAAACATCCTTAAAAGACTATAAATTAGAAGTAGTTTACCAGTTTTAAAGTTTAACCTCTTAAAATATTGTTGTGATTTATTGAATACCCTTTCCTAACATTTAATCTTAAAAAATTATTGCCTATGAAAAGTATTTTAAAGATTGTCAAAGCAACTTTTTTAGGAGGAATTATTTTTTTAGTGCCTTTAGTGGTACTATTAATTGTTTTGGAAAAAGGATATGGTATTGTACAAAAAACAACGCTCCCGTTAGTAAGTGCTTTACCAAAAGTAAGCGTTTTAGGACTTGCACTTCAAGAACTTGTTGGGTTATTAATTATAATTCTAATCTGTCTGGTTGCTGGATTACTAGCAAGAACAGCTGCTGCCGAAAAAGTAGTTCAGAAATTAGAAGATGGCATTTTAAGTTTTGTTCCCGGTTATTCGTTTATGAAAAGCATGAATGAAAATATACTGGGTCTAGAATCCAAAGACGATTTAAAAGTAATTTTAGTGCCAACTGATGCTGGTTTGCAATTTGCTTTTTTAATAGAACCAGTCAGTGATGATAAATTTACCGTTTTTATACCAGACGCTCCAAATCCGTGGAGCGGTTCGGTGGTTTTTGTAGATAAAAAAGATATTACAGAAATCGATATTACACAAAAACAAGCTTTAGCCTGCATACGAAAACTAGGTTATGGATCTGAAGAATTGTTAAAAAATAAGCTCTAGTTTTCAGAATCAAAAAATATACTTTAACTTCCCTAAATTAAATAAATCCCACCCTATCATCTATGTTAAGCAGACAACAAAAACTTTTAGTAATGAAAATTGTTAGTCTGTTCTCTGTAGTTCGAGGTTACAATATTCCAATAATAATTTTAGCCCAGTATTTATCGGCAATTTTTATACTTGCTCCAGAAATCAGAGCATTGGATATTCTGCTGGATTTTCATTTGTTTTTAATTGTTTTTGCTTCGGCTATTACAATTGCTTCTGGTTACATTATCAATAATTTTTACGACAGCCAGAAGGACTTGATTAATCGTCCGAATAAATCGATGCTGGATCGTTTGGTAAGTCAGAAAACCAAATTGAACGTTTATTTCAGTTTGAATTTTCTTGCCGTTCTAATGGCTTTTATAGTTTCCTGGAGAGCTTTTTTGTTTTTTTCAGGTTATATTTTTATGATTTGGTTTTATTCTCATAAAATTAAAAAGTATCCAATTATTGGAAATTTACTGTCTGCATTGCTTGCTGTAACGCCTTTTTTTGCCATTTTACTTTATTTCTATAATAAGATTTCGTTTGAAGAAATTGAGAATCACATGAGTCATTTCGTAGTGATTTCGGCACATGCGGTTTTCTTGTTCCTGCTTTTATTGATTCGCGAAATGATAAAAGATTTAGAAAATCTGAAAGGCGATTTAGTAAATGACTATAGAACAATTCCGGTTTTATACGGAGAAAAAATTTCTAAGCAAATTATCACGGTTTTGACCTTGTCTACCATTTTACCTGTTTATGTTTTGGTTAATATTTATGATGTCGGTTATATGGACATTTATTTTTATGTCTGCTTTGCGGTTTTACTTTTCTTTTTGATTTATTTATGGAAATCTGACTCTAAAGAACAATATCTAAGACTTCATAATGTTCTTAAATTCTTAATTGTATCTGGAGTGTGCTGTATTGTTCTGATTAATCCAAGCGTTTTATGGCATGGTCGCGAATTGATTTCTAATTATTAAGGTTTTTTCTCCCACAGAGATTCGCAAAAAATTTCAAGAAGATTTAGCAAAGCCTTTTTGTGCAACTCCACGAAATTCTTTGCGGATCTCTGCGGAATAATCTATTTTTAAAAGCCAATTGTATTGCTCCTTAACATCTTAAAATAAAGCGCTATTAATCTAAGAACATTGAACTTAAGATTTATTAGCAGGAAAAAACTATCTTTGCACAAATTAATGATTCTATGAACAACAAGGAAGGCAACAATAAAAGAGGCGGATCGAGACCAAACAGCTCACGTCCAAACTCTAACAAGCCAAAACCTCCTATGGCTAAGCGCGCGCAAGGGCCTAAAAAAGTAAAACCTGAAGTTAAAGCTGCTCAGGAAGCTGCTGCTGAAAAACTTAGAAAACAAAATCAGCCAGCAAAGAGACAAAAGGCTTCAGATGAAATTCGTCTGAATAAATACATCTCTAATTCTGGTGTTTGTTCTCGTCGTGATGCCGACATTTATATTCAGTCTGGAAACGTTAAAGTTAACGGTACTGTAGTTACTGAAATGGGTTATTTGGTAAAACTAAATGATGTTGTAAACTTTGACGGTGTTACATTAACTCCTGAAAAGAAAGAATATATTTTATTAAATAAGCCTAAAAACTTTACGACTGCCTTTGACGAAGGTCAGGAATATCGTAACGTTCTAGAACTTGTTCGTGGCGCTACAAATGCAAAAATTGCTGCTGTAGGAAGAATGGACAAGAATACAACTGGTTTATTATTGTTTACAAACGATACCGATATGATTCGTAAGTTTACATTGCCGAACCAGAAATCGTCTAAAATCTATCAAGTTTCTTTAGACAAAAACTTAAAATTTGAAGATTTAGAAAAAATTAGCAAAGGTTTAGTTCTTGAAGGACACCGCGTTTTTGTTGAAGAAGTAAGCTATATTGATAATGAACCAAAAAGCGAAGTTGGTCTTAAACTCCGTACTGCTAACGTAAAAGTTGTGCGCGCTATTTTTGAATCTTTCGAATACAATGTATTGCGCATTGACCGTGTTTCGTTTGCTGGATTGACCAAAAAGAATCTTCCTCGCGGAAACTGGCGCTTTTTGACCGATCAAGAAGTTATCAATTTGAAAAACGTGTAAACATTTTTCAAATTTAAGCCATAAATGAATCCTGTTTTCTTCTAGAAAATGGGATTTTTTTATTTTAAAAACTAAAGAAATTATGTCCGAAAAGGGTAAAAATAGATCTTCCGATAGATTGGTTTTTATCTTCTACAGTTTCGTAAGATGAAAAACCTAGGATGATTTTAATTCCGGGAGGAATGCTGTTTAAAATATCTCTTTTTTGGTCTTCTAAAAGGAGTTTTAAACTTTCTATTAATTGAAGATTGTATCTTAAATAAGACATTACAAGTAATGCTGAAAAGTTAAGTATTTCTCTGGCTGTTTCGCTTTTGATGCCAACTTCGTTTGAAACCATTTCTGAAATTCTGCCTTTTTTGTTGGAGAATAATTCTTTCAGTAAAGCATTCCCTTCTATGCGGTAACAGTCGTCGACTGATAAAATTCTGCCTGCATTAAAGTCTATTTCTTGGTAAAAAGTGGAATCTTCTTGGATTAATGAAACGATTTCAGAATAAAAATCAGATTCTTCGGCTTTGTTGTAGAGTCCCATTAAAATTGTACCGATCGAGACGTCTATTCCCTTTATTAAAAGTGCATCATTCTCAAAATAAAACTTGTTTAACTTGGAGACAACATTAGAAGAAATAAAGCGTCTAAGTTCAATTTGTAGGTTTGGGGTCATACTCATAACTTAAAAAATGATTATTTATACTTATTTAAAATAATCGATAAAATGAGGCTTTTTATCGTTTATCGTGATAAAAATATAAAATATTTTAACATTTCCAAAAATTAAGTTAAAAAATTACCTTCTTAATAACCCGTTCTTAACACTAAAAACGCCTTAACACTAGCAAACACAACCCTTTCGTTGTCAAACACAAAAGAAAAAAAGTTAAGAAAAGTTTGATGTTTATTTTGGAAAGCAACGATAAAAAGCGGAAAATGTTATAGAATTAAAATAAAATGTTTCGATATTCCCACACAATACTCAAAAATATACCCAAATAAACTACTGCAAACAGAAAGTTAACAAAACTTGAAGCGATGAATCCTAAGAGCGATCCAGTAGCTGCTTTAATAGCTCTTTTATGATTTTGAGAATCGTAGATTAATTCGCCAATTAAAGCCCCTAAAAATGGGCCAATTATAATTCCAAAAGGAATTGGAGCAAAAATTCCGACAACCAACCCAATGTTGGTTCCCCATACCCCATAAGAGCTACCTCCAAACTTTTTAGTGCCTTTTGACGGAATAATATAATCTAATATAGTAATGATGACCATTAGAACAAAAGTAATCCCTAAAACCCAATAATTATTTTCGACTGCTTTAGTCAGGTAAAGCAATAATATCCCAACCCAAGAGCTTGATAATCCAGGAAGAACAGGGAGAAAACTTCCAAAAACGCCCACGATTACACATATAAATCCTAGAAGCACTAAAAGTAAATCCATAATATTTTGTAAGTTTGTACTTATTATTTAAATATTTTAATAGTATGAGAACTCTTGTAAAAATAGTTTTTTTTCTATTCTTTGTATTCTCCATCAGCGAAAATACGATAGCTCAATCTAAGAAACTTTCTACAGATGACAAAGTAATACAGGACAGTCTTTACACCAGCAATAAGAAAAAAGTAATAAATTTTTCTATGAGAGACTTTGATAATCTGTTTTTCGATTTTTTTAATAAAAAAAACGATCCCAATATCCTTCTGAGCAAAATTGAATTTTATACCTATACGGTTCAAATAGCAGCTTTTTCAGACAGACTTGTCAAATTATACCCTGATCAAAAGGAAGTTGCAGAAAAAAACAAAGAAATTTGGCTATCGGAAAACTATGAAGATTATTTAGAATACAAAGCTTCTCAAAAAAAATAATCGTATTTTTGTTATATCATCCAATTTTAAAACTTTGAGGCAGTTTTTCCCTTTTTTTATTTGTATCCTTTTCAATTCTTGTCAATATTTTGAGAAGCAGGTTCCGTCTGAAAAAGAATTACTTCAAAAAGAATTGAAATCCATTAACTGGAAAGAAGTTGATGAATATCCTTCTTTGCCTGATTGCGATAAAATTGGTGATAAAAAGCTTCGCCAGCAATGCTTTTTTGAAGTAATGTCGAATCTTATTCAAGAAAAACTCAACGTTGATACTTTATCTATTTTATATCCAGAATTGGATACCATCGAAGTCAAAGTAACCGTTTTTCCTAACTCAACTATGAAGTTTGAACCTCAGTTTCCTAAAGATTCTGTAGTTTACGATACCATAAAAATTGACAGCATTCTGCACGCGCGCCTAGTCGATTTTCCGAAAGTAAATCCAGCCATAAAACGCGGTATTCCAGTAAAAACACAGTTTATTCTGCCTGTTATTATAAAAGCAAAAGATGAGAAGTAGTTTTATAAGGAGCTAATTCCTGCTGTCCGCTATATCTTTTGCTTTTTAAAGAAAAAAGCAAAAGGATGCCGCTCCCATCAGGGCTAGGCGCCATTGTATCTAAAGAAGCTATTTCTTAAACTGACGATCTTTCCATTGGTATGAACCAAACAAACTGTACAAAGCAACAGTCGAACTAAAAAACGGATACCATAAACTACTTAGTAAAAGACTTTTAATTCTCTTTTTTTCCAAAAACCGATTAGTGATTGAAAGCAAAATAAAATCAACTGAAATTTTAGAAAAAGAAAAAATCACAAAAATTGGATAAGAGCAAATTCCCAAAAGAAAAGAGAAAAATCCGATTACAAAACTCAAATTTCCGAAGAAAACAATCAATCCAAGAAACTTTCCGAAAGTGCTATTATATGAACTTGTTTTAGCCGCCCAACGTACTCTTTGATAAAATAAAGATTTCCAGTTTTCGGTTGGTTTTGTTGTTACGATCGCTTCTTTTGCTTTTAAATAATACACTTTTTCAGGAAACTTTTGAATCGCTTTTTGCAGTAAAAAAACATCGTCTCCGCTGGCAATTTTATCATTCCCTTCAAAACCATTTAAACTTTCGAAAAATGCTTTTGCGTACGCAAAATTAGCTCCGTTACACATAAAACCTTTATTTAAACCAAAACTTCCAATTGTAGCGCCTTGCAGACTCGTTAAATCCAATTGCTGAAAATGATCTAAAAATGAGTTTTCACATTGATAAGTTACAGCTCCAGCAAGCATTGAAACTTTGTTCTGCTGAATGTAATTATCAAAAGTCAACAACCAGTTTTCAGGAACAATACAATCGGCATCGGTTGTAATAACCCAATCGGTTTTTACGTGTTGCATTGCCGTTGTAATGGCATCTTTTTTAGGAGAATTTGAAACACGAATATTATCTAATTGGGAAATGGGAAATGGGAAATTTGAGACTTGAAATTTTTCATTTGAAGCATCATCAACTAAAATAACTTCAAATAAATCTGTTGGATAATTTAGCTTTGAAAAACTCTCCAAAAGTATGGGAAGATTTTCTTCTTCATTTCTAAAAGGGACAATTATTGTAAAACTTGTCTCTGGCTTTAAATCTTTTTTCTGATATTCTTTGACTTTGAAAAAACCATAAATCAGCAAAGAAATGCTAATGATATAAATGGCTAATATGGCAAACAATCCGAAAATCATTCTGGAGTTTTCGTTTTAAAATTCAGCACAAAAAAGCTTCCTAAAACCACTGGGAGGACTACGTTTAAAAACCACATTAAAGTACTTATAAAAACAACGATCCATTCGTTTACACCCAAAATTCCGAAGAAATAAATCGCGACACTTCCTTTTACTGCAAAGTCTAAAAACTGAAAAGTTGGCAAAGAAGAGGCTAAAAAGTAAACTGATGTTATCGCTGCCATCAAAGTCAAATAAGGCAAATCGACATCAAAGCCTAAAAACAAAAAATAATATTGATGCGAAAAAACCAAATAACGGCAGATTCCTAGAAAGATATTTTTCTGATGAACCGATTTCGGAATTTCGTTGATTTTATGAATCAGCTTTTCTATCGAATATCCTTTGACTTTTATCTTTTTAATGGAGAATAATAAAATCAAAATCAGAACAAATCCGCCGAAAAGAATCAAGACTGTTTGGGTTGTAATTACATTGAATTGCGCATTGAAATACAGTAATCCGAAAATCCCAAAAATGATCGTTAAAATCATTTGGATTCCGTTGCATATCAAGTTTAAAAAAACAACTCTTTTTGCTTCAGATTTCGGATAGTACAATGCTTTTCCCGCATACTCTCCTACTCCGTTTGGTGTAAAGATTCCTGCCGTTAAAGCTGCTAAAACCTGTTTTGTGGCTTCATAAACCGAGATTTGATGAATTACCTGCGCTAGATTCTGCCATTTCAATATCTCGAAATAACGGTTTAAGATACTTAAAAGCAGTATAAACAAAATCCCTAAAACCGACTGATTTTTCTGAAACAAAACAATAAACTTTTGCCAGTCTAATTTATCGTTGTTAGCCAACTGATTATAAATAAAATAAAATGCGCCGCCAACAATTAAAAGTTTGGCCAGAAGAACTAGGAATTGCTTAGCTTTGTGAGGAATTGAAATCATGCCGCAAAAGTAATCAATTTGGAAATTAGGCAATGTGACAATTAGAAAATGAATCGTTTCATTTCAAAAACTTGAAACTTGAAACAAAAAAACTTGAAACAAAAACTCTCTTGACACAAGAACGCATCATATTAGGTATTGACCCCGGAACCACAATTATGGGTTTTGGATTGATAAAAGTTATCAATAAAAAAATGGAATTTCTGCAGTTAAACGAATTGCAATTATCCAAATACGATAATCATTACCAAAAACTAAGAATCATTTTTGAAAGAACCATCGAACTTATTGAAACGCATTGTCCTGATGAAATTGCAATTGAAGCACCTTTCTTTGGCAAAAACGTCCAATCGATGTTGAAGCTGGGACGAGCGCAAGGAGTTGCAATGGCTGCTGGACTTTCAAGAGGCATTCCGATTACAGAATACGAACCTAAAAAGATCAAAATGGCGATTACTGGAAACGGAAATGCCAGCAAAGAACAGGTTGCCAAAATGCTGCAACAGCTTTTAGGTTTGAAAGAATTGCCCAAAAATCTGGATTCAACAGATGGTTTAGCAGCAGCGGTTTGTCATCACTTTAATTCAGGCAAAGTCGTTGCAGGAAAAAGCTATTCTGGATGGGATGCTTTTGTGAAACAGAATGAGGATCGAGTTAAAAAATGAGTTAATGTGCCAATTAGATAATTAGATAATTCTGTAGATAACGAATAAATTATCTAATTGACACATTCTCAAATTATCTAATTAAGAAATGAGCGGTATTTATATCCATATTCCTTTTTGCAAGCAGGCTTGCCATTATTGCGACTTTCACTTTTCGACTTCTATGAAGAAGAAAGATGAGATGGTTTTGGCTTTGGCCAAAGAAATTGGTATGCGCAAAAATGAGTTTGACAACAAAATTATAGAGACCATTTATTTTGGTGGAGGAACTCCTTCTGTTTTAACTAATGAAGAAATAAACTTTTTAATTTCAGAAGTTTATAAGAATTATAAAGTCATTGATAATCCCGAGATTACTTTGGAAGCCAATCCAGATGATTTGTCTGCAGAACGAATTTTAGAATTATCTAAAAGCCCCATAAATAGATTAAGTATTGGAATTCAGTCTTTTTATGAAGAGGATTTGAAGATGATGAATCGTGCTCATAATTCGGCAGAAGCCAAAAAATGTCTGGAAGAAGCGACGAAATACTTTGATAATATTTCGTTGGATTTGATTTATGGAATTCCAGGATTGACCGACGAAATGTGGAAACAGAATATTCAAACCGCTTTAGATTTCGGCATTCCCCATATTTCAAGTTATGCATTGACAGTCGAACCAAAAACGGCTCTGAGCAAATTAATTCAGACTGGAAAGGTTGCTGAACCTCAAGATGAAGTCGCTTCCAATCATTTTATGATTTTGGTTGAAATGCTACAAAAGAATG